>CAMYXV010000027.1 GCA_947303055.1 uncultured Bacteroidales bacterium
GCCGTAGTCAATGCGGTTGAAGCTGCCTCTCTCCCAAGGGGTGATGATTTGTTGTTTCTTCTTTTTGCTTTGCACACTGATCACCTCATTGCCGCCTACGCAAAAACCGATTTGAGGCCCGATACGCAGTCGTGGGATCCTGGATTCGTCCTCATCGTCCTCGTTCCATTTACGAAGGTATATATTGAGCAATAGCGGCACATTGATATAGTGGGACTTTTCCAGATAACGAACCGAGTTTAGGATTTCGTCATACCCTTTCTTCGAACTTGTTCCTTGTCGCGAATACAGCACATCGATTTCGGCACCGATGATGGAATGCTCAGGGATGAGAGCAATGCGTACGCCGCCAGTGAAGTCGGTGCGGAAGGAGGTGCTGTCGTTGCCGCTGATGTTCATGGTGCTGAAGGCTGGACCGAGCATCAGGCCACCACCGAGGTGTTGGGCTCTCAATGAACCTATACCGATGAGCAAAAAGAGAAGGAGTATAAACAGTTTTTTGTCTTTCATAGATTGCAAAAGTACGCCATTTTTCGGAAACGGGATTCTTTTTCTCAAAAGATTGCGAGAAAACCTTATTTTTGCGTCAATTTTCAAACACAGACAGCAATGACAAAAAGAACATTTTTCGGAATCCTTATCGCCCTGATTTTTGCTGCGGTACAAGTAAACGCACAAGATTTAGACCATTACAAACAGATTGTCAAGGAGTTGAGCTCCTCAAAGTACCAAGGTCGTGGCTATGCCAAGGATGGCGCCAACAAGGCTGGAAAATACCTTGCAAAAGAGTTTGCCAAAGCAGGCGTTGACGAGGTTATCTGTCAACCTTTCACCTTGGACATCAATACCTTCCCGAGACGCATGAAGATGTGGGTTGACGGCAAGAAGCAAATCCCGGGCGTGGACTTCACCGTGCGCGAGTTCAACCCGAGCATTAAAGGTGAATTCGGGCTTTATTACATTGACACGGCCAATTACGACTCTGAGAAGATTTTCGCTGACTTGGCGAAGCCTGAGAACCAAAATGTTTTCGTGGTCTGTGACTTCATGTTCAGCTACAAGCACGGCAAGGATTTCAAACGGATGCAAAGCAAGGATTTCAGCCCCGTGGCTGGCATACTCTTCACTTGGGAGGAGCCGATGAAGTTCTACAAGGCTTACGGCGAGAAGGTCTACCCCAAGCCCGTCATTTGGGTGCCTTACCGTTTCCCAAAGGATGCCAAGTCCATCAAAGTCAATATGGACAACAAGTTCCTTGATGACTACGAGTGCTTCAACGTCATCGGTAAGGTGAAAGGACGCAAGCATGACAGTTGCTATGTCTTTACAGCGCATTACGACCACTTGGGTAACCTCGGTCGTCGTGTGTATTACGCGGGTGCCAACGACAATGCCTCGGGCACGGCTGCCATCGTCACTTTGGCTGCCTATTACGCCAAGAACAAGCCCGAATACGACATGTATTTCATCGCTTTCTCCGGCGAGGACGCCAATTTGAGAGGCTCGGAGTATTATGCCAAGAATCCTCTTGTGCCGTTGACGCAGATCAAGTATTTGTTCAACATCGACATGATTGGTGACAACAACCCAGTGCAGTACTGCGAGGCCAGCGACGAAGGTCTGCGTGGTTTTGCCTTGTTTGAAGAAATCAACAACGAAAACCACTATTTCAAGGCGCTGAACCGTGGCAAACTGGCCGCCAACAGCGACCATTACCCCTTCGCAAGCCGTCATGTGCCCTGCATCTTTTTGGAGAACGAAGAAGGAGATGCGTTCAAGTATTATCACACCATTTACGACACCTACGAGAACGCTATTTTTGATAGTTACGAGCCGGTTTTCAAGATTGTGACGGACTTTGTGAAGAGGTATTAATTGAACATTACAGCTGACAGGTCAGTTAGTATAATAGTGATATGAATCCAGTTGCCCTTCGCTTGCTCAATCAGCAACTCATTTGTCCGCAGTTCGACACGCCAGTCGAGTTGATGGACTATATGGGTGCCATGCAAGCGCAGGAATACCGCTTAATGCGCTGGGCGGTGGCGATGCGGACCAAAAAGCCCTCAGCCAAGACATTCAAGAAGGCTTTCGATAGCGGTCAAATCATCCGTTTTCATTTGATGCGTGGCACGTGGCAACTCGTGTCGGCAGAGAACTATTGGCCGTTCCTCGAACTCTGTGCGCCCAAGGCCATGGCTGTGACCAAAGGCTGGATGAGCAGCAATAAAATCAGCATTCCTGAGGAAGAAGTGATGAGCATTCGCGAAATCCTCACACAAACTGCCGCCGACAAGGGAAGCGTAACAAAAGAGGACTTCATTCAAGCGCTGGCAGAGAAGGGTTTTTACATGGACGACCATCGCTTGTCGTATCATATCCGCATGGCCGAGATGTCGGGCACACTTTGCAGTGGCGACTTGTTGCCAATGAAAGCGACCTACGCGCTCACCGCTGACAAGGTGAAAGTCCATACGAAGATAGACCGCGACGAAGCCCTGATGCTATTCACCCGCAAATACTTCCAAAGTCGCCAGCCTGCCACCTTGGAGGATTTTGTGTGGTGGTCGGGATTGAACATCAACGATTGTAGAAGAGGAATTGAATTATTAGGAAATTACCTCCATGTAGAGACGTGGCGCGCCGCGTCTCTACCACGCAGGGAATTCTATCTGACCGACGATTGTCGTACCCGTGGTTTCCGCAAAGGGAAATACCTTTTGATTCCACCTTACGACGAATACCTCATCAGTTATAAGAGCCGCGATATCGTCCTTTCGCCAGACTATAAACACAAAGCCCATAACAACAGCGGCATCTTTCAGCCTGTCATTGCCCATGATGGCATCATTTGCGGGAATTGGGCGCCTTTTAAGGAAGACCTTCAGGCGAAGTTTTTCATGGGAGGGCATGATGATACTATAAAAGAAAGGGAACGATACAAATTATTTCAAGAAAAATGACTAAAGGATATCTATTCTGAGTGTATCTTTTATGTTATTTCAAAAAACTGTAGTAGGGGAAAAATGAGTACTTTTGCAATCAATAAATAAACCATACAATGAAAAAGCTAGATAAAAAAGAACTAATCAAAAGTGCAAAGGCTTTCTGTAAACTAGAAAGCGGAAAATATAGAGAAGAATTATTCGGCGTGACAGATGGTAAGGCTGTTGGCACTTATGTAGAGCACTTGTTTCAAGACTATTTGTCAGGGCACTATGATATGAAAGTTGGCAGTTCTGCCAATGGGCTTGATTTGCCTTCAGTTAATACCGATATCAAAGTAACATCAATCAAACAACCACAATCCAGTTGTCCGTTCAAAGATAGTAAACAAAAAATCTATGGACTTGGTTATAATCTCATCGTTTTCGTTTATAAGAAGTATGATGACACAAAGAAGAAAAAAGGAATGTTGGAATTTGTGTCTTGTACTTATATTGACAAAAGCAGAACAGCTGATTATCAAACGACTACAGGATTGAGACAAATCATTCAGAACAACGGAAATGCAGATGATGTTTTTGCTTTTCTAAATGACCACAAAATTCCTGCGGATGATGTGACGTTGATGAATATGGCAAAAGATATTCTTAATAATCCTCCCATTATTGGTTATCTTACGATATCCAATGCTCTTCAATGGAGATTACAATATGGTCGTATTGTTTCTCTGAATGAAATAGTTGATGGAATTTCTCCAATCGTCAAATATGTTGCAGATATAGACAATGAGTGAGGTAATTGTCAATGAAAAGAAAGGAGAATATGGCGATTGGCAGACCAACTTGCCGCTTGCCATATCTATTTGTGAGCAATTGAAAGCCCAAGGTATACGCCCACAAGTTATAATTGAGCCGACTTGTGGTCAAGGCAATTTCATCATTGCCGCTTTACTGACATTTGATACCATCGAGGATGTTTATGGAATAGAGATTTTTAAACCGTACTTGGATGTTTTAAAAGATAAACTTAATAAACTTGAGAAGTCGTTGGATGGAATTAATATCCATCTTTATCATGAAAATGTATTTGATTTTGACTTCAGGAAAATTTCTGAACACATCAATAACAGAGTAGTGCTTGCCATTGGTAATCCTCCTTGGGTTACCAATAGCAAACTCAGTGAAATTGGAAGTGATAATCTGCCCATCAAAACAAACTTTAAGAAAGTAAAAGGTCTTGAAGCCATTACAGGTAAGGCAAACTTTGATATTGCAGAATACATTTGCATTCAGTTGATTGAGAAGTTCTCAGCCGAAAATGTTTATTTTGCTTTCTTGTTGAAAAATTCTGTTATCAAGAATCTAGTATACGAACAAAAAGCTGGCAAGGCATCTTTGTCTAAAATATCACAATATAACATTGATGCTCAAAAGGAATTTAATGTATCAGTCTCTGCGGCACTATTGTCAATGTGTCTTTTTGGCGGTCATGAAAGGATTTGTCAAGTTTTCGACTTCTATACAAAGACTTTATTATATAGATTTGGATGGGTTAAAGACAAGTTTGTTGCTGATGTGGATAACTATGTTAAAACACAAATGATAGATGGTATTTCTCCATTTACCTGGAGGTCTGGCTTGAAACACGATTGCTCTAAAGTGATGGAGTTGTCCAAAGAAAACGGAAAGTACGTAAATTCTTTTGGTGAGGTTGTTGATATTGAAGATGATGTCATATACCCACTTATTAAGAGTTCAGATGTTAAAGGTAAAGTTATTACACAAACACGCAAATATGTTATAGTGACTCAACACAGCACAAACGAAGATACTAAGGTGCTAAAAGAAAAACATCCAAAGACTTATCAATATCTGATGTCTCATGCAGAATATCTTGATAACCGTAAAAGTTCTATCTATAAAGATAGGCCAAGATTCTGTATGTTTGGGATAGGTGATTATACGTTTAAAAAATACAAAGTTATTATTTCGGGACTCTACAAGCAAACAAGTTTCTCTCTAGTTTCAGAAATTGATGGTAAAACTGCGGTATGTGATGACACTTGTTATATGCTTGGGTTTGATAGATACAATGTGGCGCGGCTTACATTGGAAATACTTAATAGCCAGCCTGTTCAAGATTTTGTTCATTCTGTCTGCTTTTATGATGCTAAACGTGCTATTAATAAAGACATGTTAATGCGAGTAAGTTTGTTGCCAGCTCTTTCTTTGATGGATGGACAAGCATTTGGCCTTGAGAAAGAACAATATGCTGATGCAGAAAATACTATAACCCAACATAGTAATGCAGTTACAGCACAACAAAGCATTGATTTTGAGGCAATCCTTGCAGAATATCCTAACGGGATTGTATTTCACGAAGAAAATGTTTACAATTTATTATCATTTGAAGAAGATAAGAATGTGCTTATTAGTCTTGTCAAGAAAGACAATGTCGAGTCATTTCTTGATGGAACGGCACGAATTTATTATACTGGCAAAAGATTTCCATCATCAATTGTTCTCAACAAGTTGTTTTATTTTATGCCATACATAAAACGTCGTGGTATTAGGGATGTTTATTTAATTAAGATTGCTCGTGTAGGAAGCAAGCGCGAAGTACATCCAGAAGCTGATGAAAACGATTTGCGTCTTGTTTTTGAAATCGAAAAAGTTGGTAGATTGTTTGATAAGTATAAATTGATACATCTCAATATTTGGGAAACCTTTACTGATACTACTATAAGACAATTACTAAAAACAGTGACGGCTTAGTTTGAGGTATTATTTGCGGAAATTGTGCATTGTACAAAAAGGATTGTCAAATAGAGTTCTTTTAGGGTGACAATGATAATGGCCTTCAAAAAGAATGGCAACGATACAAAACATACCAAATAAAATAAAATGAATATGAAAGAAAAACCTTCGTCCGACACCAAACAGTTTCTGTTGACGCTTCTCGCGACAACCTTCTCCATCATACTCACCTTCGGCACCTCGGCCATCATCGATAGACGCCATAAAGCGGCCGCCAAGAAGGAAATGGTCATGATGATCCTCTATGACTTTGACAAGACCATTGAACAGGTGCAAGAAGCCGAATCCGCAATTCATCAGGCAAAAGAAGCGGAATTAGAGGTTGCGCGTCACCCCGAGTATTACGACAGTCTGCGTTTCCATATCATGCCAGCCGTTAAGGTTGCCTCTGAGGAGTTTTCTGAAACGACAGAAAACATTTTCTCTTCTAATATCGAGACGTTCAACACCCTCGGCAATGTCAACTTTGTCCACGAGGTCTCTTCTTTTTACAGCATGCGCCGTTCTTACCAACAACAAGTGTTGGATGAATTGAAAAAGGAGGTACTCGGATCGGAATACGCTCAATACATAGAAAGCTTCCTTGACCTCGGTTTTCCAATGTATTATTTCACCAGTTACGCGTTTTTGAAGTCCTTACAGACAACACGCAACCGTTGTATGCAGATGATGAAAGTAAGCGAAGAGGAACTGAAAGAATTCAGCCAAATGCGTTCAGTGAACAATGAACACGGCGAAGAAGGAACTTCTAGCCAACAGATGTTACTAGAGATGGTGGAAGATGATGAAATAATCCGTCAGGCCAAAGAGAAGCTTGAACAGAACCATTATCATCAAAAATGAACATCAGATTAGAACAACCCAAAGATTATCAAGAGGTAGAGAACCTCACGCGCGAGGCGTTTTGGAATGTCTATCGCCCTGGATGCTTGGAGCATTATGTGCTCAACCAATACAGAACCAACCCCGACTTCATCCCGGAACTTGACTTTGTGATGGAGGAACACAGCATGATTATAGGCCATGTCATGTTCTCGAAAGCCGAGCTTGTATTGGATGACGGCACAAAGAAGCCTTCGTGGACCTTCGGCCCCATCAGCATCCATCCCGACTATAAGCGCAAAGGCTATGGCTTGAAACTGTTGAACTATGCGTTGGAGAAGGCTAAAGAAAGGGGTGTTGGTTTTCTTTGCATGGAGGGTAATATCGAGTTCTACAAACACGCCGGTTTCGATTTGGCCAGCAAGAAAAAGATTCATTATCATGCCGAGCCGCGCGATGCTGAAGTGCCGTATTTTTTGGCTCAGGAACTCATTCCTGGTTGGTTGAATGGCATTGAGGCCACCTATTGTCCGCCAAAAGGCTACTTTGTTGCGGATGAGAATCCCGAGGCATTTGAAGATTACGAGGCGACCTTCCCCAAAAAGGAAAAACTCCGTCTGCCCGGACAGTTAGGTTTTTGATTTTCGCTATCGTGAGTTTTATACATTAAAAATATGACTAGACCCAATCCAAACGAGGCTTTCCCGAATCCGAAGATTACGAGCCTGTGCTATATCAAGAATGTGGTTAAAAATCCGAACATTATCGTCGGCGACTATACTTATTACGATGACGTGGATGGTGCCGACCAGTTTGAAAAGCATGTCACTCATTTCTACAACTTCATCGGCGACAAACTGATCATTGGGAAGTTCTGTGCCATCGCCAAAGGAGTGGAGTTTGTGATGAACGGTGCCAATCACAGAATGGATTGCGCAACGACTTATCCGTTTTACATCATGGGTGGAGATTGGGGAAGTGCCATTGCGCCAGTAAAAAACGAATTACCGCTCAAAGGTGACACCATCGTTGGTAATGACGTGTGGATTGGTCAGCATGTGACCATTATGCCAGGTGTTCATATTGGCGACGGAGCCATCATAGGAGCCAATTCGGTCGTGGCTTCGGATATTCCTCCATACGCTGTCGCAGTCGGTAATCCCTGTCATGTCATTAAGAAACGCTTTGACGATGAATTAATTGGGTTGTTGCTCAAGTTCAAGTGGTGGGATAAACCCATTGAGGAGATTGAAAACCTCATGCCCATACTCTCTTGTGGCGATTTAGAAAAGGTTAGAAAGGAGATAAAGGCAAGGCTATGATTGTTCTGATCACAGGCGCATCACACACGGGGAAAACGCTTCTGGCACAACGAATGCTGGAAAAGTACAAAATTCCGTACCTTTCCATTGACCACCTGAAAATGGGGTTGATTCGTAGCGGCCAGACCGAACTGACGCCTGAAGACGATGAGGCGCTTACGGGATACTTGTGGCCGATTGTTCGGGAAATGATAAAGACAGTTATCGAAAACAAACAGAACCTAATCGTTGAGGGTTGCTATATTCCGTTTGATTGGAGAAAAGACTTTGATGAACAGTATTTGCAATCCATTCGGTTTGTTTGTCTTGCCATGACAGACGCCTATATTGACGCACATTTTGCGGAAATAAAGGCGCATGGTTCAGATATTGAGGCCAGGTTGGATGATGCTAACTGTACGATCCAAAGTCTTAAAGAAGACAACCATGCCTATATTGAAGATTGCCAGAAATACGGTGAGCAGGTGGTAATGATTGATTCGGATTATCAGCAGATAATCAACAAACTACTGGACAAAGAATTGGAGTTTGTAAAAGGAACGCGCATGAAAGTAATCAGTTTCTTTGAAAGCGACTGTCAAAAGTATTGGCTTGAGGAAATCAAGCGAAGCGATTGGAAATCAGGTGCTTTTCTGTATGAGTTGCTGAGCACGGGCAGGTTCTTTGAAGCTGTCGGGGAGGGTTCCAAAGTGTTACTGCTGACCGATGGCAATGAGTTGATTTCGTATTGCACCTATGCCAAAAAGGACGACATTCAGCCAACGGAACTATCACCTTGGATGGGGTTTGTCTATACCTTCCCGAAGCATCGGGGACATCGCTATGTGGGATTGCTATTTGAGGAAATCGAGCGCCTTGCAAAGGAAGAACAAGTGTCGGAGGTGTATATTTCGACAAATCACATCGGATTGTATGAGAAATACGGGTGCGAGTATCTGACGATAATGAATGACATGGATGGTGTGCCGACAAGGGTTTATGAAAAAAAGATAGAATTATAATGAAATAACAAGTTTTAAAAACACTTCTTACTTTGTAGTTTTTCCTCCTTTTTTGCGTCTAATAGGCAAACGATTCTAACTATGAAAGAAAAAGAGAAGGCTTTTTCCGACATCATCAAAAAGTACAAGAACACGGTGTTCACCGTGTGCTATCTTTTTTCGAAAGACCAAGAAGAGGCCAACGACCTATTTCAAGAGACACTTATCAACTTATGGCGGGGCTTCGATAGCTTCCAAGGCAAATGCGATGTGAAGACTTGGATTTGGCGTGTCAGTTTCAACACCTGCCTCACTTTCGAGCGCAAAAAGAAACGAAGTGTAGAGACAGTGCCCTTTAACATGGACATCAACCTGTTTACCGACACCGACGATGACACTAAGCAAATTCAGCAACTCTACCAGCGCATCAACAAACTGGGTTTGGTTGATAGAGCCATCATCCTGCTTTGGTTGGAAAACATGAGCTATGAGGAAATCGGGCAAATTGTCGGTATCTCTACCAAAAATGTCTCCGTCAAATTGGTTAGAATCAAGGAACAACTAAAGAAAATGTCAAACGATTAAAAACGCAAAGCGATGGAAACGAACGAATTGGAAGAAATGAAGGCGCAACTGGCTGTGCTGAATGAAAAGTTGGAAAGCGAGCCCATTGTCAGCGAAGCTATGCTTAGCAATGCTACAAAAAAGAGTGTGACTAAAATGCAGAGGAAACTGCTCATCAGAATTATAGTTGCCGCAGTTTTGGCCTATTTTGTATATGGGTTTTTCGGCTGTTGGTTTTTGGAATGGTTACTTGGCGCGATGGCCTTGAACATTTACGTTTATCTGAGAACACGAAAGATAAATTCTGAACCCATGAATGTTGCCGACAATTCGAAGTATACTCACAGGACGCTCAAAATTTACAAATGGGGAAGGATAATCCTGTTCGTTTTCTTCTCTCTGTGGCTAGTGTATGTGGGTATCCTCAATCTCATTCATTTTGGGCCAACAGAGAAGGGTTTTATGATCCTCTTTACCTGCATACTCTTCGACACCTTCCTCGCATCCTTCTATTATGTCATCGATGAAATCTTTGTCAAGCCCGATGTCGAAATCACGTTGGAAGGGGTCTTGAAAGATTTGGAATCATAAGAATATCAATTCAATAACAAGCAAAATACTATGAATGAGGAATTTGTGAAATCGGTAAAGTTGCTCCTGATTTTTGTGGGGTTGTATATTGCAACAGTAATTATTGGTGCCATCCTAGGGCACATCTTTAAGAACGTTGAAATCATGAAATGGACCTTGGTGGTGGGTTATTTGTTCATCACTGTCTTGTTTTTCGGCAAAGGCTATGTCAAGCTGTCGTTTGGCCGCATTGAGCGGCGTATGGTTTGGCCCACAATTGGCATGTCAGTCTTGATTGCCATAGCCTGTTTTTTTGTTGTATGTTCTTTGTTCTCTTTGCTTGGTTTTGACCTTTTTTATCAAGGCGAAGAATTGGAACGTCGTCAACAGCTTTTTTCAGGAATTGCCGGAGTCCTCAATGCCTGCATTTTTGGTCCCATAATAGAAGAAATATGTTTTCGCGGTCTTGTTCTTGGTGCTCTGCTCAAGACGCGATGCAGTCCGTGGGTGGCCATTCTTATCTCTGCTGTTGCTTTCGGGTTGTTACACGAATTTTGGGCGAATTTTGTCACTGCCACGCTATTCGGAATCCTCGCCGGATGGCTCTACTGGCGCACGGGCAGCATCATCCCGGGTCTCATCATCCATGTCACCAACAATTCACTCACTGCCATAGATTTAAGCGATCAATCCAACACCTTGTATCTGATTATCCTTGTCGTTGGTCTCCTTTTGCTGGCTTTTGGTCTCTGGTGGTTTGGGAAAAAATGTACTTTTGCAGATGATTCCAATACAATAGGAATATAAACCATGAAAGACAAAAAAACAAAAAAACACATCGTGCGCTGGATATTGCTTGCGCTGTTTGTAGTGGTGCTTGTGATGACATGTATTTTCTCGCATTTTGGAGGTTTCGGTACGGGGAAAAGCGCCGACACCGAAGAGTTTGCGAAATATGCCGGAAAAACCTCGGACATATCCGTCCCTGCACAGGCACGTGTCATCGGACTGGGAGAGGCCACACACGGCAACATCGAGTTTCAGCAACTCAAATTAGAGGTTTTCAAGGTGATGGTCGAAAAATACGGCGTGCGTGCCTTTGCCCTTGAAGGCGACTACGGCGGTTGCGAGGCAGTGAACCGGTATATCCATGGTGGAAGTGGAACGGCACAGGAAGCGGCGGCGGCCATCGGTTTCCCCATCTACCAGACTGAGCAAATGGAACAACTGATTTCATGGATGCGCGAGTATAACACAAAGGCAAGTGCGGACGACCAGCTTTGCTTCTACGGCTTTGATATGCAGCGTTATGAAAAGAACTGCCATTTTTTGCTTGAAGTCGCAAAAGAACTTGGCGTGTCCGTTTCTGAATTGGAGCAAATCTGGGACGATGAAAAGGGGTGTTTTTCCGAAACATACAATCCTGAGCAGTGGACAAAAGTCATTGAGGATGTAAAACGTGAATTGCAGCAATGCGAAGCCCCCCAAGCCGTTCAGGCCGTGCATTTTGCCGACATCCTGCTCCAAAACCGTGAAATCGGCAAGGTGATGGATTCCATGGCTAATGGGATTGTGCTGCGCGACAGGTACATGGCCGACAATGTGTATTGGATTCTTGACCAAGAATCGGTGCGCGGCAATTATCGCATTTTCATTTCCGCTCACAACGGCCATATACAGAAACGTCACGAATACGGGACCTCTGGGAAAGCCATGGGAAACCTGCTTGCCAACGAACTTGGCGAGGGCTACTTTGCCATCGGCACCGATTTCTTCAAAGCACGAGTGAGTTTGCCCAAAGGTGAAAGTCATACTAACAGAAGCAATCATACCTTTTATTCCTACAATCCGTTGGCCAAGGCCTCAAGAAAATGCGGTTACGAGATAAGTTGGCTCGATTTCTCGAGAATTCCAGACGATTCCCCACTCAAACAGAATGTCACGGGTTACATTTGGATGGGTTCTGTGGGCGAAGGTTACTCCCCGCTCATGGCCATCATGCCGATGGCTTACCGCGTTTGGGATTCGCCTACGGAGCTTTACGACGGGATGATATTCGTTTCAAAAGCTCAGCCGATAGAGGTACACAAAGCATATTAAGAGTAAACAGCATATCTAAAATGAAACAAGAAATCAACCCACAAGAGACGAAACGGGCTCAGGCATTTGAACTATGGATGAAGTCGCCCATGCCAATGGTGACCCTCACTAAGACCTTCGACGTAACGCGGCTTTATCATGCAAGCCGACGAAAGGGGTTGAAATTCAATGCGATTTTGTGCTGGTGCATCGGAAAGACAGCAAGCCAGATGGAGGAATTCTACTTGCTTCCCGAGCATGGGAGATTGTTCAAGTACGATTGTTTGGCCATCAACGTGATAGTAAACAATAAGGATTGCGGCATCAACTCATGCGATATCTCGTATACAGACGATTTGGAGCAGTTTTGTTCTGACTACCTGACCCTGACACAGGCGACCCGCACATCCTGCCAGAGTTCCTTCGTAGATGATGCAATGGTGATTGGCACATCGGCGATGGTTACGACGGAGCTTGACTCGATTGTCAACCAATACACCGACCAATTCTGCAATCCGATGGTGATGTGGGGTCGCTACCGCAAAGGCTGGCTGAAAACGACCTTGCCTATATCATTTCAGTTTCACCATGTGCAGATGGATGGTGGACACGCCGCCCGATTCTTAGAAGAACTGCAAAAGACAATAAACACTATATGAATAAAATGATTGCATGCTATAGAGAAGAAGCCATCGAATGTGTAAAAGATCATGTTCTCAAGGTACATAAGCAAATATATGCCAAGTATAATGGTGATTTTGACAGGATCTATACGGAAGGGTACAACAGCAAGTCCTATACGGGTAGGGTGATTGAGCCAGGGAAGGTATATGAACTGAGTTATTTGGAATGTACGTGCCCTAAAGTTAAATGTGGGCTGAGAAACCATCCGCAGCAATGTGAGTGCTCACGACAGAGCATTCTATATATCTTGTCGCAACTTGAACCGGACAGCCAATTCGATGTTCGGATTGAGAATACGATTCTCAGGGGAAGCGACCGCTGTACATTCAGAATAACAAGACATCAAGGTAAATTATTAAATAAAGAATGTATGAAACAAAGATTTTGTCAGAGCTGCGGAATGCCGCTCACCCCTGAAATGCTCGGCACCAATGCCGACGGCAGCAAAAACGAAGAGTATTGCATGTATTGCTATAAGGACGGTAAGTTCCTGCAAGACTGCACGATGGATGAAATGATTGAGCATTGCGCCCAGTTTGTGAACGAGGTCAACAAAGGGTTGCCCCAACCCATCACGAAGGAAGAATACATCGGTCAGATGAAGATGTATTTCCCACATCTGAAACGCTGGCGCAAGGAGTTGACCATCAATGAAGCCGCTCCAGAAAACCCTGCCTTGGCGGGCGTAAAAGACCTTATCGCCCAGATGGCGGACACTTTGCCGATCACTTACATCTCTTCAGTCGACGAAGAAGGCTTCCCTTGCACCAAGGCCATGCTTTCACCGCGTGTCCGCGAGGGTATCAAGGTGTTTTATTTCACTACCAACACTTTCTCGTTGCGCGTTGCGCAATACAAGGCTAACCCCAAGGCCAGCATCTATTTCTGCGATGCCGAAGGTTTCAAGGGTATGATGTTGCGTGGCACGATGGAGGTGCTGACCGACGCCAAGAGCAAGGAGATGATTTGGCGCGACGGCGACACGGAATACTATCCTGGCGGCGTCACCGACCCCAACTATTGCGTGCTGAAATTCACCGCCACGGATGGCCGTTTCTACAGCGACTTCTATCCGAGGAGCTTTGTAATCGAGTAAAGATTGTTGATGAAATCCCTGCCGAATGCTATATCGGCACTTCGATTTTTAGGGGCCGTTTGCCTTCTGTTTTTCGGAGTCGAGAGTTGTGCTTTCTGGGTCATTTATTTCGTCTGTGGCCTAAGCGATATGGCAGATGGCTATCTCGCCCGAAGACTCAGATGTGAGAGCAAAACAGGTGCAATGATAGACAGTTTGGCAGATTTGGTTTTCGTGATATGCTGTTGCTTTAAGTTGATACCTGCTTTGGCATTCCCCAAATGGCTTTGGATCTGGGGTGGAGTGATTGTAGCTATTAAGGTCATCAACCAAATCTGTGCCTTGGTGATGTACAAGAAATGCGTTTTTCCTCACACCATTGCTAATAAAGTGACAGGAGTGCTGCTTTTTGTAGGAGTTCCGTTGACCTTGTTCTTGGAATCGATTGTTCCGATGATTGTAATTACTATTGTTGCGACTTTTGCGGCGGTTCAGGAAGGGCATTTCATTAGGACAGGGTTGGAGAAACCATGAATTTGACGTAATTTTGCAGCACAATTCTAAAAACATGCCATGAATAAAGCCGCCCAAATTGTCAAAAAATACACTAACGTCAGCCTGATGTTGCGCATCTTCATCGGATTGGTCATCGGATCGGTGTTGGGGTTATTGGTGCCTTCATGGACGGGCATTGGCATCCTGGGCAGGATGTTCGTCAGTGCCTTGAAAGGCATTGCTCCCGTGTTGGTCGCTGTGTTGGTGACCTCGTCCATTGCCAAAGCAGGTAAAGGGCATGGACATCGTTTCGCCGCATTGATTGCGGTCTATATGCTGAGCACTTTCATTGCGGCTATCTGTGCAGTGGTGGGCAGTTTCATGTTCCCAGTGACTTTACAATTGGTTGAGGTGCCCGAGATGGAAGGCGCTGTGGGCTCGCTGTCGGAGGTGTTCACCAACCTGCTGACGGGTATGCTGACCAACCCCATCATGGCCATCGCCAATGCCAACTATATCGCCATACTGTTTTGGTCCATCATCATCGGTATTGCCCTCAAGAAGATAGCCAATAAGTCTACCATCGCTATGGTTCATGATTTTGCCACGGTTATTTCCAAAGTGGTGAAGTGGATCATTGAGTTTGCCCCGTTCGGTATTCTCGGATTGGTCTTTACAACGGTGTCGGAAAATGGCCTTGAGGTCTTTACCACCTACGGTCACCTGTTATTACTTTTGGTGGGTTGCATGTTGGTCAACACCTTGGTTTTCAATCCGCTCATTTCCTTTGTGATGCTGCGGAAGAATCCCTATCCGCTTTTATTTACTTGCCTGAAAGAGAGCGGGGTGAGTGCTTTCTTCACGCGTTCGTCAGCAGCCAACATCCCCATCAACATGGCACTATGCAAAAAGCTTGACCTTGACGAAGACTTCTATTCGGTCAGCATTCCTTTGGGTGCCACCATCAACATGGATGGTGCAGCGGTGACTATCACCGTCTTTGCACTTGCTGTGGCACACACCGTGGGTGTGGAGGTCAGTTTTGCCTCGGCAGTCTTTTTGGGTCTCATTGCCACCCTCGGCGCCTGCGGTGCTTCGGGTGTGGCGGGTGGCTCGTTGCTTCTCATTCCCATGGCATGCTCGTTCTTTGGCATTGGTAACGATGTGGCCATGCAAGCCGTCGCCATAGGTTTCATCATCGGTGTGGTGCAGGACTCTGTAGAGACCGCCCTCAATAGCAGTGGTGACGTGTTTTTTACTGCTACAGCAGAATATTACGATCGGAAGAAAAAGCAAAACAAATAAATAATGGAAACAGAAAGAATCCTATTACGTCCGTGGCGCGACGATGATGCCGAGGCACTTTTCAAATACGCCTCTGACCCAGAGGTCGGTCCTCGTGCGGGTTGGCCACCGCATAAGAGTGTGGAGGAGAGTCTGGAGATTATCCACACCGTGTTTCATAACGACACCAATTGGGCTATCGAACTCAAGGAGACAGGCGAGGCCATCGGTGCGATTGGGTATCTGCCTGCGTCCGAAAGCGAGCTTCCAGCACGAGAAGGTGAGCCATTGGTCGGCTACTGGGTAGGTAAACCCTACTGGAACCAAGGCATTTGCACGGAAGCACTTGAAATCATGCTCGAGCATATCCGCAAGACTACCTACATCAAATCGCTGATCAGTAGCCATTATTTCGATAACCCTGCTTCGGGCAAAGTGATGGAAAAATGCGGCTTCGTGCCCACCGGCGAGACCTGCATAGACGAAAAACTGACGGGCACGACAAAACCGACGCGAGTGATGAGGTTGGAGATATATAGATAAAAGAAAAAGTGTATCTTTGCCCAAAATAATCCATCAACTCTTATCACTATGAAAACAAGAAATTTACTTAAAATCAGCGTTTTATCCGCTTTGCTGATGCTTTGCGGACCGCTGTTCTCTCAGATTCAGACTTTTGAATGGCAAGGCGTTCAGCGTCAATATTTGGTGAGGGCACCTCAACAAACTGAAAAGACCACTGTGCCGGTGTTGTATTTCCTGCATGGATGGACGGACAATATCACTCATGTCGACAATGAGTTTCATTTCCAACAGATTGCAGATGCTTTTGAATGGACAATCGTTATCCCGCAGGCTTTGGATGAAGGATCGGGAACGATGTGGAATGCTGGTTTGTATGCCAGTAATACCGACGACTCAGGCTTTCTGATGGCGCTGCTCGATTCGTTGGTCGAACCTTACAACCTCAACCTTGACAGTGTTTTCTTCACAGGCTTTTCCATGGGTGGTTTCATGACCCATCGCATGGCCATCGAACACGGTGACCGCATCACGGCATGCGCGCCTGTCAGCGGACTGATTACGCATTCCATGGCAAATCATACAGCGGTGGCTCCTGTGCGTATGCTTGACATCCATGGCACTGCCGACCCCGTGGTGGGATATAGTGGTACCTCGCAGTATTTTGGCAACCTCGGCCTGGGTGTCGACGCCATTCTCGATTATTGGAAAAACGCCAACCATTGCGTCGCCGATCCCGTCATCGACACCTTCCCTGACCTCAAAAACGATGGCTTGCTCTTTGTGCGTTATACCTACGAAGGCGAGGCCGAATTGCAACACATCAAAGTGATTGGCGGCAACCATAGTTGGTACCATAGCGAAGCCCAATACGACATCGGTTATATGACCGAGATACACAAGTTTTTCGTTGGCGATGGCGGCGGCAATGTGGGCCTTGATGAGCCCGAGCAAAGCACTTTAAAGCTTTGGCCCAACCCGACTTCAGGTTGTTTTACGATCGAAGTGAAAACTGCCACCGAGATGGAAGTGATGGATGTTCAAGGCCGTTGTGTGGGCAGATATGCATTAAAGTCGGGTGCTAACCAAATTGACTTGGGAAGCCTCCCCGAAGGCTTGTATTTCATCAAAGGCGAGAACGGCGCGGCACAGAAACTCTTTCTGACAAAATAAACTACCAACCGATGCTAAACCCCAAATTCGATACCTGTTTCTTTGAGCGTTACGCCATGGTTTCGCTGGCTACCCTTTTGGGTGAGCATTACGCGAATCTGGTCAATCGCGATAGGCCTGACCTTCAGGACGAATCTCAGAGTTTGGGTATCGAGGTGACGCGTGCCATCCGTGAGAACAAGAACGTGGCCAATGCTTTGGTCAACGAGATGGCAGGGGAGGATGTCAAAGAGGTGAATGCCGAGGATTTGCGCCACATCAATCAAAGCGGTTACGCCTATGGTTTGGGTGATGGCACCCTCATCGGTCGCAACGAGTACGATTTCTGGTCTTTGGCCTTGCCCTTAAAACGCATCCTCGAAATCAAGATGGACAAGGTGAACAACGGTTTCTACGGTGATTTCAACGAATTTGGTCTCTTCGTCTTTACCAAAGAAGATCTGGACCTCGACCAAATCAAGCAGACCATCGCCTTCATGCAAGAGAAACAGGCGTTTCAAAACCGCATTTATTCACACGTATTTATTTCGCAAATCCAGACCTTATTCGATTGCGACCTTGAGACAGGACACTATCGTAAAATCAAGGTCAGCAAGGAACAGCGAAGGTCGTTTTACGAGCAATCCATACAATAGGCTTGTAGGGCTGTCACACTGTGGCAGCCGTATGAAATATTCAAAGCGGCTGCCGTGATACGACAGCCCTACAGGTTTATTGTTTAACGATTTTAGTCACAAATGTTTTTTCAGCCGTTCCGAGGACGAACAAATAGGTTCCGTTGGTCAGGTTTTGGAACATTTCACCGATTTCAATGCGGTTGAGGCCTATATGGACAATTTCTAAGTTTTTGTTGACCAATAGTTTACCATCAATGGAATAAACCATGGCCATCAAATTGCAAATGTTCTTGCAATCAATTTCGGCATAACTTGAGGGCGTAATCGGGTTGCCAACGATGCGAATCGGGCATTCCTTTTCTATGTTTTCTGGGACATCAGTTGGGTCAACTTCGTAGGCGCCAATGTCGATGATTCCTCCATAGACGCGGGGCAGGTCCAACAAATCGAGGCCTTCAAGGACTTCAGCAGGCGTATCGAGGGAGCCAGCGTTAAAGCAAGGGCTATCAATCCAGATGTAGAACTCATCGGGAGCCATCCCACCGAAAAGAGGATCTTCGTCAAGACAGTTCTCATAAATGGTGATGGCTTCATGATTTGAGATGTTTTCTAAACCATATTGTACCAAACAGTTATGGAACTCGGGCGCATAACCGTCGTAGGTCCACGACCACATCTGCACAGGTTCTTCAAGCGGGGCCTCGTTGGTGTTGCCGTAGACGATGCAATTCCACACGGCGGGCGAGCTGTTTTGGTAGAAGAAGATACCGCCACAGTTGACACCGATGGAATGGTTGTTGGCCACGGTAAGGTTGCTGACTAACGGCGATGAGTCGCTGATGGCCAGTCCGCCACCAAAGTGCCCTGAGATATTGTTGGCAAAAAGCGAGTTGGTGATGCTGCACGGGTTGTCATAACAGCGAATGAGATACAGCCCCGCCCCGTTGATGCCGTAGTTATACTCAAAACGGCAACGGTCAATCTTGGCTTCGCAGCTGTCAATGCTTATGGCGCCTCCGATGGCACTCTCTCCATAGTTGTACCGGAAGTTGGTTTTGATGATGTCCACTTCGCATTTCAGGAAACGCAGTCCGCCACCATACATAAAGTAAACCGTGTCTAACCCAGTGTATGTCAAATTGTTGTTTACTTTACAGTCGTGTATCATCACCTTCGAGTCAACGGCGTTCAAGGCACCTCCATGTTCACGGGAGAAATTGCAGAACAGGGTGCTGTGGCTGATTTCCACATTGTCACTGTTGAAGATGCGCAACGCACCGCCGTCTTGGTCGTCATCCAAAGCCGCTTTGCCGTATTGGAAGCGGCAGTAGTTGAACTTGCAGGCACCTGCTTTGTCCAAACGGATGCCATTCCAGCCGCCACGGCCAGAGTCGAAAACATGGAATCCTGTCGTGTCGGCAATGGTGAAGAGGATAGAGTCGTTTTCTGTGCCGATGGCGTTCAACTTGGCGTTGTTTTTAACATTAATGCTGTAGAATCCATCAAATAGGATTGTGGTCCCTGGCATAATATTCAGTGAATCTTGAACGGTCACATTCCCTTTGACAACGATGGTCTCAGCCTCCCAAACACCTGATTGCAAGCCTGATACTTCGATGATTTGAGCTTCGGCAACCTTCGACAAGTTTGGGAACACAAGGCCGAGGGTTAGTAATAGGAAAAAAAGTTTTGTTTTCATCACAAGTCGTTTGAAGTTTATGGTGCAAAAGTAAGGCTTTTTCATTACTTTTGCACCGTTTTTATGTGAATGAGATGAAACTACCCATTATTGGAAGAAGAAATATGCCTATTCCCGTTGTCGGTGCTTTGGTGAAAGCCGCAGCGGAAATTAAAAATATACCTGTCGAAATCCGTCAAAACCACACTGACCCGATTCGTGCCCAAAGACGCGAGTTAAGGAAACTGTTGGTCAAAGCGCAATTCACGGAATTCGGCAAGTTCTATCATTTTGACGAGATTCTGTTATCGAAGGACATTCTTGAAGCCTACCGCAAGCGCGTGCCTGTGTTCGACTACAACAAGATGCATGACGAGTGGTGGTACCTCAACCTGCAAGGCAAGCGCAACATCGCCTGGCCTGGCAAAATCAAGTATTTTGCCTTGAGTTCAGGTACCTCGGAGGCCGCCTCGAAATACATCCCCATCACTAAGGGCCTGAACAACAAGATTACTCGTGCAGGTATCCGCCAACTGGTTTCGGCCACACGCTACGACTTCCCTCTTGACTTCTACAACCGCGGTATCTTGATGATTGGCGGTAGCACCGATTTACAGTACAACAAGGAGTTTGGTTACTATGCCGGCGACCTCTCGGGCATTTCTGCGGGCAAGATTCCGTCGTGGTTTGAGGCTTTCTACAAACCTGGTCAGAAGATTTCGAAGGTCAAGGACTGGGCCGAAAAGATGGATCTCATGGTGAAGGCGGCACCCAAATGGGATATCGGCGTTATCGTGGGTGTGCCCGCTTGGGTGCAAATCCTGCTGGAGCGCATCATCAAGGAGTATCACCTCAAGACCATACATGATATCTGGCCCAATCTGATGGTGTATGTGCACAGTGGCGTGGCCTTTGCACCTTATGAGAAGAGTTTTGAGCGCATCTTCGGCAAGGAAGTAATTTATGTTGAAAGTTACTTGGCTTCAGAGGGTTACATCGCCTATCAAGTTGACTTGAAGAAGCGTGTGATGCAACTTTTGGTTGACAATGGCATCTATCTCGAGTTTGTGCCTTTCAACGAGGAGAACTTCGACGAAGACGGCACCATTGTGGAGCATCCTAAGACTTTGTTGCTTTCGGAGGTGAAGGAGGGTGTGGATTATGCCTTGTTGCTCTCCACCTGTGCTGGCACATGGCGTTACCTCATTGGCGACACCATCAAATTCCTCAATACCAAGAACTGCGAAATCGTCATTACGGGTCGCACCAAGCAGTTCTTGAGCATCACGGGTGAGCACCTCTCTC
>CAMYXV010000028.1 GCA_947303055.1 uncultured Bacteroidales bacterium
CGACGCTTACTTGCACCTGCTTAGGTGCCTGTGGCAACAGGATACGCATCGCATTATCCGTGTTGGCTGGCGATTTGGAAACAAAGCTAAAACTATTTGACGTAGCCACTTCTTCATATTGTCTCGAAGCTGAAGCCAGCACCTGAGGACGCATTTTATCGGCCACTTTATCCAAATCATAAAGAAAAGTCTGCCCTCCTGGTTGCACCAACTTTTCGGAAAGCACGGGCAATGAAGGATCAAACAAGTCTATGAAACGGCCTATTAAAACCAATGGCTCACTCGAAACGGGACTCTCGTCTACAACAGAGGCCATCAGATAAGGGTCCCTATGCAAAACGAAGGAGTTCTTTTGTTCGTATGGGCCGTAAGCCGACTTTAAGGTGTGCAATAGCAGGCTGTCTGCTCCCGCAGTAAGGACAAACTCTTGGGGATTGTGGCGCAACACATAGACATGGCCTTCGCCAAAAGTGTAGTGTCCTTCAGCAACTTGTTCGTCCATGCCCATCAGTGCAAAAAGATGTTGAGAAGGGGCGGCATAATGGTTCCCGTTGGTATTCCACCATTCGGGAACGGTTTGGAACGGATCATCGTCGCGCCCGCAATAAATCAGGCTTCCCCCCTGCCCCACCCAATCGGCGATATGCTGATGCGCCTCGGGGTCAAGGGGCTTCATATTGGCATAGGTCATCAGCAACACACGCTGATCACGTAAAGTCTCTTCATATCCAAGGTTTTCCATGTGAGTGATGCCAACAGGAATGCCTCGCTTGACAAGCGGCATGGCGAGGCCAAAGAAATTGACAAGATACGGGTCCTCAAAGCCCTCAAAAGGCTGATGAAACATGATGGAGTTCGACAAAAGTACGCCGATGCCTTGCGAACCGTTGACAAGGTTTTCGGAGGCTGGCATGTCATTAAGCGCGTTAATCATCACCTGCATTTGAGTAGAATATGGCCGTGGAATATGGGTCTTCTCCTCATTGTCGGCGCTGATAGGGTATTCACGCTCATAGATACGGTCAGGCCAAGGCATCACCTCATAATTTGTGATGTTAGAATAAAGCAGTTGTGCGGTAAAGGTGGCCTGATAGTTGCGCTTGTAATCTTCCCAGTTCACAACGCGGTCTTCAATAGGGTCAGTCAGAAAAAACATCTTCCGCCCCGTAGGTCGTGCCATTGATTCGAGACAGCCATATTCCAGAAAAGCCATCTCAAAGACACGCTCCTTCAGCATACCGTTATAATGGTTGGGCATCCGTGAAGTGCCCGTCCACACCTGAGCGATATAGCCGTCACAGTTCTCCATGGCGTTCAAACTAGCCTCAGGCGACACGATGCCCCATTGGGCGTAATTGAGCAAGGAGTGGGTCGGCACAAAACAACGGACCTCCATCCCACGCTCTCTTCCATATTGCTTGGCGTATGCAAAAGCCTCGTCAAGCGCACGGCAATAAAGGTGATGTTTGAGCTTGTTGGAGAGATAGGTATTCTCCGCCGACTCGTGCTGAGGTCGCCACGGAAAGCCATAATAGTCCTGCCACTCCCGCTTGAAAGCCTCGCTATAGCCACTCCACACCCAAAACTCGGGCTCCTCAAAGAAAATGGCATTGATACCCTCGTCAATCACAGGTTTGATGTGCTTTTCTTTGAAATAGGCCAAAAAACTACGCGTTGGCACAATGTAAGGCACATTAGGGCCATGCATAATATCCTCTCCTGAAGACCTTTTCTGCACCTCATCATCATGGAGTTCTCCGTCCCATTGACCTGAAAAATAATCTTTGAATCCACCCCACGAAATACCTGTCATGAAATGCGTAGTATAACCTCGGTCGCGCCAAGACTTCACACGGTCGTGAAACGAAAGCGTGGGACTGCTGCCCGTACCATACACCATGACGACATCGGAACAGATATCCGTCGACGGTTTCCAAGGCGACAAGGTCTGAAAAGTGGTCTTTTCACGCTGAGCCACAAGCTGAAACGACACGCAAAGCAACAGGACAAAGAATAAAGCTCTACGCATGATGAACTTTATTTTGCCATGATGGACCTGAAGAAAATCTCCGCGTCTTTCCAAACAGTATAATCGCGGGCATAAAGCAGATTCATCTGGTTAAAGACATCGGTTTCGATGTCTTTTTCCATATAAGAGGCTGGATTGTAAATACCCCTGCGAATCTTGGGCAGTTTCTGCGTCTCATCGGCAGGCGAGCAATAGCCCACCCAGGTTCTGCGACCGAACAAAACAAGTATGGCATTCTTCAGGAACCTTACAGGCTGCTTCACCACCAAAGCCAAAGGCAGCCAGAAAATGATGCTGAACAAACTCGTCATCACATCAAATAGCCGTTTGTTGCGACGGTTGGCTACGGTATCAATGGCCTTAATATCAACGGTATAAAGGTCGCCACGCGTGTTAATGCTGTTGCTACCGATGATAGATAGGCTGTCTTCTGGAGCAATCTTGTAGTCCACATTGGTGGCGTGCCAGTCCACCATCTTATCGATGATGACTTGATGCGACACGTCCTTCGAGCAGAAAATGACCTCGGTGATCTTGTAAATCTCAATGATGTCAGGCACCTGGGAAAGGTTACCAATGAAGCCCTCAGGAGCCTCACCTTGCGTTTCCGAACTCACCAAACCAATGAAATCCGGCTTAATAGAAGTGCTCTCCAAAATGGAATTGACTCGCTGCGTTTCCTCAGGGCTACCGATGACCAAAAAGCGCTTCTTCTCTGTCTTCTTCGACTGGAAGTTCTCATTGCCCATTAAGACACCTATGAAACGTGTGAGGCTCATCTCAAGCGCCAGCCACAGCATACCAAAGAGAATCAGAGCACGCGAAAAACGCAGACTCTCAGGCAATAAGGCATAAAGCACCAAAATTACTGCGCTACCGAAAGCCACACCCAACACAGCCCTTCCTATGTTGTATGGCTTATCGTAACCTCCTGTGAAATACGTCGAAAGAAGCCAAATCAAGATATAGATGGGCAGAACCACAGCAAAAAGCACCGTCGGATACGTGCCTACGCCGCCGTAAATATTGCTGTGGCCCCAGAAATAACTGATGGCCGCCAAGCCGCCATAGCCCAACACCGCATCCAAAAATGGGATAGCCGCCTTGTGGAAAAACTGCGACACCAAGGCAAAGAACGCCTTAATATAGATGGCCACATTAATAAGGAACGAGAACGACTTGGCCCACGAGTTGCCGAAATGCTTCTTGGCAAAAATCTCCATGGCACGGTAGAATACGAAGACATAATTGACGCTGGTCTTCTTGGTGCTCTCTCCCTTGTAGTGGATGATGCGTGTCTCGGGGAAATAGTAGTTCTTGTAACCGCCTTGCGTGATACGATACGACAGGTCAATGTCCTCGCCATACATGAAAAAGGTCTCGTCCAACAAGCCAACCTTGTCCAACGTCTCTTTCCGCATCAGCATGAAAGCGCCTGCCAAAATCTCGACCTCGTTGGTCTCGTCATTGGAGAGATGTCCCATGTAATAACGGGCAAAACGCTTGCTATGCGGGAAGAGTTTGCATAAACCAAACATCTTATAGAACGCCGTCTTGGCCGTTGGCAGCCCACGCTTCGACTCCGGAAGAAACTGTCCCTTGCCGTCCACCATCTTCACGCCAAGACCGCCCGCATCGGGATGGCTGTCCATGAAAGCAATGCATTTCGAGAAGGTGTCGTCCTCCACCACCGTATCCGGATTGAGGAGCAATACATACTCACCCGTCGAGATGCGGATGGCCTGGTTGTTGGCCTTGGCAAAACCGACATTCTCCTTGTTGGCGATGACTTTTACCTCTGGAAACTTCTGCGCCAACATCTTCAACGAGCCGTCGACCGAGTTGTTGTCGACGACAAACACCTCACCCTCGATGCCCTGCATGGCGCGGCGCACCGAGTAAAGGCACTGCTCGAGGAAATACTCGACATTATAGTTGACGATGACGGCAGAGAGTTTCATCTTAGTTGCAATCAGTTGTTGCGGTTGGAGTCAAGGTTGGTTCTGATGGCCTTGATCTTGGGGCCATCATATTCAGGAATACTATCTCCAATGTTTTCATAGCCACAGGCTTTCAGAATCTTGCCTTTGAGGTCTCTGTTCTGCATCCAACCTGTAAACTGCTCTGCACCAGGTCCGTATGCATATACCAACACGGGCAGGCAAGTATGGCTCCCTGTCGAATAATTCAAGCTTACATTGGTGTATTTTCCTAATTTGTCAATCATGGTCAGACCACCCGTCTCATGGTCAGCAGTGACCACAACAAGCGTGTTGCCCTTCTCCTTGGCATAATCCAACGCCACCTTGACGGCATAGTCGAAGTCCATCATCTCGTCCAACATCCAAGCGGAGTCGGCGGCATGGCAAGCAAAATCGATTTGCGAGCCTTCCACCATGAGGAAGAAACCGTTTTCAGCATCGTCAAGGGTCTGCAAGGCCGTCTTCACTGCACGGGGCAGGAAGTCGCCACGATCGGCAGCTTTCGGCATGTGGTCTGCATTCGCCATTACCGCGTATTTCTTGCAGGTCACGTCAATGTCGGCGAGGGTGTCATACACCTTCCAACCCAGTTCGTTCTCCATACGTTCGACGAGGTTGAGGCTGTCCTTGCGCTGGTTGAAGTGCTTCATGCCACCACCGATAATTAGGTTAATGTTTTCTGATTCTGCCAGTTGCATAGCGATATCCTCATACTGACGACGATGCGGAACCTTGGCATAGAAGGTGGCAGGCGTGGCATGGGTGACATAGCACGAAACCACGATGCCCGTCTCCTTGCCCTGTCCCTTCAAGGCTTCAAGCACCGTCATCACTGGGATGGTATCGGGATTCATACCCACCATAGCGTTTTTGGTCTTGTGGTCGCTGGCGAGGGCCGTACCACCTGCAGCAGAGTCGGTGATGTCATTGCTGGCCGAATGGGTATCCACCACACCGATGTAAGGGAATTGCGAAAAAGTCATATTATCGCCCGAGGCCAACATGGCCGCATACACTTGCGGCAAGGCCATACCGTCACCAATCATGTAGATGACATTCATGGCTTTGGCGGGTTCTTGGGGTTCTTCTTTCTTGTTGCCGCAAGCCGACAACATGCCCATTATGACGAGGGCGATTAGGGATAGTGTAGTTAGTTTTTTCATTATTGTTGAATTGTTGATTGTTGAATCGTTTAATTGTTGGGGACCCTAGCGAGAATGTGGGTTTGTAGGGCTGTCACATTGTGGCAGCCGCATAAATTACGTTTGCCAAATCGGCTGCCGTAATACGACAGCCATACATCCATTCCCGCAAGGAATCCCTTTTATATCGTCTATTTCTGTCGTTTATTGTTTGCGTGCCACAACTTTTTTCACGGCTTCCACGATGTCAGGCGTGTCGAGATGATAAGCCTTCATCAATTCATCAGGCGTGCCACTTTGGCCGAACTCATCATTGACAGCCACCATCTCCATCGGGCAAGGCATGTTCAGCGCTAACACCTGAGCGATGCTGTCGCCCAAGCCGCCGTTGCGCTGATGCTCCTCTGCCGTGACCACACAACGCGTCTTCTTCACCGACTTCAAAACGGCCTCCACATCCAACGGCTTGATAGTGTGAATATTAATCAATTCCGCGTTGATACCCATCTCTTTCAGAATCGGGAGGGCTTCAATGGCTTTCCAAACAAGGTGGCCGCAAGCGAAAATGGTCACATCAGTGCCTTCTTGCAGCATCTGCGCCTTACCGATGACGAACTTCTCATCCACAGGGGTGAAATTCGGCACCTTCGGGCGACCAAAACGCAGGTACACTGGGCCATCATATTCAGCAGCGGCTAAAGTAGCATTCTTGGTCTGGTTGAAGTCGCAAGGCACAATGACCGTCATATTGGGCAGCATCTTCATCATGCCGATGTCTTCGAGGATTTGGTGCGTGGCACCATCTTCACCAAGGGTGACCCCTGCATGCGAAGCGGCAATCTTCACGTTCTTGTTGGAATAAGCCACACTCTGACGGATTTGGTCGTAGACACGACCTGTAGCAAAAGCCGCGAAAGTGCCCGTAAACGGCACGAAGCCGCTCAACGCCATACCAGCCGCCATATTAACCATATTGGCCTCGGCTATGCCTGTCTGGAAGAAACGCTCGGGGAACTCCTTGGCGAAGTCGCCCATCTTCAGCGAGCCGGTGAGGTCGGCGCAAAAGGCCACCACCTTGGGATTGCGGCGACCCGCCTCAAGCAGGCCTTCACCGAACCCTGATCTTGTATCTTTTTGGTTTTGAATTGTGAAATCCATAGTTTCTTCTTTTTATCACAAAACCCACAAAACTGTCAAAACCTTTTTCTGGGCAGGGCAGCTACGCAACCGCGTCGCTGCCGGAAAGCGGCCGGTTGGCCCGCTTTCCCTAAACTTTATTGAAGTTTTGTAGGTTTTGCATGTTTTGTGACTAATAATCTCCTAGTGTTTCTGTTAATTGTGAAAGTGCGTTAGCGGCCTGCTCGTCATTCGGAGCTGTACCATGCCATTTATGCGTGCCCATCATGAAGTCAACGCCAAAGCCCATCTCAGTGTGTGCCAAGATGAGCTGCGGCCTGCCTTGGTGGGTGTTCGCTCGGGCAAACTTCAAGGTGTTCACGACGGCCTGCATGTTGTTTCCGCTCATTTCTAGGACATACCAGCCAAAGGCCTCGTACTTGGCACGCAGGTCACCAAGGTTCAGCACCTCATCGGTGGGACCGTCAATCTGTTTCTTGTTGTAGTCGATGATGGCGATGAGGTTGTCGACACCTTTGGCAGGCGCATACATGGCGGCCTCCCAGATCTGGCCTTCCTCCTGCTCACCGTCGCCCATGAGGACGTAGACGATATGTTGGTCACCATTTAGTTTCTTGGCCTGAGCTGCACCAACAGCCACAGAAAGTCCCTGCCCTAACGAGCCCGAGGCGATGCGGACACCAGGCAAGCCCTCGGCCGTGGTGGGATGGCCTTGCAGGCGTGTACCGAGGCGACGGAAGGTTGCCAGCTCTTTGACAGGGAAATAGCCGCGTCGAGCCAGTATGCTATAGAACATCGGGCTGATGTGGCCGTTGGAAAGGAAAAACATGTCCTCGCCATTGCCGTCCATACGGAAGTTAGCGGGGTCGATTTGCATCTGGTCGAAATAAAGGGCCGTGACGATGTCGGTCGCGCCCAACGAACCGCCTGGGTGACCCGACTGGCAGCCATGCACCATGCGGATGATGTCTCGTCGCACCTGTGAGGCGATTCTTTCTAATTCATTGATAGTCATATTGGAAGTGTTTTGATTTTACGATAATCTGACTGCAAAGCTACGGAAAAAACTAATCCAAATCACGCTCTTGCACTTTGTTTTTCTTTCGGTCATAGTCCTTCTTCGACTTATGCACCTTCGACGGCCGCATACTCACCTGCTTGCCGTACTGTTCGATTTCTTTCTCGCGGTCGGCTTTGAGGAGGGATTTTACGCTGCTGAATTTTTGCTTTTTGGGCTTTTTCTTGGATTTTGATTTCATCTACACAAAGAATAATGCGATAATACAACAAAAACAGAGGTAAGATTGTAACAGACATCACCACTTCCCCGAATATCCTCCACCGCCACTATGTCCTCCGCCAAACGATCCTCCCGATGAATGATGGCTTGAAGAACTGCCGTGACTTGAAGAACTGGAAGATGAGCTGCTGCTGTAATGGACAAGCTTCGGTATCACGATAGTCTTTGTGATCGTTTCGCCGCAATGCTGACAGACACAAGTCTCCACTTTCTCACCGCTATGGGAATAGTCGGCTTCTTTGATGGTTTCCGACTTGGTCTTTTTCATGGTATAAGCGCCACATTTCTGACAAGTGGTGAATTTACCGAACTGCTTGCCCATCCCTGTCAACACGAACTCATGGCCATGAAGGCAACGATAAGGGGTAAAACTCAGCGCCTCAACCTTACTCTCCAGCTCATGGACCTCAGACAGATGGAAAGATTCGTCTTTCGTCATCGTTTGGCCACAGGTGGGACAACAGAACTCCGGAGCTTTTTCCATACGCTTCTTCATTTTGTTGTAGAAAAACACACCGAGCCAGGGAGCCAAGCCCATCGTCAGTTTGTTTCCCGTATTGCTGAAAGCTGCTTTATAGATCTCCTTCGGTTGCATCGTTTTCTTGGCTAAGTCGTCTGCCGTCTTAAGGGTACGACGGTTCTGAATGAAACAAATCCAAGTGAAATACAGCAGCAAAGTGATGATAGCTGACCAGTTAAATTGCTTCCTTTCAGCCATTTCGGGATACTTCGTGGTGATAAACAGGTAAGCGATGAAAAAGAACACAAATATGGACAGCCCTATGAGGATTCCCCCAAGGCAACCTTTCCCTTCCCAAGGCGACCCAGACCAAGTAGGCTTGAAACCATCGATATAACTGACATTGTCTTCAGTCTTTAACTGATAACCCGCTAAACCCGTCTTTTGTTTCCTTTTTTTATTCCAAAACACCAAGCCTATCACAGGCATCGCAAAAAGGAAAAAACAAAAGAACGTGAAAAAGCCACTCATGTTTTCTTCGTTCAAGCCGCCGATACCGTCATCTCCTCCATCACTTGAAGACAATGCACTCTTCAAACCTAATGGGATTTCCCCATCAAATATATTTACGATTTCGGCCACACCTGCACAAAGTCCGCTTTCGTAGTCGCCCGCTTTGAAAAACGGCACAACGACAGTACGGAAGATCTGTTCACACTTCGCGTCAGTAAGTATTCCCTCTGCGCCATAACCCGTCTCAAACTCCAAGGCATGTTGGTCTTCCACAAACAAAAGCAACACGCCATTGTCGGACTCGGCATTACCGATACCCCAATAATTAAACAATTCAGTAGCAAAGCGTTTTGAATCTACTTTGCCAATGGAATTCAACGTCACCACAAAGACGTCCGCCTTGTCACGGATGGCAGACAAAGCCGAGTTGATGTTCATCTCTGCGCTATCCGACAAATAGCCGTCAGGATCGGAAACGTGGATGTCGTTGCTTTCCAGACGCGTGTTGGGCACCGACTTCACTGTCCATTCCTTTTGTGCCATCATAGTGATATTCAAGCATATCAGCAATAAAAAGAGGCTAAGTTTTCTCACGTTCACTGGTTTTAGAAAGCACAAAGATACAAAACAAGGCCAGATTTTCCGAGTTTTTTATTATTTTTGCACCAAATTTTACCAGACAAACCATGTTTGACGACGAAGATTTTGAAGACTATCTTGAGGAGGAAAAGGATCGAAAAGCAGCCATCGAGCGTTATGAGGAAATGCTGAAGGCGCACGACTCGGCTTACTTCGACAGCGAGGAGTTTGAATACATCATCGACCACTACACCCAACACAACGAGCTGAAACGCTCACGGCAGGCCGTGGAACTGGCCATGGCGCAGCATCCCGAGAGCAACATGCTGAAAATCAAGTATGCGCGGCAGTACCTCCTGGAGAATGATGCCCAACGTGCTTTTGAAATCATGCAACACGTGGTGCGCGATGACGAAGAAGACCCCGACTATTTCCTCACCCTTGGCTCTTGTCTGGCCGTTTTGGGCAAATCGAAAGAAGCTCTTCAAAACTACTTCAGCGCCCTGCCCTACTTCGACGAAGACGAGAAATTCGACCTTTACAACGCCATTGCCTACGAATACCAGCACATGCAGCAATTCGACCTAGCATTGGAATTCTACAACAAAGCCCTGCCCTTCGCCGAAGACCGTGATACCATCTACCACGAAATCCGTTGCTGCTACCTCAGCGCAGGTCGGAAAGAAGAAGCCCTCTTCTATTTCCAGGGGCTCATCGACAAAGACCCCTACAATAGCAAGGCTTGGACCAACATCGGCGACATCTACCGCATGATGGGTCAATACGAAGAGAGCATAGACCCTTACGAATATGCCCTCAGCATCGACCCTGAGGACCTCTGGACCAACATGCATCTGGCCGACATTTATTACGACTTAGGCCGATACAAAGAAGCCATCGACACCCTAGAGGAAGCCCTGCGCAACGGCATTGAAACCTCCATGATCCACACTACCATCGGCGACTGTTATTATCGTCTCAACGACTTGCAAACCGCCGAGGAGCATTTCAGCAAGGCTTTGGAAATCAATCCGATGATAGGCTCGGGCTATGCTGGTCTCGGCTATGTCTTCAGCGACCGTGGCAACAGCAAGAAAGCCATCAAATACTTCGAGAAAGCTTTGGAACTTGAACCTTGGGAGACCGACCACCTCTACTCCATTGCCACGGATTACATGAAACTCAAGGAATACGACAAGGCACTGGAATACCTGCGTAAGATTCAGGAGCAAACGCCGAACGACGCCGATGCCTATTATTATATCGCCGACCTCTACGGCCAACAGGACAAAATCGACGAGGCCATCAACACCATCAAGTTCGGGTTACTGCAAACCGACAACGACTCGTCACTCCTCTATTTATTGGCCTACGCCTATTTCGTCAAAGGCTGCCGCAGTCAAGGCTTGGAAGCCTTAGACCAAGCACTTGACGCCGACTTTGGGGCCTGGCCCGATTTCCTGGAATACGACCGAGAGCTGTTGGCCAACGACAACGAGATCCTCGAACTCATCGAACAACACAAAAAGAACCAAGAAACCAACACCAATCCCGCATGAAGAATTACATCTATATTTTCCTCATCGCCATGGTGCCGCTCATCGAGTTGCGTGGCGCGCTGCCTGTGGCCTATGGCATCCATACCGCCAATCCCGACTTCAGCCTCTTCTGGAGCTATATCATCATCGCCATTGGCAACATGCTACCCGTGCCCTTCATTTATTTCTTCGCCCGCAAGGTCTTGGAATGGGGCAAGGATGTCAAAGTGCGCTGGTTCAGCAGGTTCTGCAACTGGTGCCTCGAGAAAGGCGAGAAAGGCGGTGAGAAACTGCAAGCCAAAGCCGGTCGCGGACTCTATTGGGCATTGCTGCTCTTCGTCGGCATCCCGTTGCCTGGCACAGGGGCTTGGACAGGCACCCTCGCAGCCAGTTTCTTGGACATGGACTTCAAGAAAAGCGTGATTGCTGTTATCGGCGGCGTGGTGTTGGCAAGCATTATTGTGGGTGTGGTTTGCACCTTGGGATTTGGGGCGATATTTGGAATTAACTAAATTGAGAAAAGTCCCCTGCCAAAACAAAAAAGTTACTAAAAAATGAAACGCTACGGACTCATAGGGCATCCATTGAAGCACTCCATGTCGAGACATCTCTTCAACGAGAAATTCGAATACGAAGGCTTGGATTGTGTGTATCAGCATTTCGACCTCAAATCGTTGGACGAGCTGCGCGAGGTGATGGAGAAATATCCCGATTTGTGTGGCTTCAATGTGACCATACCCTACAAGGAAGCCATCATCCCGATATTGAACGAGATGGATTCCGTAGCCAAAGAAGTCGGGGCGGTCAATGTGGTGAAAATCACGAACGGCAAATTGAAAGGTTACAACACCGATGTTTATGGCTTTGAGCAATTGCTGAATCGCGCCATCAACGGCAAGGAAACCGACCACGCCTTGGTTTTGGGAACAGGCGGCGCTTCCAAAGCAGTTCAGTATGTGCTGAATAAGAAAGGCATACCCTATTCCATGGTCAGTCGCGACGCCGAAAAAGGCGATTATACATACGATACGCTAACCGACGAAGTTCTGCACCAAAACCACCTTATCATTAATACAACGCCTTTGGGCATGGCTCCACAAGTGGACGGTTTCCCTGACATCCATTACCAAGCCCTGACCAAGAAGCACATCCTCATCGATTTGATTTACAACCCGAAAGAGACTGCTTTCATGGAGTTGGGCAAGACTTGGGGTGCTAAGGTGTATGGCGGAATGCAGATGTTTGAGGAACAAGCGAAGAAGACCTGGGAGATTTTTTCCATTTAATCACAAAACATGCAAAACCTCCAAAACATATATAAACTATGGGAAAGCACGCCAACCGGCGGCTTTCTGGCAGCGCACGGTAGTGCTGCTGCCCTTCGAACTACTGAAGTTTTGCTAGTTTTGTAGGTTTTGTGACAAAAAAGATAGTTATGGTAAGAAGCAAAACGAAACGAGAACCCGAATACATCGAAGACGTGGAAATCGTCGATGCAGGCTCAGAAGGCATGTCGGTAGCCAAGCCCGAAGGCCGCGTGGTCTTCATCCCCTTTGGCGTGCCTGGCGATGTGGTCGACATCGAGGTATACAAGCGCAAGAAGAACTTCTTTGAGGGCAAGATTTTGAACTTCAAGAAAATGTCGGACAAGCGCGTGGAGCCTGTTTGCCAGCATTTCGGTCTCTGCGGCGGCTGCAAATGGCAACACATGGATTACCAATGGCAGACCTACTACAAGCAGAAACAGGTGAAAGACAACTTCGACCGCATCGGGAAAATCGAGTATCCTGAGATTCGCCCGATTTTAGGCTGCGAAAAGCAGTTTGCCTACCGCAACAAGCTGGAATATACCTTCTCAAACCGCAAGTGGCTCACCGACGGCGCACCCATCGGCACCCACGACGAGGAATACTGCAAAGGTCTCGGTTTCCACCTGCCCCAACTCTTCGACCGTGTAGTCGACATCGAGAAATGTCACCTACAAGCTGACCCGTCGAACGACATCCGTCTGTTTGTCAGGCGGTTCACCTTGGAACGCCACCTACCCTACTATAATTTCCGCGCCCACGAAGGTCTGATGCGCAACCTCGTCATCCGCTGCAACTCGAAGGGCGAGTTCATGGTCATCCTCGTCATCGGCGAGGAAAACGCCATCGTGCGCCACGAACTGATTCCAGCCTTGGAGATGGCCTTCCCGCAAATTGTTTCGCTACTCCTAGTCATCAATCCGAAGCTGAACGACATCATCAACGACCTGCCTTTTGAGTGCCTAAAAGGCGAGCCATACCTTATCGAAACCATGGCCTCTCCACGACCAGGTCATGATGATTTGAAGTTCCGCATCGGCCCCGTTTCGTTCTTCCAAACCAATGTGTATCAAGCGGAAAGGCTTTACAAGACCGCCTTCGACCTTGCCAATGTGCAAGGCGACGAATTGATGTATGACCTTTACACTGGCACGGGCACCATCGCTCAGTATTTCTCACATTTTGTGAAAAAGGTGGTCGGTATTGAGTATGTGGAGGCCGCCATTGAAGACGCCAAGGTGAATGCAGAAATCAACGGCATCAAGAACTGCACTTTCTATGCCGGCGACATGGCCAAGGTCTTCACCGATGACTTCATCACCACCAACGGTCAGCCCGACCTCATCGTCACCGACCCGCCGCGTGCAGGCATGGCTGAGAAAGTGGTGGAACAGCTGCTGAAAATCCGCGCCAAAAAAATCGTCTATGTTAGCTGCAACCCAGCCACGCAGGCACGAGATTTACAACTGCTTGATTCAGCTTATAAAGTTATGGCTGTTCAGCCCGTCGACATGTTCCCGCACACGCAACATGTGGAAAATGTGTGTCTGCTGGAATTAAGACAAGAAATATAGGTGTAACTATTTGGCTTCTATCTGTTTGATAAGATTCTCCAAATCAAGGTTTTCCGCTTTCACGGTAATCTTGGCCTGCTCATAGAAAGGCAGTCGAGCGGTGTAATGTCGGTTCACAAATTCGGTCAGTTCTGATTCAGTCTTTCCTTCGGCTAAAGGACGTTTCCGTTTGGCATGAAGCAATCTGTCAACCACTGCCGTTTGGCTGATGCGGAGAAACACCGTCAGACCGTGTTGGTTCATCCATTCCATGTTGTCGAAATAACAAGCCGTACCGCCGCCCGTCGAAATTACCACATTGTCAAGGTTTTCCGTGGATTTCAGCACCTCTGACTCCAGTTTCCTGTAGAGTGGTTCGTCGTATTTGTTGAAGAAATCGCAGACAGAAATCTTGTATTTCTCCTCGAACAGGGCATCCGTGTCGACCACTTCCCAACCGAGGTGGCTAGCCAAGTGTCGCGCCGCGGTGGTCTTGCCCGCGACCATGTAACCGACGATATAAATCCTGTTCATGATTCTGTTGGTAGAGACGCAAAATTTTGCGTCTCTACATGGAATTAATCATATTATATTGACACAATTGCAGTTTCCCGTCGCCATCGCGCAAATGCATCCCGTTGCCCTGGCAATAACGCCACATCTTGCAATGCGCGCATTGGTCGGTCTTCATCCATTTCCGGTCGCGATAGACCTGAAACTTGTTCTGCCACACATCCCAGAAACTATCCTTATAGATATTGCCTTGGTGGTAGTCGCTGCGGATGCTGAGACAACCCGAGATGGAGCCATCGGCCAGCACCGAAGCGATGTTGATGCCCGCGCTGCAAGAATAAAAATGATTGCGCACCTCGCCCTCATATTTGCCGAGGAAGCCGTCGCAGCCATAATCCGCTCTGATTTTGCCCTGCAAGCGCGTGTTCTTAATAAACTCCATCATCTCCACAAACTGTTCGTTGGAAAGCCGCAGGTCGGGGTCGTTGGCAGCACGTCCCGAGGGAAACACCGTGAACAGTCGCCAGCGACGGATGCCCAACGAAATCAAGAAATCGCGGAACTCGGGCAAGTATTTGATGGTGCGCTGGTTGACACAGGTGATGACATCCCAAGTGAGGCTCGAACAATGTGTCATGGCCTCCACGGCACGCAGCACGTTCTTATAACTCATGGGATTGCCGCGCATCCAGTTGTGGTCTTCCTCGAAGCCGTCGAAGCTGACCGCCAAGGATTTCAGTCCAGCTTTTACAAATTCATCGAGTTTTTCATGTGAGAGCAACATGCCGTTGCACACCATACCCCATACGAAACCGCGTTTGGTAATTTCCTCGCCGCAATGCGCCAAGTCATTGCGCATAGTTGGTTCACCGCCCGTGGTAATGACCATCACCTTGGCGGGGTCTTGATGGGCACGCACCTCATCAAGTACCTTGGCAAAATCCTCAAAGGGCATGTCATCTTTCTCGGAAAGCATACGGCAATCCGAGCCGCAGTGGCGGCAATTGAGATTGCAGCGCAGCGTGCACTCCCAAAAAAGCTGATGCAATTCATGCTCTTCAATGCGCTTTTGCAGCACGGCATGATTGAGCTCGAGCATCACCTTTTTATAAAAGCCGAGACGTTCGCTCATGGTTTTAGTGATAAAAAGTCAAGATTTTACGGCCTACGAGTGCCATACAAGACTTCCGCATCGCCGTTATTAATCTTTGAATCAGGCTTGTTGAGCTCCCTCAATTCTTTACGGACCACCTCAAGTTCATCCCTCATGCGTTGGGTTTCCTTGCCGTAGTTTTCGAGAACTTCCGGCGAGCCGTAAACACAGGCTCCTTCACGATGCTGAATGGCCGCTTGAAGTTCAACGATACGTTCCTGTAAAGCCAAACGACGTGCGCTCTTCTCCAAATCCACATCTTCGCCCAACTTGTAATTGATAGAATCAAGCTGGCTACGAAGTCGATAGGTCTCAGCCCCATATCTTGCGATGATTTCGGGCGAGCCGTAGACAGCCGCACCCTCGCGACGCGTCAAGATGTCCTGAATGGAATCGCGTTCCTTGACGAGCTGTTTACGCTCCTTGCGTGTCAAGCCGTTCTGCGAGCAGCATGCTGCCAAAAAAGCCAATCCCGACAAGGCACCAATCCATACTGTTCTAACTACTTTTTTCATAGCATAACAATGTTATAACGCTGCAAAGATAACAATTTTTGACAAATATTGAATTTTTACGAAAAACAGTTCGACAATTTTACTATTCAACACTCCTTGTTGACAAATCTGTTGATAAATTGTTGATAAAATGTTGATAACTAATCGGCGTTCTTTTCCAAACCTTCACCTACATTTTCCTAATTTTGAAAGTTTGAACAACAAATTTTCATCGGAAATTAAATCATTAAAAATCAAATAATTAAAATTCCATCCAATGAAACGAAAACTTACTTTATTGTTAACAGCATTCCTACTGTTGACGGGAATGACCTCTTGGGGTCAGCTGCGAAGTGTGATTACCGACCAACTTGACCGAGAGTTAACCGGTGTCACTGGCACAACCTATACCAGTTGGGAAGGAAAGACCAGCAATTCCGACGCTGTTTATGCAGGTCAAAGTGCAGGCGGTAACGAGTCCATCCAATTGAGAAGCAACAACAGCAACTCTGGTATCATCACCACAGCATCAGGTGGTACAGTTACCAATGTTACTGTCACATGGAACGAAAGCACGAACAATGGCAGAACCTTGAACGTGTATGGTAGCCATACTGCCTACACTTCACCGACAGAATTGTATAGTGCTGAAACTTATGGCGACCTCCTCGGCACCATCGTGAAAGGCGAAAGCGTCGAGTTGGAAATTTCAGGTTCCTACGAATATGTCGGACTTCGTTCAGCCGGTGGTGCAATGTATTTGTCACAAATCGATATCACATGGGAGACGGGAGGTAGCGTCCCACCCACACCCACAGTGGCCGCACCCACTTTCACACCTCCAGGTGGCACTTATTATGAATCCCAAAACGTGAACATTACGTGCGCAACTGAAGGTGCCACCATCTATTATAGCCTCAACTCTGAAAGTGGTCCTTGGGTGGTTTTTGCAAGCCCCATCTTCATTAGTATTAATGAAACCACGACCGTTTGGGCATACGCTGCGAAGGAAGGGTATAACGACAGTCCTGTCGTCAGCGCTACTTACATCATCTCCAATGCTCCGAGCGTCATCACCATCGCCGAAGCCCGTGCCCTTGCCCTCAACGAATACGCCTTGGTACAAGGCGTGGTGACCTTCATCGATGGCCGCAATGTTTACATCCAAGACGAAACCGCCGGCATCGACCTCTTCCTAAACAACGGCACCACGCCTACGGCCCTCGCCTTGGGCGACATGGTACAAGCCTACGGCAAACGGGCAACCTACAACGGTCTCGTCGAACTGAGTGGTATCAACGGCAACGAGGCGGAACAATTCAGCATCCTTTCATCAGGCAACGCGCTGCCTTTGGTCGTGAAGACCATCGCCGAGATCCTCGAAGGCGGTGCCGATGCCTTGCAATGCACCCGCGTCAAGGTGGAAGGTGCCACCATCGGTGCCATCAACCCGAGCAACAACACTCCTTTGACTCAAGACGATTACACTATCAACATTTACAAAGTCCCTGCCCTGACGGACATTGAAGAAGGCGATGTGGTGGATGTCATCAGCGTCGTCGGTTATTTCAATGTACCACAACTTAGAGTCGCTTTGGCTTCCGACGTGACTTTGAGCGAAACACCTGTCATCCCCGATCCTCAACTCACTGTTTCCACAAGCGTTCTGAATGACTTCAGCTATATTTTCGGTGAAGGTCCATCAGCACCCAAGAACTTCACTGTTTCTGGTTCTGACCTTGTTGAGAACGTCACCCTGACAGCGCCTCAAGACTTCGAAATCAGCCTTAATCCCACTAATGGTTATTTTGATAGCGACGAACTCACACCTGTCAACGGCACCTTGACTGAAATCACGGTCTATGTCAGAATGAAAGCCGGGTTGAATGTTGGCACTTATTCGGGCAACCTGACTATTGTCTCGGGCGAACTGAGCCACAACATTGCACTCAACGGAACAGTTGACGAGATGCCTGTTGTCACCATGACGATTGCCGAAGCCCGCGCTTTGGAAAACGGCCAATATGCCCAAGTGGAAGGCACGGTTACCTTCATTGACGGACGCAATGTCTACATCCAAGACGCAACCGCCGGCATCGATCTCTACCTCAATTCAAACACCGTTCCCAGCAGCCTTGCCATTGGCGACATTGTTCGCGCCTATGGCAGCAAGACTGTTTACAAAGGTTTGGTAGAGTTAACTGGAATCAACGGTGGCAATGCCGATGAGTTTTCCATCCTATCCTCAGGCAACACCCTGCCTCTGGCTGTGAAGACCGTCGCCGAAGTGTTGGAAGGCGGTGCCGACGCCCTTCAATGCACCCGAGTAAAGATTGAAAGCGCAACCATCGGTGCCATCAACCCAAATAACAACACGCCTTTGACACAAGGCGAATCCACCATCAATATTTACAAGGTTCCTGCTCTGACAGGCATTGAAGAAGGCAATGTGGTGGATGTCATCAGCATCGTCGGTTATTTCAATGCACCTCAACTGAGAGTCGCTTTGGCCGACGACGTGACTTTAATCGAAACGCCTTCAACCTCATCCTTAACCGTCACACCGACGGCGCTTTCTGGTTTTGAATATGAGTATGAGGCTGGCGGTCCTTCAGAGATTCAAATCATCACTGTAGGCGGAGATATGTTGACGAACAACGTCAGCGTCATCCCATCAGAAAGCTTTGAGGTTTCCACCCAACCTGCCGAATTGTTCCAGCCTGAAAACCCGGCGATGATTTACATCCCCGAATCCGGATCTTTCTACGACATCGAGATTTGCGTCCGCATGAAAGCAGGCCTTGAAGTGGGGACATATGCTGAACGAATTGCCATAGCCAGTGAAGGTACCGATACGCTGTTTGTCAACGTCTCAGGTACAGTCATAGGCGAAACGCCAACGCCTCCTGATCCTCCAACACCTCCTACTCCTGGTACAGGTGAATATGTGCGCATCAGTGATCTGAGCCAACTTATTGCAGGAAGCTATGTGGTCTTTGCCGCCCGTTTCGATGAGAACGCCTCTGACTATTACGCCATGAGCAACACCTCATCGGGCAAGCCCACGGGTGTACTTTTCACCTCAACCACTAATGAAAGCTATGAGATTCTGCCCGCCTCCATCACTGATGAAGAGAGCAACTACTACTGGATTGTTGGCGAAACGGCCAACGGTTACACCTTCACCAATGCAGCAAACGAGCTGATTGGCTATTCTAGCAGCACCAACTTCGCCACAGGCGGCGACAACACCGAATGGGCTATCACCATCCAAACCTCAGAAGAAGGTGCGATGGTACCCAATTATACGGGTTTTGTTGTTGGCAACGTCAACAATAACGTCAGAGCCTTTGCTTTGAATAGCAACCATAATTTCGGTGCTTACCACACCCAAAACATGGGTGGTAACGGTTACAACTTCTTCCTCGACCTCTTCGTGAAGACCGAAGGCATCGAGCCTCCCATGCCTACTGTTGCCACGCCTGTTTTCACGCCTGAAGCCGGAACCTACACCGAGCCCCAAACCGTGAGCATCACTTGCGCAACTGAGGAAGCTCGCATTTGGTACACTACTGACAACAGTGACCCAATCCCAATGGTAAGTCCAGAATACACCAACACCACTGAGCCTATTTCGGTGGGCGAGGGCACCACAACAATTAAAGCCATCGCTACGAAGTATGGTTACAACAACAGCGCCCTCGCCGTTGCTAATTATACTATCCAAAATGGTGGCACTACGACAGTCACCATCTTCAACCAAGACTGGGAAAGTGAAATGAACGGTTGGACCTTTGTTAACGTGGACGGTGAAATGAGTTGGACCGTGGCCCAATACAGTGGAAACCACTATGCTTATGCCAACGGTTACAGTGCCGGATCCGCTCATGCCAACGAAGACTGGTGCATCTCGCCTGCTTTCGACTTAAGCAACGTCAGCGATGCTGTGCTGACCTTCAGGACGGCTATGAAATTCACGGGGGATACCCTTGGAGTTTATTTCTCTAGTAACTACAATGGCGAAGACCCGAACGCCCCTGGAACCACTTGGATACCTCTGACCGGCTTTGCCCTGTCACAAGGCAACTATGAATGGGTGGAATCTGGTCCTGTCAGTCTGAACTATAATGATTCAAACTGCCACATCGCTTTCAAATACACCAGCAGCGACACGGAAGCCGCTGCTTGGGAAGTCGACGACATAATGCTTGTCGGCGAGAGCACAACTACAGCTCCTGTTGTCAATGTGACTCCGCTTACCCTTTCTGGATTCACCTACATTGAAGGCAACGGCCCATCGCAAGACCAGTCCTTCATTGTTAGCGGCTTCAATTTAAGTGGCGACATCGTCATCACCGAGTCCGATAGTTTCGAGATTTCCACGCTTTCCGGCGAGAATTTCCTCTCTCTTGGCACCATTACAATTGAACCGGTGAACGGCAATGTAGAAGATTATCCCATCTATGTCCGCATGAAGGAAGACTTGGTTGCTGGTCAATACAACCAAAACATCACTGTCAGTTGCACTGATGTCGACGACATCCTTGTCGCTTGCAGCGGCACGGTCACTCCACAGCCCGTTAGTGGTGGTGATTATGTACGCATCATGGATATCAGTGAACTTGCCGCAGGCAACAAAGTCATTCTGGCTTCCCGTTACAACGAAACGTCTGATGCATACCTCGCTATCACCAACACACTGACAAGCGGTAGACTCAACACCACTCCATTCACAAGCGAGATGAACGCCTATGACGAAATCATCCCCTCCAGTATTTCAGCGGATGAGGACAACTACTATTGGACGGTAGGCATCACAACCGACGGCTACACCTTCACCAACGCCAACGGCGACATGATTGGTTACGGCAACAGCGGTACCAACCTTGTCATGAACGGTGAAAAGACCATTTGGACAGTTGAACTCGGCATTTCCGACACGGCTTCCTTAGTCCCCGACTACATCGGTTACAAGATTGTGAACTTCGTAACTGACAGCCGTGCCATGGCTTTGCGCGTGACTGAAACGGAAAGCATTGTCAAAGCTTACTCCACCAGCAATATTAACA
>CAMYXV010000029.1 GCA_947303055.1 uncultured Bacteroidales bacterium
CCAGCATCGACGATTTGAGTGTGTTGTTGCCATTGGTGTCGCTGCATTCTTCGGGTCGGAGCATGGCGGCTTGCAATAGCATCACTTTCGGGCCGTCCACGACGGGCAAAGGTCCTGAACAGATGTATGTCATCCTGTTGGACAACAACCGTTCAGAGATGCTATCGCAAGAACAGCAGCGTAAGGTGATGTCGTGCATCCATTGTGGGGCATGCATCAGCGTGTGTCCAGTCTATAAAAACATTGGCGGGTATTCCTATGGAACCAAGCATATTGGCCCTGTAGGCACGGTGATGACGCCTTTGATGGCAGGCATGGTGGATTACAACTACCTCAATTCGGCCTGTGCGTTGTGCGGTAAATGTGTCGAAATCTGTCCCATGAAGATTCCGTTGGACGACTTGATCATCGAAAACCGCCATTTGGCCATGACCGAAAAAACAGGCAATACCAAATATGACGCTCTGATGAAAGCCATGATTTGGCATTGCAAGTCGCGGAAAAAGATGGATGGTCCGCTGTTTTTCAAGAAATTGGAAATGAAACGATTGTTGGCACCACTTTGGGGCGAAACCAGGGCATTGCCTGAGTTTGCTTCCAAGTCGTTCAGCCAGCAATGGAAAGAGAGAAATCTATAAATTAAGCGGAAGCCACCTCATCGAGGCGGCTTCCGCTTTCATTACTTATCACTTTCCCAGCGGTCTGTATAGCCATGTAGAGCTTTCCATCGTCGCATCCGCTCGTAGAAGGCTTTCATGGTGTCTTCTTGAGTGGTGGTGTCCACTACGGCAACATCCTGGACAGGTGTTTTGGGACATTCTTTCTTTTTCCTGTTTTGGCAGCCCGAAAGCAATAGGATGGCCACGACCGCTGTTGTTGCAACGGAAAACAGGAATTTCAATATCTTTTTCATGGCTGCCTATTCCTTCACCACCTTCCGCACGCACTTCCGTCCTTCCTCATTGGTGACGGTAACGAAGTAAACACCCGCGGGCAGGTTGGACATGTCGATTCGAAGCTCGTTGCCTTTGCCTTGCACACTGAGTACTTGCTGGCCGAGTATGTTGATGATTTCGGCTTGCCACAGGTTCTCGCCGGTAACGGTGACCATGCCATTGGTGGGATTGGGGTAGAGAGTGGCGAAGGGTGTGGATTCATCGTTTTCATCTATGCTAACAATATAGGTTTGACCCCAAACCAAAGGATAATTTGGGATGGTGCAATAAGCCATTTGGTCCAAGGCAACCCACGGCCATGAATATTGATTCTGAATAGGAGTAATATAAGCCCTGAACCATCCGTAGAAATAATCGTCTCCAACTTTATGTCTTACGGCAAACCTGTCGCTCATGGTGTCTATATCATGATAGAAATAAGGTAACCACGTAATACCTGTAGACCACCATTGATTGGGATCGTTCATGGGCACCAATGTGTCACCGGCTTCATATTCATGTATTTCCCATTCGGGTTCATAACTTTTCATTTGGAACCAAAAACCCGTAGAAGTAGTGCGCTGATAGATTCTTATATCAGGAAGGCTGTCGAAGTCAAAGTCTATGTTCATCCTCGACTCTGGATAAAGATCTATATCCATGAGTTGAACGATAGAGTCTGGCTCGAAATCAACATAGACGATTTCACCTTCTTGGGCTCTCATGCCAAATGCCGCAAAAAATAAAACGGCTAATACCAAATATCTCTTCATAGTTATTAGATTTAGAAAACGCTGCAAAAATATGTCAGTTCGAGTACCATTGTCAAGAATAATAATGTTCGGATTTGTTCGGATTTTTGATTAACGACTTATCAATCAAACGGATATGGATTCATTGGCGATAGCTTGCAAAGTGATGGAAATCGCATTTTCGCTACCAAATATTCTTCTCAACTTACTGTTACGCTCATTGACGGTGTTGTAGGCGCGTTGCATCAAGGCGGAAATGTCGGCATCGCTCAAGCCGAGTAAGTAGAGGCAACAATAGTCGAGGTCGCCATGGGTAAGTTCAGGATAGGCTTTCTTGAGTCGGACGGTAAACTGCCCGAAATGACGGTCGGTGGCCTCGCGCAAAGCCGTCATTTGCTCTTTGCCCAGGGCATAGTCTTTATAAAGGGTACAATCCATTTGCGACTTGAACTGCCCTTCGTTCACCTGCTCCATGATGAGGCGGCAAATCGGCTCATCCATGAACGAAACAGCTTGCCCGGTCTTCGCAGCCGAATTACTCTGCTGCTTGATTTGGTCTTTCAATTCACGTACCTCTTGATTTTTACGCTTCAACCTACCAGATATGGCAGCCTGCTCCATGCATTGAGCCTGTCGCTCTATTTCAATGGCTTCCGCATGCTGTTTATCTCTTTCTTCTAATTCTTTTCTTGACAAAGCCTCTTTCGCTTCCATCTCCTGTCGATGATGTATTTCTTTATCTCTCAGCAGTTTCTTGCCTCTGAGTTTAGCAATAATAATGATGGCCAATGCAACGGCAATGGCAATAGGCACGATGATACCAACTGTTTTTTTAATGGATTTTTTTCGCGCTTCTTCTGCTTCTTTCTTCTGTTTTCGGTTTATGTGAGACTTAAACAAGTCTTCTAACTGGGAAACCAAAACTTTGTTCTGCCCTTCTGATTTTTTCTGTAGGGCCAAAAAACGTAGACATTTGTCCAAATTGTCATTATCTCCGATACTATCATAGATAATACGCAAACATTCAGCAGCTTGTATTTGAGAAGCAATGTCTTCTTCTTTTTCCAATACAGGTTCCAAATAAAATACGGCAGAATCATACATCTTCTCTTCTGCATATATGGCACCTATTGTCAGAAATCGGGTCAATCTCTCGCTTTCATCATCTGCATCTGTAAGAGCTTGTTTTAATACGTTCAATGGCTGTTCTATTCCCAACCCCAATTGATAGTCACAAAGAGCTTTAGATGCTATCAAATCTCTATAACTTAGATTATCAGACTTGGGCATCTCTGTAAGGGCTTGCTCATAATAATCTCTCGTTTTTTCTTTGTATCCCAACTTATCATACTGTACACCCAAACGAGTAAGTATTTTGGAAACACCTGTTGGTGAGGTGGTTTCTATTCTACAATAGATTAAAGCGTTTTCGTAGCAATCAATAGCTGGCTCCATCATAAACTGCTCCGAGAACATATCCCCAAGACGGTTGTAGGTATAGGCCATAAATCTTGCCTTATGCCCTACCAGTTCATTTTCATTAAAATGGCTTTCCATCACCTCCAAGGTCTTCAGGTATTCCGCACAGGCTTGCACCAGACTGTCTTGTTCGTAATAGCCTACGCCGTTGATGTAGTGGGCGCGGGCGTCAAGGAAGGCGAGGTTGGAGGTTGTTTTTGAATCCCCCGCCCTTCGGGCACCCCCTTTCAAAGGGGGAGAATCCCCCCGCCCCCCTTTCAAAGGGGGAGCCTGCCGCACGAGGCTATCGAAATAGGTCACCGCCTGCAACAATTCCGTGCGGTTGGTTTGGGCGTAATCGTTTTTGTACAGCAATTCGGCCAATAAAAGGTGGGCGTAATGGCGGTTGTAGGTCATTGTTGTAGAGACGTTTCCTGAAACGTCTTCCAATGTGTCATTATTTGCGTTTTCCGAGACGTTTCGGGAAACGTCTCTACAGGTGTCGTTGAAATAGGGCAACAGGCGCATCAACGCGCTGTCGGGCTGGTGCCACATGAGGCTGTCGATGGCGGATAATTCGGGGGACGGCCCTTCGACGCTTCGACCATGCTCAGCGACCGCAGGCTCAGGGACCTTAACACAGGCGACAAGGGCAAACAAAAACAATCCTATGACGAAAAACCTTGCTTTCATGCCTGCAAAGATAAAAAAAACCCGCCACAAAAACCTGCGGCGGGGAAAAAATGCAATACTTATGAAAAAATACAAATACTTTATTCTTCTTCTTTCTGGCTTTCTTCGTACTCCTTCAGCAGACGGTTCTGGACGTCGGTAGGCACTTGCTGGTATTCAGCATACTTCATGGTGAAGGTGCCACGACCCGAAGTCAGTGAGCTGAGGCTGGTGGAGTAACGGTCCATTTCAGCCAACGGCACCTTGGCGTGGATGGTCTGGTAGTTGTGGTCACTGTCCATACCCATCACGATGGCGCGGCGGCCTTGCAGGTCGGTCATCACGGCACCCATAAGGTCGGCGGGCATGCGCACGTCGAGGTCGTAGATAGGCTCCATGATCTTCGGGCCAGCGTTCTTAAAGGCGGCGCTGAAGGCCATACGACCAGCAATCTTAAAGGCCATTTCGTTGGAGTCGACCGGGTGCATCTTACCGTCGTAGATGTAGACGATGATGTCGCGGGCGTAGGAACCTGTCAAAGGACCTTGCTCCAGACGTTCGTTCACACCCTTCAGGATAGCGGGCATGAAGCGGGCATCGATAGCACCACCGACGACGCAGTTGGCGAAGATGAGCTTACCGCCCCAAGGCAGTTCGTACTCTTGCTTGTCGCGCACCTGCAGTTCGCTCGGGTCGGTGTAACCCTCGAAGTAAGGAGCCAGTTGCATGTGCACCTCACCGAACTGACCGCTACCACCGGATTGTTTCTTGTGACGGTAGCTGGCGCTTGCGCTCTTGGTGATGGTCTCACGATACGGGATCTTCGGGGAAGTGGTCTCAATGGCCAGTTTATAGACATTGTCGAAGTACCATTTCAGCGTGTTGAAGTGATATTCGCCTTGGCATTGCAGGATATTCTGACGCAGCTCGCGCGACATGCCGCTGATGACGGTCGGGTCGGTCTTGTGGATATCGTTGAGGATGCTACCCAGCTTTTCGTCTTCTTGTGAGTTGACGGCCTTGACGGCAATCGAGAAGATCGGAGTCGGGAAAGGCATCTCTTCGAAGATGGCTTCGCCAGCCTTGGCATCGACCAAAGAATCACCGATACGGCCATCCTTCAGCTTGATGGTGCAGATGATGTCGCCAGCGTTGACTTTCTCCACCTCCTCACGGTTCTTGCCTTTGAAGACGAGCAGCTGTGAGAGACGCTCTTTGTTACCCGTACGCGGGTTGATGAGGTCTTGGCTCTTCACGACGGTACCACCATAGACGCGCATCCAAGCCACGTCACCGAGGTTCTGCTCGGTCGTGACCTTGAAGATGAACAAAGCGGTCGGATCATCGTTGCTGTTGTGGAACTCTTGACCGTTCTTGGCTTTGATGGCCGGCATGTCGGCAGGCGACGGGCAGGCGTTGATGAGGAACTCCATCAGACGGGTGACACCCACGCCACGCTTGGCAGCGCCGCAAAGCACGGGGAACATCTCACGGTTGACGATACCCAGGTGGATACCGCGTTCCATGTCTTCCTCGCTCAGGGTCATCTCTTCGAAGAACTTCTCCATCAGAGCCTCTTCACCTTCGGCAGCGTGCTCGATGAGGTTGTTGTGCAGTTCTTCGGCCTTGGCCATCTCGGCGGCGGGAATGTCCTGAATTTCAGGGGCACCGTTGCCGTTCTTGAAGACCAACATCTTCATCATGATCAAGTCGATGACGGCGTTGAAGTCCTCACCGGTATTGACGGGATATTGGATAGGCGTGACCTTATCGCCGAAATATTCTTTCAGTTCGCGGACTGTGTTGTCGAAGTTGGCATTGCTGTGGTCGAGTTGGTTCATGAAGAACACAACAGGCTTGTGCGTGTTGGCAGCATGACGCCAGGCGTTTTCGGTAGTGGCTTCCACACCCGACTGGGCGTTCACGGTGCAGACGGCGATGTCGGCGGCGCTGAGGCAGCTGACGATGTCACCCGAGAAGTCGCTGAAACCAGGGGTATCCAGGATGTTGATTTTCTTGTCGTTGTAAATCGTGTACATCATGGAAGCGTTCACCGAAATCTGACGTTCCATCTCGATGGGACGGTAGTCGGAAACCGTGTTCTTCTCTTCGGTGCTACCTTTTCTGTTGATGAGCTTGCCTTCGAAAAGCATGTTTTCGGCAAGGATGGTCTTACCCGATTTTGCTGCGCCGATGAGGGCAACATTACGGATGTCTTTTGTTTGGAATTCCTTCATTTTTTATCTAACTAGCTAATTATTAAATATTTACTTTTCGCGAAAATCACTATAGTGGGCGCAAAATTACAAAAAATAATGATTACTTCAACTAATATGTTATAAAACTTGAAAATAAAAGATAAAGAGATTCCCTTCGGGAATGGAAAGCTGTTGTTTTGTAAACCGCGGCGGCAAATAACGTCACAATATCGTAAACGTTACAAGCCGCCGCATTTTATACAGACGCATTAATTCCATTCCCGAAGGGAATCTCGCATCATAATGCCGCTATTGCTGCATGTATTTTCTCCCAGCGCTCGGCATTCATCTTGGTCCCCAAGACCTCAATGACATTGGCGGCTACGATGGCACCCATTTGACCGCATTTTGCCAAGGTTTCGCCTTTGACCAAACCGGCCATAAAACCAGCTGCCCACATGTCACCGGCGCCGTTGGTATCAATGACGTTGGCTTTCATCGGCGGGATGGTCACCATTTCATTGCCCCGTTTGATGTAGGCTCCTTTGGCTCCTACTTTCACCACGGCGATTTCGCAACGTGAAGCGATAAAATCCAAGGCTTGGAGTGATTCCATGCCCGTCAGAGCGAAGGCTTCTTGTTCGTTGGCGAACACATAATCCACGTAGTTCTCAATCAATTGCATGAAATAGTCGCGGCTTTCTTCCACCACGTTGTAACTGGCCAAGTCGATGGCGATTTTCAAGCCGGCTTCTTTGGCTGTCGTAACGGCCTTATCAAGCATGGTAGGGTTGGCCACGAGGTAACCTTCGATGTAGAAGATGTCCCAGCCCTCGAAGAGTTCGGGTTGGATGTCGTTAGGACTAAGTTCTATGGAGGCACCGAGACAAGTGGCGAAAGTACGTTCACCGTCAGGGGTCACCATAGCCGCGACACGTCCTGTAGGTGTATCTGAAGTAAGCATGAGCGGCTTCACATGGGTGTCGGTCATTTGTTTCTTGAAGAACTCTCCCATTTCATCCTTGCCGATTTTGCTGAGGAAACCGGCTTCAATGCCAAGTTGGGCTAACCCACTCATAGTGTTGGCTGCCGAGCCGCCAGAAGCACGTTGGCTACCAAATTCTTTCGCCAGACGCTCAGCGATGCTGACGGCATCGTTGGCGCTCACATAGGTCATGCTGCCTTTAGGAAGATTCAGTTCTTGCAGCACATTGTCATTAGGAAGTTGGCTCAAGATGTCGACCAGTGCGCTTCCTATTCCGAGTATTTTTTTCATTTGGGATTCAAGGATTTAAAATTCAAGATTCAAGATTTATTTTGTGCAAAGGTAAGAAAAAAAGGATTCCCAAAGGGAATGGAGTAAGTTTTGTTGTTTAATAACGGCGGTTGAAAAATTGTAAAGGTCGTAAACCTTCTTAACCGCCGCATGTAACTAAAAGAAGAAAACTCCATTCCCTTTGGGAATCTCTATTTAAATCAACTAAATTTTCATATTGATTTTCAGTTAGATATAAAATATTTGAAAAATTTTGACAGAAAAACATTGTCAATATTAGAAAAAGCCGTATTTTTGCAGCCGCAAAACGAAAGTTCTGTGACATTGTGCAGCCTCCTTAGCTCAGTTGGTCAGAGCATCTGACTGTTAATCAGGGGGTCTCAGGTTCAAGTCCTGAAGGGGGCGCAATTTTTATGTTTCATGTTATTAATTTTTTGGCCTCATAGATTCTCCCCGATTCTATGGGGTTTTTTTATGCAGGGTTCAACCTTCGGTTGCCCAGCCTTCGAAGAGTTTGGACTTACGTCGTCTGCTTATGGGCTGTCGTCCATAAGTAGCAAAGATTCAGTCTTTGCGGCAATAAAAACAAACTGTTGTTAATTCCCCCATATTCAATCCTTTGACATATTTCGTGTTATGATCGAAGTAATACTTTAAATCATAATTTTCAAGAACGAATGCTACATCATTCTCATTGAAAGTTTTGTCACCGGATATTAAAATCCATTTCGGCCAAATGAAAGGCTTTGAAATTTCTTCCTTAAATAGTGTTGGAAGCTTAAGAGCAAAAGGAGAAAAAAGAACCCTGTTACATTGCAACAAACCTTCATGTTGCATCATTCCAGCTCCAATCCCTGACAAATTATAGTTGTAGATTGAGTCGTGGTATGTTTCCGGTATTTCTTCAATACAACGATGGAATTCATTGTAGCTGTTTTTGAAAGGTTCTTTGTCTAAAACCAAATCATTGAAAAAGAATCCGATGGGACGAATAAGAAAACTTATTATAGGAATAATGGCAATAATAGTTAGAATATAATTAATTTTACGATGTGTTTTGAAATCTATACTGAGCAAGCATACCACTATTAATGGGAGGGTTGCCATAAGATAATGTGTAAAGCAACGGGTTCCCGACGAACAGATAAACAATGCATAAGAAAGAAGAGTTGGGATTAGGATTACCTTTTGTCTAGGGATATTTATACAAATAATGGAAACGCTTACGATAATAAACAGAATATAGAATATATAATGAAATATAGTCTGGGAGATATTGTAATCGAAGTATTCAAAATAGGATAGAAAAGTTCCATAAATCATTTCATATACTCCACGACTTTCTGCTTTTATGTAAAAGTAAAGAATGCACAAGCCAGAAATAAGTGTGAAGCCAAGAATGAAAAGTAAAGCATCAGCAACAAACTTTTTGTAGTTTTTGTTTTTTAGGCAATTGAAAAACAGATAGAACAAAAATCCCAAAAAGGCAGTGGCGTTGTTAATTCGGATGAAAGCAATGATTCCAAAACAAACACCAATAATGAACATTTCGTTTTTTTTAATCTCTTTATTTGTGTTTAAATATCTGAAATACAAATAAATGGGATATGATGCAAAAGGCAGGCACCATTCCTCTGACAAATCACCACCATCATAAAAACACAGCATCAAAAATAGAGCAATGCCTAAACATAAAAAACGAGAACGACCCTCTTGATAAAAAGCAATAGTTTTATCCCAAAAGACCAAAGTGATAGTCAAGGAAATGGTCTGCATCAACAAAATAAAAAAGTTGCCACCTAAACATAATCCTAAGGCCTGAATAAAATATAATATACAACCTTTATTGTCAAAATAGTCAAGATATAGTGTTTTACCACGTAATACGGCCAATCCCATTTGTTTGAATATAGCAGCATCAAAACCTTCATAAACATACAAAAACGAAGTCGATCGCGAAAACAACGTCACAAAAACAAATGATAAAAAAAACAGCAGCAATGGATAATACTTACTGTTGACAATAGTAAAAATCTTATTTTGGTTGTTCATAACATATCAATGAAAAACGGTCTCAAAAATCAACTTTATATCTCCAAAAAAACTCCAGTTATCGAGATAATCTAGATTGATTTTCACTTTGTCTGGCCATATGATGTTGTCATTATACCATTTGGGGTCAGCTTGTTGGGCGAGCAGTTCTTCCTCGTTGCGGTATTTGATACTAGCTGGACCCGTGATGCCAGGACGGAGCTGCAAGATATGGCGGTCATCGCCTTGCAACAGGTCGGCATAACCTGGCACATCTGGACGAGGTCCAACAAAACTCATCTGTCCAATAAAGACATTGACCAGCTCAGTAAGGCAGTCAACTTTGCTGTGTCGCAACCAATGCCCCATTTTTGTGATGCGTGGGTCATCAGCTGTGGTAACGGTGTCTCCTTCTGATTGATGAAGCATGGTGCGAAACTTGCAAATGCGGAAAAGTTTGCCATCTTTTCCGATGCGCCTTTGCATAAAAAATGCTGGTCCTTTCGAGTCGATTTTAATGAGAATTGCAATGACCAGCAAAGGCAAAAATAGCACAATAAGACCAATGAGTGCCATGATACGATCGAAGCACCACTTGAAGAAGAAACCTATCTTGTGCTTATTTTTCTCCACGCTGCATAGCCTCCATATTGAGAATTGCCTTAATCCGCGGCAAAGTTATGATTTTTCTGAATGGGTACAACATTTTGACTGCAATCTTCATCCACCATTTGTAATGCACCTCAAGTTGACAATAGGCTTTTCGAAAATTGAAGTTTTGCATGAGAAAGTCTTGAATGTGAGAGTGCTCAGTGATGGAACGTGCACCATCAGCCACGTAGCGAAAGCTTTTTTCCAGCAAGTAATATTGGTTCATGGTGTAGAACAAACCGTAATAGGGATACGTGGTGTTTTTTCGTTTGTATTCGGGCAAGACAGCAACCAAACCATATTCACACGAATCCTTCCAGAGCATCACCGTAAAAAAGCCAATAAAACGATTATCTGTTTTGTCAAATATTCCCCAATAATCATAGTCCTTGTTTCCACATTCTGATAAATAACTCTCAAAAGTACGAACATTTGTAATACGGTCTTTAACCGAATAATCGTTAAAGGATGCTTTTAATACTGAATAACCATTTTGTTTAATGAAAGCATTGTCAACTCTTCGAAACTCTATTTTTTCCAATGATCGTCTGACTTTTTTCCTCGTGTTTCCCGATAGTTCTTCTAACCCTTCAAATTGATCTTTAATGAGATACCAAAAACAGGTTTCATCTTGACAATCAAATTCATATGTATTTCTAACCATCAAGCCACCTTGCTTGAGTAGATTTTTCCATTCTTGTTCTAACAATTGTGGCTCATTATGTGGGGCTCCATCAAAACGCCAAGCTTTACGATATAAATAAAACTTATTCTTCATAGGCGTTTTTTGATGGCATGGAAGGCATAGCTGGAAAAACAACAAACAGCTTTAAAGAATGGGAGTTTTTCGTGACGTCGATACACTTTCCAAAGATCGATAGAAGCTTTTATCTTATTTGAGCTTGCAGATTTTCTTCTGATTCTATACGAAACCAAAGGTTCGTCAATGGCGTAGGCCAAATAACCATTTTTAAAGATGTCAAGCCAAGTGGCCGTGTCTTCACTTGTGCGGAATTTGGGAACAACAACATCACCAGTGATAGATTTGTTAACCATTACTGTTGAGCAACCAATAATAGTGTTTCGAAGGTAGGTTTCATAATCCAGATTACCTATGGTATTAATGAATCTGTTCAGCGTATTTCCATCCTCATCAATCCAATCGTATGTTGAATAAGTAAACCCTACGTTCTTTTCTGTCATGAACCTCAGTTGTTTTTCCAGTTTTTCAGGATGCCATATATCGTCTGCGTCAAGAAAAGCCAAAAATTGGCCTTGAGCCATTTGAAGGCATTGGTTTCTGGTGTCGGCAATGCCAGAATTCAGTTTTTTGATGGCAAACCGTATCCGTGCATCTGATTGAGCATAAGACTTAATAATATCAACCGTTTCATCGGATGAAGCATCGTCAACAATAAGCAGTTCCCAATGAGGATAAGTCTGCGAGATAACAGATTTGATACTGTCTGAAATATATGAAGCCATGTTGTAACATGGCATGATGACCGATACAAGCGGCTGATTTTCCACAGGATACAGGTTTATTCCTCAATATTGAATAATGATTTGCCTTTCTCGTTCAAATACGGCTTTAAGTCATTGATAGCGATTTTACATAAAGGTGCCCCTGCTGAATAAGGTGCGATTTCGTAGGTTTGGTAACAAAATACCACGCTATCGGTCTCAATCCAAGGCTGGTTGGAAGGCAACTGGAAAGGTTCATTAGCCTCGAAAAGGTATTCTTCTTCTTCCGTGTTGTTAGGCTCAAAGTATTGCTTACGGATGTTTTCCGAAATAATGCCCTTTAGCTTCTCGGGATCATCGAAAATGTCGTAACCGATAATATTACCATCCACTTTGCTGAAAGATGTACCGAAATACCATGGCATTGGGTGAGCACCTCCAGTGTAAATAAAACCTTCCGAAATATAGGTTACATAAAGGTCGGTCTGCTCCGATAAAGTATAGTTGCTTTCAAGGGTTGAACGGGGTTCGTCGCCTTCTTCGGCAAAAAAATGGTCTTTTTCGTTTTCAAAATAGGTTTTGTAGTCTTCCGTCTCGTCAGAAAGCATCCAATGAAGAATATTCTTACGCAAACTGTCGTTTTTGGTGATGGGTAAGTCGGCATTTAAAGTGAAATAAGCATAGTCATCACCGTATTCACTTTCAACGAATACACTGTCCATCAGGGTATAAAGTTTCACATCGACATCATTTGGATTGCTTTTTGTGCGGTTACAACCCATGAAAGCCAATAAAAATGCTATGGGTATCAAAAGCTTTTTCATGGAATATGATTTATAGGTTCAATGTCGCAAAGATAGTGCTTTTTAAGAAAACGGCAATTTTTTGCTTTTATTTTGCCCAACGGTAAAGGATTTCAATGGGATGTACGGCATGAACCCCCGTTCCGTCTAAGATTTGCTGACGACATGATGTGCCTGGAGCCGAAACCAGACATGGAGTGACATCATCAGCATTGGCAACCGCTTTCCGGATGGTCGGGAAAAGCACCATTTCGCCAATAGCTAATGAAGTCTGATAGTGTTCTTTCTCATAGCCAAATGACCCCGCCATGCCGCAGCAACCGCTTGGGATGACATAGATTTTGGCTCCAGTGAGCAGTTTGAAAGCTTGTACTGTTTTCTCCGTCCCTACCAAAGCCTTCTGATGACAATGGCCATGGAGCCAGATTTCCACGGCATCGGCTTTGAAATCAGTAGAGGTTATTCGCCCCGCCTCAACTTCACGCATGATGAACTCATCAAAAAGCAAAGCATTTCGACCTATCTGTAAGGCTTGTTGACGAAGTTCGGCCGGAACCAAATCAGGATACTCATCACGGAAACTAAGGATACACGAAGGCTCGATGCCTATTAATGGCATTTGTTCTGAAATCTTGTCTTTTAGCAGGTTGAAATTTTTCAAAGCGAACTTCTTAGCCAATTTCAGATTCCCTTTTGAGATGGCGGCACGACCGCTTTCAACATGTTTCGGGATTTCCACTTCATAGCCTAAGCGCAGCAATAGTTTGGCAAAGGTCAGACCCAATTCAGCTTCCTGGAAGTTGGTGAACTCATCGGCAAAAAGGTAAACTTTACCTTTGGTGGCCTTGCCTTGATGTTTGCGGCACTCCCGTTGGACGGCTTTTCGCATCGTGACCCGGCTAAGGGTCGGGATGTCTCTCTCGGTCGTGAACTTGATGATGCGCTTGATGATGTTGGAAGAAAATTTCCACGAAGCAAACAAGTTGTATATAGGCCAAACAATATGCCCCAATTGCTCTACGGTAGCCATTCGCGACACGGCAAGAGAACGCAAAGGCATACCGTCGACATCATATTTTTGCTGTAAAATCTCAGAACGCAAACGGGTCATGTCGACATTGGAGGGACACTCGCTTCGGCAGCCTTTGCAAGCTAAGCAGCTGTCCAACACTTCGGCCAACTCCTTTGATTTTAAGATGTTTGTCATTGTCGCGAACTGCGTCTCGCAGTTCGAAGATGTATTTTTATCTTGCGGGACGCAATTTGTGACAGTGAAGGCTTCACTCCTCCATCCTCTTGTCAGGATTTCACGTAGTATATTGGCTCGGGCGCGCGTGGCTTTAGTCTCGTCACCGCTCACCTTGAAAGCAGGACATAGCGTGCCACCGATTAAGTTCGACTTGCGGCAATCGCCAGCACCATTGCACTGCTCGATGCTACACATCAAGGCATGAAGTTGGTTTTTGGCACCTGTGGCACCTTCCACCTTGCATTCGTCGAAGGCTGCCTTCCAATTGTAATAGGTTTTGCTTTCGCCGAGTACCTTCTCTATAGCATATTGTTGGTCGACCTCAAAGCGCAACATGCTATCCATGGGGAGCGTGTCGACAATCTTGTGCAGATTGAAGACTTGCATCGGATCCCAGCATTTCTTCAAGTCTTGCATCAAAGCATAGACCTCATCACCGTACATCAGTTGGATGAATTCACCACGCAGACGGCCGTCACCATGCTCACCGCTAAGCGAGCCTTTGTATTTCTTGACCAACAAAGCAGTTTGATAAGCTACCTCACGGAATTTCCTCAATCCTTCAGCCTCCTTGATGTTGATAATAGGCCGCAAATGCAACTCTCCCGTGCTGATGTGGGCATGATAGACGCAACTCAAGCCAAGGTCATCAAGCATCTGAGCGAAATCAGCCATGTAAGCAGGCAACTTTTCAGGAGCCACAGCCGTGTCTTCAATCACCCCAATAGGTTTGGCATCACCTTTCATTCCGGTGAGCAGGCCCAAACCTGCCTTGCGCAGACTCCATACCTTGCTGATTTCGGAGCCATAGACTCTTGAACAAGCATAAACCAAGTGTTCCTCGTTTTCGATTAATGCCTTTTCCAGTTGGTCTGCAACCGCATCAATTTCATCGCGAGTCTCACCGCGTAGTTCGATGATGAGGATAGCGGCAGGGTCACCTTGGACAAAGAAACGATTTTTCTGTTGCTCCACATTTTGTTTGCTGAGCTCCAGAATGTTGCGGTCCATCAGTTCGACAGCTGAAGGATGGAATTTCAAAGCAACTAGGTTACCCAAGAAACTCTTTTGAAGTGTATCACAATGGGCACAGACCACCATCTTCTCCTTGGGCGGCAATGGGTCAAGGTCAACTTTGATTTCAGTGATGAAAGCTAGCGTGCCCTCGCTGCCAGCCAACACTTTACAAAGGTTGATGGTACGTTCTTCAAGAGGTTTGGCAGTATTGTGCAGGTCTTCAATCACCTCGTCGATGGCATAACCACAGGAACGGCGGCGTAGACTCTTGTCGGGATAGTTTTGCTCAATCAGATGAAAGGTTTGTTCATCCAAAGCCCAGCGGATGAGTTGAGTGTAGATGCTTTGGATTAATGCTTTGGATTCAGTTTCCCAAAAATGTTGGCCAAAGCGTTCTTCCAATTCTTTGATTGTATAGGTTTTGAATACTTCAATGCTACCATCACAAAGCACACCTCGGGCTTCAAGCACATGGTGTCGTGTGCTGCCGTAAACCAAAGAATGGGAACCACAGGAATTGTTACCGAACATGCCGCCAATGCAGCAGCGATTGCTGGTGGAAGTTTCAGGGCTGAAGAAAAGTCCGTATGGCTCTAAAGCAAGGTTCAGCTCATCAAGAACGACTCCGGGCTGTACTTTTGCCCAGCGTTCTTCTGAATTGATTTCCAGAATCTTCTTAAAATGTTTGCTGATGTCGACAACGATACCACTGCCTACTACCTGACCAGCTATGGAAGTACCACCTGCCCTTGGAATAAGGTGGGTCTTACGTTCGCGCGCTGTTTCAATCAAATAGACAATATCCTGCTCGTTTTCAGGAAAAGCAACGCCTTGAGGCACCTCACGATAAGCGGATGCATCGGTGGCATAGGCGATGCGATGCAGAGGATCGGTATGGATGGTGTACATTTCGGCTTATTTGTCCAACTGACTGAAAATGCTGTTGTTGCTCTTGAATTCAGGTACGATAACCTTCATCTGAGCCACAATCTTCATCGGGTCGCAGGTTTCCAATGTTTCGTGCAGTTTAACGAACATGGCATCCACATCCGAAGCCTCGTATTTTCTGACAATGGCGTGCATAATCTTCTCATTGTCAGTTTTGATGGTGTTCTCTTCGTTGGCCAAAACCTCTTCATAGAGTTTCTCACCCGGACGGAGACCCGTTTCAATGATTTCAATATCTGGACGATGAGCAAGCTTGCGCATCTTTTCTGCCAAGTCCCAAATCTTAACCTTTTCGCCCATATCGAAAACAAAGATATCACCACCTTCACCAATAGAACCGGCCTCGAGCACAAGACTGCATGCTTCGGGTATGGTCATGAAATAGCGGGTGATGCGTTTGTCAGTAACTGTGATGGGTCCACCTTTCTCAATCTGTTTGCGGAATAAAGGCACTACGGAACCATTACTGCCAAGAACATTTCCAAAACGAGTGGTGATGAACTTGGTTTTGCTCTGTCGGCTTTGTGTGTAGATTTCAGCGATACGCTTGGTGGCTCCCATCACATTGGTTGGATTGACTGCCTTATCAGTCGAAATCATGACGAATTTCTCCACGTCATATTCCATTGCCAAGTCAGCGACAAGCTTGGTGCCGAACACATTGACAAACACAGCTTCATAAGCATTCTCTTCCATGAAAGGCACATGTTTGTAAGCAGCTGCATGGAATATCACTTGCGGATGATATTCTTCAAAGACTTCTCTCATCCTTAAGGGATCCTTGACGTTGGTGACGACAAAAGCCATCCTCTCATGTAAATTCTTAAAATCTGGGTCATTGTTCATTTCAAACTGGAAGTCATACATAGGCGACTCAGCTTGATCGAGCATAACCAGTTTAGTGGGATTATAATGCATCACCTGACGACAAATCTCACTTCCTATGGAACCTGCTGCGCCTGTCACAAGGACTACCTTATCCTTAATTTCGCGAATGACATTGCACTTACCCAGAATGATGGGTTTGCGTCCTAACAGATCTTCAATCTTAATGTCTTGAATCTGATGTGCATTAATTTTTCCGTCTACCCATTTATCAAATGCAGGAATGGATTTCACAATCAAGTTCAAAGCCAAACCCTGCTCAATGATTTCTTTTTTACGTTGTTCAGGAAGGCTGGGAATGGCGATAATCATAACATCGATGTCATATTTCTCTATAAACTCAGGTGTCAGAGCTGTTTTAGGTGAATAAATCTTGATAGTATTTATTTGGGAACCAACACGTTTTGGGTCGTCATCAATATAAGCCCTAATTCTGAATTTTGAGGTTTTGTCTTGACTCAAGGTACGTTGCAGCATCATACCTCCATCGCCTGCACCATAAATGAGGGTGTTCATCTTGTCACCCGTGTTTTTATAAACCTCATTGTATAAACGCCTGATAGTAAAACGCATGATAATCATCAAGACCAGCGTAATAAGATAATGGTAAACCATCAGGATGAAACCTGGATAATAATGGGTTGCAATTGGTGGATATACCTTGAGGAAGAAAAACTTACTGAGGACAAGTACGGCAAGTGTTACAGTACAAGAGGAAAAAATCTTTCGGATATCGTTGAATCCAGAATAACGTAACATACCATCGTAAGTTCGGCTGATAAGAAAAGAAACCAAATAGAACGATGGCAACAACCATGTTAGTTTCCAATTGACGCTAAGACTGGATATAGGGAATCTGTCTATGGATCGCATCAAACTAGCCACAATATAAGCAAAGATGACGATAAGCATATCGACAGCCAAAATCCATCTGCGAGGCAATGTGTTATTTTTATGTTTGCCAAATATGAAGTTGCAAAATTGCGTAATAATCTTTCTCATGCAGAAACAATTTTAACCGCCAAAAATACAAATTTTTTCAATTTCTCTCAGAATATTTTTTCCATTAAATGCCATTTTCCTGTCGAAGGCAAATTAGGGTCGGCACCTTGACATTGAGCTACATAGGCTTCCCACTCGGCTTGTCGGGGCAAAGTGGCCAAACGGGCCATGTCTTTTTCCCAGTCAAAATCATCAATTGTGTCGCATATCATAAACACGTGAGTTTCATAACGATAGAGTTGCATATCAAGGATGCCGACTTCTCTTTGTCCAGCCACTATTTCAGGCCACACATGGGCATGAATTTCGCAGTATTTTTCAATGAGTTCGGGGTCGTTGACGAGTTCCAAGGTTTGGCAATAGCGTTTCATTGTTTGCTGGTTTTAGTGATGAATAGTCCGTAAAACACGATGATGACGAAGCAAATCAGCGGTAGAATGAAGCTCAAATTCACCGAAGCGATGCTTCCAAGTCCGCTGCCATCAATAATGCGAGCCTGCAAAGGAGGCAACACCGAGCCACCCAAAATGGCCATAATTAATCCTGCAGCTCCCAACTTGGCATCTTCGCCCGTATCCGTCAAGGCTATGCCGTAAATGGTCGGGAACATCAGGCTCATACAAGCCGAAACCGCCACCAAACAATACATTCCGGCACGACCGTCGAGGAAGATGACTCCCAAAACCAGTATGGCTCCAGCAATGCCTAAATAAGTCAATAACTTGGATGGGTGGATGTATTTCAGCAGGAAAGTACAGATGAAGCGGCTCACACAGAAAATGGCCATGGCTACAATGTTGTAGCGTTGCGAGAGCACCTCTGCAGCCTGTTCCGTCATGCCTTCGTTCATGAAAACACGCGTGCCGTACTGGATAATGAAGGTCCAACACATGATTTGCACACCGACATAGAAAAACTGCGCTACCACACCAAAACGATAAGGTTTGTTTTGCCAAAGGCGTTTCAACGTAGGACCAATTTTTTGATCAGCGCTTTCTTCTGTCTTGGCTTGTGTTTTAACCAACAGCAAAATGACGACAAAGAAAGCCACCAACACTGCTCCGATGATCACGTAAGGTCGACTCAACACTGCGAGGTCGGCACTTTTCACGGCTTCAAATTGCTCTTCATTCAATAAAGCGCGTTCTTCGGTGCTCAGCGGATTCAGTTTGGCCTGAATAAACTTCATCGCGACAAACATGCCCGCCAACGAGCCAATGGGATTGAAGGCTTGAGCGAGGTTGAGGCGTCGCGTAGCAGTTTCCTTATCGCCCATGGAAAGGATATAAGGGTTGGCCGTTGTCTCAAGGAAGGAAAGTCCACAAGTGAGCACGAAATAGGCAATCAAAAATGGATAATAATTACCGGTTGCTTTGGCAGGGAGGAACATCAAGGCGCCAATGGCATACAGACCGAGACCCATGAGCAGACCTGCTTTATAGGAGAATTTACGCACAAAAAGCGCGGCGGGCAAAGCCATGCAGAAATAGCCGCCGTAAAAAGCCAATTGTACCAAAGCGCCGTCGGTGACGCTCATGCGGAAGATTTTGGAGAAAGCCTTCACCATAGGGTTGGTGATGTCGTTGGCAAAGCCCCATAAGGCGAAACAGCAGGTCACCAAAATGAAGGCCAAGAGGTATTTTTTTTCTACTACTTTATTCATTTTCTTCTGATTTTTAGCGATATAGACTCAGGATGATTCTTGCAGAAAGCAGTGGTATCCTTGACTACACAGGCAAGATAGCCGCCGCCACCCGCACCAGGCATTTTCCAAGCCAATATGTCATCCAAAACGGAATACTTATCGATGTAATCCTGGACCGAGCCTTGAATCATGGCGGGGAACATGGCGGTTTGCGCATCAAAGGAGGCTTTGTAAGCTGAGGCAAAACCATTCAAATCCATGACTATGATGGCTTTCCAACAATCATCGGCAGCCTTGGCCAAAGCCTTGACTTTCGGTTCGGTGATGTCCTTGCCTTCTACTACCGAACAACCTGGTTGGCGTGGCTCCATGGGAATCATAATGAGATGGTTTTCAAGCCAATTCAAAATGGTTTCATCGTAGCAACTTTCGATTTTGAGAGGCCAATAGAGTTTGTCATAATAATGTCTCACCAAGCCTGGCATACAAATGCCGATGCTGTCTTGTGCCCCGCTGATGATGCCGTCGCTGCGCTCGGGGTCGTTCTCGAAGCAAAAGACCAATTTGGCGAGGATTTCAGGATCCATGTCGGGCAGTTGCAAAGGCCAAATTTTCTTGATCATGTTGCGCGTCGAAGTAGAGAGGCCACAACGTTCACGTACCTCGAAAGTAGGCTCCAAAGAGATGGTGATGGCCCATCCGGGAGCAAAACACGAGACATAAGGTTGGTCAATCCAAGTGCCGGCCAAGTCCAAACGGGTAGGAATCTGGCAAAGGTCTCGTTTCAAAGCCGTTGACGAACGGGCTTCCAAGCCTTCAGAAGGGATGCGTTGCAGCACCACGTATTCGATACCGCGCTCCTTGCAAAACTTTCTCTTTTCCTCAGAAGCACCATCCTCGTTGACTACAAAAATATCAGGCTTTAACCTGTCAACCGTGCCGACGAAATCCATCACTCCCTCACCGTCATTGATAAAAGCATCCTTCACGTATCGGATGGCTTTCACCATAAAGAGGCGTTCCTTTTCGGGATAAAGCGTCTTGTGGTTTTTGTAATGCAAAACGGTCTCATCGGAGCCGATGCCGACATAGAGGTCGCCAAATTGTGCCGCTTGTCGGAAAAACTCCACATGACCGCTATGCAAAAGGTCGTAACAGCCAGAAACGAATACTTTTTTGGTCATTAAGCAATGATTTTGGCTGCAAATATAGGGAATTGTTTAATACAATTAGAGATTCCCCTGACGGGGAAATCTATATCACCTGCACTTCCGCCAAAGCCGCCACGAAATACCAGCGACCATTGCTCTCACAATAGCATTTGTAGCGCGTACGTTGCTTCTCCCCTTTTTGGAAAACCAAACCGTTTTTCAACACGAATCTGGCAC
>CAMYXV010000030.1 GCA_947303055.1 uncultured Bacteroidales bacterium
GAAATTCAAATGACATTTTTCCCTAAAACAATAGTGGCGGAAAAACAGGAAAAAACAATTATCAATATTTTGTTAAAATTATTGTTTGGGAGATTCCCAAAGCAAACCCAAACGGCCACCCTCAATCGAGGGCGGCCGTTTGGCAATTAGTCATGACTGAACAGGTCTATTTCGCTCCTACTGGAAACGTAAACGTTCTGGTTTCCGCATGAGCCGACTTGTAAATGTAACCCTTCCCAGGCACGAGGCTGCTGAAACTTCCCCTCCATGTGCTGCCGTTGTAGCCGGAAGTGCCACTTTGGGAGATAACCCTGTCGCCACTCACAGCGAACCCTGAGAAGGTGTTGAGCAGGGTCATGCTCTCGCTAAGCGGGAATGCAATCCAGTTGATGCCATTTTTGATGGTGACAGGATGCTCGGCGGGATTGACAGGCAAGCCTTCCAGCGAGATCTCGCAAGCGATGGGGACTTGGATCATGTACATGTTCATCACATTCCACGGGATGTTGCCTCTCCAGGAGCTACCATTCCATGTGGTGGTGCCGTTCTGTGAAATGATCTTGATGCCCGTAGTTCCCGGCAAAGCTTCCACCAAGGCATCCTTGAGGTTTTGCAGTGTGATGTCAACGTATGTCGAGAACCAGTTGATACCTGCCGACAACTCGATAGTCTGCGTAACCGTGGCGCAGAGGTCGATGAAGTTGTTGAAGAAGTAGCTCCAGTCAAGGTCACCCTCGTATTCCTCTTTCGTTCCGCAAGGCACATAGACTGGGATGCTGCTGGGCACGCCATAGAAGGTATTGTAGCCCACCCCGGGCGGATTTTGGGCTTCCACTTTGATGAAAGCCAAACCCATGCAACCATAGAAGGCATAACCGCCAATGTTGGTTATATTCTCGCCAAAGGTGATGCTAGCAAGGCTAACGCAGTTCGTGAAGGCACTTGCATCGATAGTAGTCACCGTAGGCGGGAAGGTAACAGCCACCAATTGTTGGCAGTCGACGAAGTCGTCTTCGTAGATCATATCCAATCCTGTGAAGTACTGCAATTCGTTGAAACGGGTGATGTTGGAGGAATAGAACACACCATTCAGCAAAGTCACTGCTGCGGCTTCCCTATAGCTCAACTCACCGTCGAAGTTGCGGTCCCAAGCGTTCACGCAAAGTTCCTTGGTTAGGAGGTCTTCAAACACGATGTTGCAGTTCTCTACAAGGTCGAAGCCGTTCCAGTCGGAATCTTGATAGGTCTCGAGGCTACCACAAGGCACGTACACACTAATATTGCTGATATCCAGGTTCTTGAAGGTATGGTTCGCCTCCGTGGTATTCATGGTGGGAGGCGTGCTGGCATTCACCTCTATTGTGTTAAGACTTGTACAGTTGAGGAAGGCATAGTCACCGAGCGTCTCCACTGTGGCAGGCAGGGTGATGTCGGTAAGATTGCTGCAGTCTTCAAAGGCAGAGTTTCCGATGGAAGTGACGCCGTAAGGAATGATGGTGTTTTGGCAACCCGTGATTAACTTGTTGGTGGCCGTCTCGATGATGGCATTGCAGCCGTTGCGCGAGTCGTAGACGGGGTTACCTGCATCTACCTCGATATTGGCGAGAGCGGCTCCAGTGAAGGCGTTGCTATTGCCGTTGCTGATGGTGGTCACCGAGGCGGGAATGTAGACGGAAACGAGGCTGTTGCAGTCGCCAAAGGCCAAGGTGCCGATGGTGGTCACCGAATATGGCAGGTCTATCTCAGTGAGGCCACAATTATTGAAGGCCGCGCCCGCGATGGTAGTCACACTGGGTGGGATGACGATGCTCTGCAGGCTTGAGCACGAGCCGAAGGCATAACTATCAATCGATGTGATGGTATTCGGCAGCGTGATGGCGCTGAGGTTGGCGCAGCCTGCGAAAGCATCGTTGCCAATCGCCGTAAGGCCGGTGAAGTACTGCAACTCATTGAAGGAAGTGATAGTTGGGTCATTGTTGAACACAAAGCTCAAATCTGTTACCGCAGCTGCTTCGGCGTAACTCAGTTCACCATCTCCATTGGTATCCCAAGCATAGACGCAAGCTAACTTGACGATGGGGTCTTCAAACTCGATGTTGCCTGGGGTGCTGAAGCTTATGGTCGTGCTCCATTCACTGGAAAAGCCTGTTTCGCATATCGCACGTACTCTAGCTTCATAGTCGGTGCCTGGTGTAAGGTCGTAGAGGTCGATTTGGTTCTCTTCGGTGCTGCCAGCAGAGATCCAATCACCATAGGTAGGAACCACAGTTTGGACGCTAAACTTGAGATCGTCAATTATTAAAGCCACAGTGCTAGATATAGTCCTCGAGAAACTACGGATGGCAATGAAACCGCTACCTGAATATTGTGTTAGATCAATCGTATATTTCTTGTAAGCATTTGTCGGTGTGACATAATTTACTTGGGTAAAGTCGGCAATCTGGTATCCAGAATTGGAAATGCAAATTCGTAATGGGATAGATTCTGATCCTTCACGTTTCGCCCAGAAAACCAATTTACCATGAAGGTTGTTTACGGGAATGATGAGATAGTCGTTCATGATTCCAGAAGAGCATACAGAGGCTATACATCCTCGTCCAGCATGTGCCATTGAGTTTGTCCCCGATGGTTGGTAAAACACGGTCCATCCTGAACCATTGGTTTGTGGTCCCTGAGCCGTTCTCCAACCCAAAGGCAAGTCACTGCTTTCGAAATTCTCACTCAACACAGTTGTGTAGTTGTACTGATCCTCTCCTCGTTCCCTATACTCCAAGTCAACATAATCGACACCGCTCACCCATTCAAAGTGTGCCGAGAAGGGGCCGACATCGGAGACGGTGAGGTTCGCAGGCGGCTCGCAGGCATCGGGCATGGTGAAACTACCAACTGTGCTCCAGGCACTATAGTGGTTCTCGCCGTCCACATTATAGACGCCATGGTAACGGTAGTAGTAGGTCTCTTCAGGCTCGAAGAAGTCGGGGTTGACAATGGTGCAGTGATCGTCGGTACTGTTGGTCAAGAACTGGTTACCGACGAAGTCGGGGCTACCGCACACCATAATCTCGGTGGCGGTCTGTCCTGCGCGTGGCGTCCACGAGAAGGTCACCTCGTAGGCACCCGTGACATAAGCCTCGAAGTCGGTGGGCGGCAGGTAGTCGTCAGGCTCGTAGGTGAAGGTCACTTTGGGAAGGAATTTTGCCGTGGTCGGGTCGCTACCGGCTGGTACATACATTGATGACCAGTCTTGCGTTTGGACGCCCAACCAATCGGCTTGATAATCGGTTCCAACGTCATCCGTGTCTTGTTTGACGCCTATCAGTAGGTTGCCGTTCTCATAATGGAAAGGATGGTCACCAAACGAAATGTTCATCTTGCCTTCGTTATCCAAGGACAGTCTGCCATGATAAAGGGTTTCGAAATCGGGATTATTATTATACCCATAAAACTGGTCCTCGGGATATTGGGCATTATTATAATTGGCTTCGGGCACCACCATGATTCTGACTGCGAACCAAACGTCTGCACCCCACGGCGCGCAATTTCGATACCAGCCTTCATAGAATGAAATCTGTCTGATATCGCTGTATTGCATGTCAATAAGCTGAGAGGCAGGGATGATGAATTGGGTTTCGGATTCTGAGTCAGGAAGCGAATAAGGTGTGATGGGCACTATGAAATTATCTTGGCTGTGTCCGTCGTTCATCGTCAGTGTAGGCAGCGACAGGGTGGTAAATGTCGTGCTGATTGTTTCGCTGTCACCATCGCCGTCTTCACAATAGCCTGTCACCGAGATTTCGTATTCCTCTCCCGGCTCAAGGCCCGTAAGCAGGCGGAAAGGCTCGTAGACGGTCTCGCCATCCATGTCGTCGGTGCCGCCATAGGTATACCAACTGGTCTGGTTGCTTTGGCCCGGGTCCCAAGTGACGAGGGCGGTGTGTTGGGTGACTTCCACCTGCAGGTTGGTGGGAACGGCGCACATGGACTCGGTGCTAAACACATCCGACGCCACCCAATCGCTTGTAGTGGTGCCGTCGTTGTATCGCACCCAGGCTCGGTAGGACTCGTTGGGTTCAAGCCCTGTTACAATGTGTTGGTAATAGCCGTCAAGGTGTTGGTAATAATAGCCGTTCTCTTGCATGTATTCCGGGGTGCAATTATTATTATAATTTGGGTTGTCGTAATAGGGTAGCCAAAGATCCCAATGGTATTGAACAGGCAAGGCGGGCGTCCAACTTATCTTGGCCGAGTGGCCAGCGATTTCGCTCACCGTCACCGATGTGGGCGGCATTGTCATGTCGTAGCTCTGGATGCTGACGTTGTCGATGTGCACATGGTTGCAGTTATCGGTGTTATCCGTGCATTCGGCATAGAAGGCCACTTGGATGGTTTGACCCTGATAGTTGTTCAGAAGATGATTGTAGGTGTTGCCATCGGGGTTGAGCGCGTTGAGGTCGGGTAAGCCGCACATTTGGCCGCACCATCCCATCTCTTGGTGCCAGGTGGCGCCACCGTCGTTGGTAACCAAGACCAGGACATTCTGGTTCTCTTGCTCCCCAGGGGTGAGGGGCACTTGGTTGCCCGACTCGCGCGACATGGCGATGTCGAAACTGAGATTGACGCCGTTGGCGTCGCCGAGAACGATGGGGGGCGAAATGAGCCATTTATAGTCATTGCTTGTGGCGCCGATCTTTGCGTAAGTATGGCTGTCGAACACACCGTTCGCCTCACCGAAATGCCAGGAGTTGTTGGTGTTGGGTGTCAGATTGGCCGTATGGGTACTCTCTTGATAATGGCCTACATAAGTGCTCCAGCCATCGGGGGCACTGTTGGTGGCGAAGGGCTGGGTGTAAGGTATGGTCTCTGCCGGTTTGATGCTGATGTCGTCGAGATGCCATAGGTTGGCAGTGGAGCTATAGCCGAAGCAATAGAGGGTCAGGCGCGCGTCCGTCGGTATGCCGGCGAGGCTGGCGCTGATTTGCTGGTAATCCGACAGGTTGGTATTCCATGTCACGTTCTTGATCTCCACGAACTGCGACAACGCACCGCCATTGGGAATATAGCCGACCCTGAGGCGACCTCCGTAGTTGGTCATCTCGGGGCGGGCATACAGGCTGAGCGTAAGGGCGCTATAATCGGCGTTCTCCACCACAGGAAGCACGATATAGCCTTTGCCAGCTAGTTGCTTGGTGCCGCCGTGGGGCGCAATAGAATTATAGGTGCCTTGCACGCTCATGTCGGGGGCGTACCAACCGTTGGGGATGCTGCCCACATCCATACCTTCAAAGCCCTGGGTATAAGGGATGGAGATGGAGGGCATGGTAACTGCCACACCAATTGCCCACGTCCCCTCACACACAAAAGCCATTCGGGCATTAGTGGGAACTCCGAAGTATGAGATGGTTTCGTTAACCCAATTGTTTCCCGTGGATGAAGCTGTGTGCGTTTGGAGCGCAGTAAAGGTTGAGAGGTCATTGGGATTGATAATGTAGCCTATCGAAAGGTTATGGGTGTCAGAATCCCAAGTGTGGAAGCTGATTTGCAACTGAAGTGCACCGATAGGGGCGTTGAATCGCGGCAAAATAGCACAGCCTGACTGATAAAGTGGATACATGTAGTAATCATGATATGAAATGTTTTCAATCCACCCGTCATTATTGGAATTGTAATATGGCACGTCTAAAGGTGTCGGTTCAATATAAACAGTTAATAAACTAACCATCCACGTCCCATTGCACTTGATGGCTAAACGAACATTATCGTTTAGCCCATAGAAACTTACTCTCTTGAGAGGGTGGTTCCATGTGGATGAATTGCTGAAAGTTTGGAGCGCAACAAAGGTCGCCGAAGGATTGTTGGGATTAGTGACATAACCTATCTGTATGCTTTGAGCACCACTCGCTGGCGTCAATTGAATATCCATTTGCAGCGTGCTTAAGGTGGCGTTGAACTGGGGCAAGACGGCTGTGCCAGAGTTGAAGCAGAACCCATTGGAGGTATAAAAGCAATTGTTGGCTATCCAACCTTCGGGATAAGTATATGTCATGGGGAGGTTGTAAGGCACGTCAAAAACCGTCTGAACGCTGTTCGTCGCTTTCACCGACACTCCTGCAATGTTCCAATCTCCGTTACTTTGGATAGCCATTCGAGCACCGGTAGGAGCCGAAACGAATTGCATCCTCTTGGGCAGGTAGTCGTTCCATGAAGAATTGATGAAGGTGTGTGTCGCCACAAAAGTGGACGGGTCGTTGGGATTGGTGACATAGCCTATCTTGATGTTTGTCGCAGAGGTGTTTTTGGGCATTATCGCGACATCCAATAGAAGCGTGCTGATTTCGGCATCGAATCGGGGCAGTACGGCCAAACCGTCTTTGAGACAGCCATTGTCATAATTGTTGGCCAACCAGTCTTGCGGTTGGCTTTCGCCCAAGGTCGGGCTATAGGGCACTGCCATTGGCGACGGTGTGGGATACACCAACACGTCGCGGATTTCCCATTCCCCTCCGAAAGAAAGGGCCATCCTGGCACCGCTGGGTACTCCATCATAATCGAGTCTCTTGATTCTGAAATTAGTCCAGTCGGATGAAGAATAGATGGTTTCGAGGGAATGGAAAGTCGTTTGTCCTGACGAAGTGGTTACATAGCCTATATTTAAGGTTTGGTTGTTGTTGCTTGTAGTAGGCTTAACGTCTATGTCGATATAGAACGAGTTGAGGGTAAAGGCAGAGTGAATATTTGGGAGCAAGGATGTTCCCGTCCTGAAAATGCCGTTATTCACATAATTGTTGGCCAGCCATCCATCGGGCTGATTGTTGCCAAAGGTTGAAAGATGGTAGGGGGCTGTTTGGGTTGGCCAAAGGGATGTCCCTGGGTCAATGCGCACCGACACGTCGCGAACGTTCCAATCACCATTGCATTGTATGGCCAATCGCGCATTGGCGGGTAGACTCGTTAAGGTTCGCTTGGGCTGGAATTCGGTCCAAGAGGAGGTCTTGTAGAATGTCTCAATTTCGGTAAACGTCGATGCATCGTTTGGATTGGTGATGTAACCGATTTTGATGTCTTGGGCATTGGAGTCTTTTGGGCTGGCCGCTATGTCAAAAATAAGTGTTTGCGAGGTGTAGTTTTGGAACTGGGGCAATACGGCAATGCCGGACGTAAGATAGGCCGTGCCCGAAGTGTAACCATAATTGTTGAGCAACCAACCGTCAGGCAGGGTGGCACCAAAACTATGGGTGTAGGGCAATGTATAAGTTGTAGAAGAGGGGTTATAAACGGAAACATTGTTAAATTGCCAATTACCATTGCAACGGACGGCAATCCGCGCTCCTGATGGTGCATTGGAGAAAGAGATTCTTTTTGGCTGATAATCCGTCCAAGTAGACGTATAGTTGAATGTCTGAAGGGCTGTGAAACTGTTGGAGCTCGTTACGTATCCAACCTCCACACTTTGTGCGTTGGAATCATAAGGCTTCATTGATATGTCTAACTGAAGCAAGTTCAATGCACTGTTGAATACAGGCAGCAAAGCTGTTCCAGATCGGAAATAATTATAGTCACTTCTACAAAGATAATTGTTGGCTATCCAGCCTTCGGGTTGTCCCAATCCCCAAGAAAAAGTAGAAATGGAATAGGGCACATCGAAAGGCTCAGGGGTCTCGTACACAGACACCGACTGAATAAACCAATTAGAGTTAGCAGCTATAACAATCCTAGCGTCTGAGGGAACTCCAGAGAGGTCCGCCCTCTTACACCGAAATTCATCCCAAGGCATTTCATATAGATAAACGAATGATTGGAGCATGTGGTAAGTGCTATAGTTATTCACGTCGGTAAGATACCCAATTTGGAAGTCAGCGCCATAAACTAATTCATAAAAAGGACATACGGTTACGTCAATCGTGAGTGAGTTAGTGGGAGCGTCCAATTCAGGGAGCACAATGAAAGGGTTCGAGAACGCATAAAAGGTAAAGCCATCGTACTGGATTCCAAAGTCTCCGGTGACTATCCAACCATTAGGAATGCCGCCTGACACGGTGGCATTGTAAGGCAAGCTTTGTTGTGCCTGTGTGGTTATAGGCATGAAGCAGGTCATCAACGCGAGAAGCGTCAAAAAGGTTTTGGGTAAAGATTTCGTTTTCATAATGTATAGGTTTTTAAATTGGACAATTCTAGGACAGAATAGGTTGTAATCGGGGCGCAATTTAAGTAGTTTTTTTTGAAAAATCAAGTTTGTTGTGTTTAAAGTGGAGAGATTCCTTGCGGGAATGGAGCATGTCTTTTGTGTTACCAGCGGCGGTGGCACCTGTTTCAATTCCAATAACGTTTCCTACCGCCGCATGTAAAACATTGATTCTACTCCATTCCCGAAGGGGAAATGCTTCGCATTCGACGAAGTCAATCCCCTCCCCCATTCCCCAAGCGGCACAAACAAAAAAACGGCCACCCTTAAACGAGAGCGGCCGTTTGGCAATTAGTCATGACTGAACAGGTCTATTTCGCTCCTACTGGAAACGTAAACGTTCTGGTTTCCGCATGAGCCGACTTGTAAATGTAACCCTTCCCAGGCACGAGGCTGCTGAAACTTCCCCTCCATGTGCTGCCGTTGTAGCCGGAAGTGCCACTTTGGGAGATAACCCTGTCGCCACTCACAGCGAACCCTGAGAAGGTGTTGAGCAGGGTCATGCTCTCGCTAAGCGGGAATGCAATCCAGTTGATGCCATTTTTGATGGTGACAGGATGCTCGGCGGGATTGACAGGCAAGCCTTCCAGCGAGATCTCGCAAGCGATGGGGACTTGGATCATGTACATGTTCATCACATTCCACGGGATGTTGCCTCTCCAGGAGCTACCATTCCATGTGGTGGTGCCGTTCTGTGAAATGATCTTGATGCCCGTAGTTCCCGGCAAAGCTTCCACCAAGGCATCCTTGAGGTTTTGCAGTGTGATGTCGACGTATGTCGAGAACCAGTTCGTGCCTGCAGACAGCGACACCGTCTGCAAAACATTGGTCTGCTCCATGGTGGTGAAGGTGCCCTTCTCGCTCCAGTCGGTCACGCTGCCTTCGCCGTCGCAATCGACGCCCTGCACCTGCCATTCGTAGGTGGTCTCGGGAGCGAGGCCTTGGAGGGTTGCGGGGTTCATGACGCCGTTGATTTCCACCCAGTCGCTACCCGTGTAGATACCGAAGTCGTCAATCATCAGCCAATCCTTGTCTTCGTCCATATGGCGAATGGCGATGTAACCTGGGTCGCCATCAAAAGCGCTCAAATCGAGGGTGATCTCCGTCCACTCGCCTGTTGCTTCGGTAGGTTCATTAAGAGCCTGGAAACCGCTGATTTCAGTGCCGCTTGTGGAGACTAACACTTGATAATGATCGGGGTAATTTCCATCGCATTTTACCTTGAATTTCAAAGTACCGCCAAGGGTTACCTGAGGCGTGATGAGCCAGTTGTCGACCGAATAGGCGACATTAGCATACCAACTCCATGACATGACCGCTTGGTTGCCGTCCTCGATGCTTATATGCCAGTCCGTTTGATCGATTCCTTCATCGTTGCGGATGACGGTCCAGCCGTCTAGGCCGTTCTCGAAGTCGTCGAAGAAACCGCCTGCCGTCTTATAGCGCAGGTTGTAGTTGTCCTGGTTGCCCATCCAGCTGAGCGTGGCCGTGGTGCCTTCAACGATGCTGCTCAAGTAGGTAGGAGCCTCGCATGGGTTGAAATCACTACAGTTCACCATGTAGGTGACCGGGGCACTCATCGCACCAGAGCCATAGAAGATCGTGTTTCCATTGATGTCGGTGACGGTATAGGAACATTCATTGTCATATGTGCCGTTCACCCAATCAAAACGAAGTTCTCGGCCGTCGCACACTGAAAGCGTATAGGTGTCGGTGGATGAAATATTATGACCGCCATAGTCTGGTGCCGATAAGGAAGTAAGGAGGGTATTCGTTACCACATCCACCACGTTGATGGAAGCGCCGTTCCAACCGTCGCCGTAGCTATCGTTGATCTCAAAGGTGAGCTGGCACCTGTCATCAAGCGGACAGTAATTCTGTGTGAAGCTGAAGTCGTCAAGTAATAGCATATACTTGTCGTATGAGTTGAGTTTGACGGCCACATACTTGGTGCCGTCGGGGAAGTAGTCCTCATACTGCATCCAATTGTTTGGATCGTCGGCAGTCACTTCATCATGCCAAATGAAGGCATCGGGCGACTTCGTGGTCGTGGAATAACCCACTTGGAAAGTTTCGGGGTATTCGCCATCAGCGATCTTGTAGTAGAACGACAGGTCCATCGCGGCGGTTCCCTCAAACTCAGGTGAAATCAGATATTGGGGCGGGTTTTCGTTATAGAAGAACCTGAAGCCATAGTCGCCAGAATGGTCGGCAGCTATGTATAATCCGGTATTATCATCACAATGCAGCATGGTCCAGCAATCGAATTCGCCGGCATCTTCAAAGCCATAAGTATAGGGCAGGGCCTTAGGTTCACACGGTGAAAGGTAGTTGAAGGTGGTCTTGGGGATGAAGTTCTGCTGTTGTGGCTCTACATTTTCCAAGCCATCGGGATCTGCGCTGGAGATGGAAGCCCCTGTGACTTGTTGTCCGTAGAAGTAAATTTCCTCATACCAATTGTTTTCGGTGTTCTCGATACCCACCAAGAGGTTGCCTCCTTGGTAGAAATATGGTTCGGTGAAATTGATGGTCATTTTACCGCCGTCGCCTGTACTCACGATGTTGAAGCGACCGCTGTAAACGAGGGTGGCGGAAGCCTTGGGCTCGTAGGCGTCAATCTCTGTGTAATCCACTTCCTTCAGGTAGACGTCTGCATTGCTTACTGTTGTGTATGGGACATTGTCGCTAGTGGTGTAGAATGTCATGCTACGGATGGCATAGCCCGCCATCTCCTCCAAATCGGCAGCGGGAATGACGTACTGGCTTCTGGAGAACTCGTCGAAATAGTAAATGTAAGCAGGAAGTCGGTTGCTGGTTGCGGTCCCGTCATACACGGTCAGTATTTCTGCGTCGCACCGTAAGTTGGGGAATTCGCTCCAACCTGGAGCTGCCTGATAGTCCTCTACACTCTCGCAAGGCACATACACCGTGATGTTGTCCAAGTTCAGGCCGTAGAAGACATCGTAGCCCATGGTGGGTGGCGTGGTAGCCTCGACATAGAGTACGGCGAGGCTGGTGGCATCTTCAAAAACGCCGTTGCCAAGTTCAGTGATGCTGGCCGGGAGCGTGATGCCGGTGATGGAGGTCTGCCCGCTGAAGGCATAGCTTCCCAAAGCAGTGACATCATCGGTGATGAAAGTGTTTTGGCAGCCCACGACGATGGTGTTGGTCGCAGTCTCGATGATGGCATTGAGGCCGTTTCCGTCGTTGTAGACCGTGTTTCCACCATCCACCGTGATGGTGGTCAAGGCGCTGCAGTATTCAAACGGGTTGCTTTGGATTTCGGTCACCGAGGAGGGTATGTTGACGGACTCCAGACCGAAGCACTTCGAGAACGCCAGGACGCTGATGGTGCGCAACGCGGGGGGTAAGTCGATCGTGGTCAGGCTGATGTCGTTGAAGAACGCCAGGTTGCCAATTTTTGTGACGGTGGCAGGCATTGTGACCGACGACATCAAGGGACAACCCATGAAGGCATAGTTGCCGATTTTCGTCAAACCAGTGAAGTGCTGCAACTCGTCGAAGGTATGGATGAATTGGCCCCTGAACACCTCACCCAGGTCGGTCACTGCGGCAGCCTCAGCGTAGCTCAGATGGCCGTCATTGTCGTCGTCCCAGTTGTCCACGCAAAGGGCACGCACCGCAGCATCGGCGAAATGGATGGTGTCGCAGAGGTCGATGAAGCTGTTGTTGTCGAAGATATCCCAGTCAGAGTCGTTCTGATAGGCACTCTTCGTGCCGCAAGGCACATACACGGGGATATTGGTTTCAGCACCATAGAATGCATTCTCGCCGAGCGTGGGCGGTGTGGTGGCTTCCACTTTGATAAAGTTGAGGCCTGTACAATTATAGAATGCATAAGTATGAACAGTGCCGATATTCTCCCCGAAGGTGATACTGGCGAGGCTGGAACAGTTCAAGAAGGCATCTCCATCGATATAGATCAACGTCGGCGGGAAGGTCACTGCAGTCAGGTTGGCACAATCCGCAAAGTCGTCTTCGTAGATCATGTCCAATCCGGTAAAGTACTGCAACTCATTGAATCTGGTGATGCTGGATTCATGGAACGCGTTGTGGAGGTCGTCCACTGCGGCGGCTTCCCTATAGCTCAGCTCGCCGTCGTAGTTGCGGTCCCAAGCCTCCACGCAGATCTGCTTGGTCAGGAGGTCTTCAAACTCGATGTTGCAGTTTTCTACAAGGTCGAAGCCGCTCCAGTCGGAGGTCTGATAGTCTTCAAGACTGCCACAAGGCACATACACCTTGATGTTGTTCAAGGTCAAGTTCCCGAATGAAGCGTTCCCTAAAGTAGGCGGCGTAGCGGCATTCACCTCAATCGTGTTGAGACTTGTACAGTTGAGGAAGGCATAGTTCCCGAGCGTCTCCATCGTGGCAGGCAGGGTGATGTCGGTAAGATTCGTGCAGTTTTCGAAAGCCGAGACTCCGATGGCGGTGACACCGTAAGGAACGACCGTGTTCTTACAACCCGTAAGCAACTTGTTGGTGGCTGTCTCGATGATGGCGTTGCAGCCGTTGCGTGAGTCGTAGATGGGGTTGCCCTCGTCTACTTCGATGCTGGCGATATTGGCTCCTGTGAAGGCGTTGGTGCTGCTGATGCTGGTCACCGTGGCAGGAATGTAGACGGAAACGAGGCTGTTGCATTCGCCGAAGGCCAAGCCACCAATGCTGGTCACTGAGTAAGGCAGGTTGATCTCGGTGAGGCCGCTCATTCTGAAAGTGCTATAGTTGATGGTGGTCACGCTAGGCGGGATAACGATGCTATGCAGGCTTGAGCAAGGTATAGGATATCCTAGTTCGTCCACACTGTAACCGAAAGCATAGTCTCCAATGGAGGTGATGGTATTGGGCAGGGTGATGGCGCTGAGGCTGGCGCAGCCCGCGAAGGCATAATCATCAATCGCTGTCAGGCCGGTGAAGTACTGCAGCTCGTTGAAGAAGGTAATGGTTTGGTTGTTCTTGAAAACGCTGTTGTTGCTCGCTCCCGAAGGGTTCAAGGTAGTCACCGCTGCGGCTTCGGCATAGCTCAGCTCATTGTCGTTGTTAGTGTCCCAGTTGGCCACACAAATGGCCTTCACGTTGGCATCGGCAAACGCGATGTTGCCAGGGGTGCTGAAATTGACAGACTCGATCCATTCACTGGTGAAACCTGTGTCGCATAAGGAGCGCACCCGTGCCTGATAGGTTGTGCCAGGCGTGAGACCGATGAGGTCGAATAGGCCGGCCTCGGTGCTGCCGAGAGAGATCCACTCGCTATAATCGGTACCATAGCTTTGGAACACGACGTCATCAATGACTACACCCGTTGTGGAATTGCTATTGTTTGTGAAATGGCGTATCGCAATGTATCCCGAGCCTTGCAAATTGGAGAAATCAACAGATGCTTGAGCATAATTCGTGGAACTGACAATTCCAGTATATCGTCTCTGTGATGTGCCGTTTGGTATAGCAGGACTAGTAGTATAATAGACTTCAATACGATTCTGGGTGGAGGCTGTTGATGCTGCCGCTCTTACCCAAAACGTCAGATAGCCGCGTAAGTTACTCACTGGAATGAAAAGCCAGCTGTTGGCAATGCCGCCACTATTCGTGGATCCAAGGCATCCTCTACCTGTATGGGCAAACCGGTTGTTTCCTGTAGTGTATGCCACCTCCCAGCCACTACCGGCACCAGAATTATTAACACTCCATCCGGAAGGCAATCTTGTTCTTTCGAAGCCTTCCGAAATCTCCGTCTGAAGAGACTCTCCCACAGCCTCCCTATACTCCACATAGTCGGACTCACCGCCGCCGTTCCAACTAAGAAGGGCCGAATAGGGGCCGACATTGGAGACCGTGAGGTTTGTGGGCGGATCGCAGGCTTCGGGCATGGTGAAGCTGTCGGAGGGACTCCAGGCGCTGTAGTATGTCGTTTGACCGACTTGATATCGGCCACGGTAACGGTAGTAGTAGGTCGTTTCAGGCTGGAAGAAGGTGGAGTTGTTAATGGTGCAGTGATTGTCGATGACGTGGGCGGAGTAGTTCTGATTTGAGAAGTCGGGACTGCTGGATATCAAGATTTCAGTGGATGTCTGCCCCTCGCGCATGGTCCAAGAGAACGACACTTCAGTGCTTCCGGTGACTTCAGCCTCAAAGTCGGTGGGTGGCAGGTAGTCGTCGGTCTCATAGGTGAAGGTCACTTTGGGACTGAAAGTTTGGGCAAAAGGTCCTGATGACTGAGGCTCGTAATAGATGGATGGCTTATAATTCGGGTTGCTGTTGTAGTTGTTCACACCTATCCAATCGAGATGATTGGCGTTCGTTCCTGGGGTGAAATCATACTCCTCTTGGTAGAAACCTACAAGCAGGTTGCCTCCAGTATAATAGAAAGAGTGATAATCGTCAATGATGAGGGTCATGAGATGAGAGCTGATGGAGAGCCTGCCGCTATAGACAAGGGCCAAGTCGTCCCAATCGTAGAATTCGCCATCGCTGAAGTCGGTCCAATCCACTTCTTTAAGATAAACATCAAACTGAGCGTCCCCACCCCATGGCTGGCCATTGGTGAATTGCTGGTTGTCGAAGGTCAGGCTCTTGATGTGGCTGTATTGCATATCTGTGAGTTGCAAGGCGGGGATGATGAACTGGGTCCTTGATTTCTTTGAGCCACAAGCGGAACCAGTAATTGGCACGTTTTCATCCCAATCACTGCCATTGTTCACTGTCAACGAAGGATAATCCTGCATTTGTGCATCTATCCATTCGCTTTGGCCCGTTCCGTCGTTACCGGTGCAGTTGCCTTGCACAGCGACCTGGAATCCTTCGCCAGGCAAAAATAGGTCTGAAACATCAATCTCGATGGATGTCTCATCGGTTTCAAATTCCCAATAATCGCTGCCCGAAATTTGGACAACCCAACTGGTCTGGTTGCTTTGTCCAGGTTCCCAACTGACGAAGACTGAGTGGAGCGTGGTCTCCACTTGAATGTTAGTGGGCGGGGCGCAGTTTTCCTCCGTTTCGAAATACACATGATTGCTCCAAAGGCTGGTCTCGAGGACGATGCTGTTCACTATTCTACGGTAGCGCACCCACACGTAGTATCCTTCACCGGCTGTGAGGTTGCTGATGGTGTAATGGTATTGGCTGTTGGTGATATGCACGAGAGTGCCATATTGTTGAAGTTGTTGAAGTGTGTACGCTTCTATGTTGTTATTAAGATTCCAATCGGAATAGTACACATCCCATTGCTCTTGCCCGTTGCTGCCCGGCACCCAGCTGATGTCGGCAAAGTGTGAGCCCACGTTGTTGAGTGTCAGAGTGGGAGCCGAGTTGTCGAATTCGCTGATGCTGATGTCGTCGATATACCAACAGTCGGTTCCTGGTGCAACGGCTTTAAAGGCCATGCGTGCGCCTGTGGGGTAGGATGATGAGCCGGAAAGGGTATAACTCACATGTTTCTGCTGGTATGCAGTCCAATTGCTACCGGAGAAAGAAGCTGTGGGGACGAAGCTCGACGGGTTGTTGGGGTTGGTGACATAGCCCGCATAGAACGTAAGGTTGCTGGAACTCGTTGAGGGACGCAGCCACATGTCCACCTGGACACCGACAAAGCCGCCTGAGATTTCGGGAAGGACCAGGACACCGGTGCCGTAGAGCTGACGGTTGCCCGAGTGCGGAGCATCGTTGCCGTAAGGCTTGTAGCCAGCCCGTATGTTGTCGGCCAGCCAGCCGTCGGGCAGGCTGCCCATGGTTGTGCTGTTGAAGTTCTGTGTAAGGGGCACGGTCAATACAGGCGGTTGTTTGATTTGGAAATTGTCTAAGTGGAACAGATTTGTCCCGCTGCCATATCCCAAACAATAGATGACCGCGCGGGCACCTGCAGGGACATTCTTGTAGCTGACACGCATGAGCCGGTAACCCGTCCAATTGGTGTTCCATGTGATGTCCTTGACGCTCACAAACGAGGATAGCGAGCCGCCGTTGGGGACGTAGCCAACCCTGACGATGCCCCCATTGCTGGTGCTTTCGGGACGGCACCAAAATTCGATGGTCGTGGTGTTGAGTTCCGAGTCAAAAAACGGAAGCAAGGCATAGCTACTGCCTACCAACTGGCAGCTTCCGCTATAAGTCGATACCCCATTGTAGGAGCCATATTTTACCGACATGCTTGAGGCGGACCATCCTACGGGCAGTTCGTTGGCGGAGGTGCTTTCAAAACCTTCGGTGTAAGGGATGGATTGTGTGGGTATGGTTACCTTGAAATTGTCACAACGCCAACCTCCGTTGCAGTAAAAGGCGATTCTGGCGTTTGACGGTGCAGAGGGGAAAGTGACGGTCTTGGGAATCGGTACGCCCCATGATGAAGAATAGCTGTACGTCTGGCATGCCACAAAAGTCGACGGATTGTCGTTGGTGACATAGCCCAACGAAATACTGGTGGGAGTGACACCGTCAAACCCTACGTATGGCTTGATATCCATGCGGAACTCAAGCGCGTTGATGGGTGTGGTGAACCGAGGCAGCATGACGCAGCCCGACTCAAACAATGCGCCCTCCATCGCATTGGCACTTGCTGCGAAATTATTCGCAACCCAACCCGATGGCTGGTATGTATAAAAATGATCGTTTCCGACACAGTCGTTTCCGAAACAATCACAAGTGTAGGGTGCACTTATGGGGTCGGTAATATAATTCACAGACAAATCTGAAATATTCCATTCTCCTTTGCAATAGATGGCCATTCTGCCATTGGCAGGCACGCCGGAGGCATTAAAGAGGATTCGCTTATGACGCAATCCAGTCCATGAGCTCGAGTAGTTGAAGGTTTGGAGTGGAACGAACGTACTGCTGTTATAGAAGTAACCGATCTTGATGTATTGGGCGTTGGAGTTCTTGGGCTTTACCCTGAAGTCCAACTGAAGCGTGTTGAGGTTGGGCTCGAATAGGGGAAGCTGGGTGTAGCCTGTGGTGAGATAGGCACCGTTGGAATAATAATAGCATTCGGTTGTCCACCCTCCAGGCATTAGGGTCCCCAGGGTAGGCTCGTATGGCACGGGATATGGTACAGTCCCCGGGATGTAATCCACGTGCACGGTGGCAATACTCCATTCTCCATTGCATTTGATCGCCATTCGGGTACCTGAGGGTACGCCGGAGTATGAAATGCTCTTGGGTTGGTAAGCGCTCCACGAGGAGGTGTAGGAGTAGGTTTGGAGTGCAACGAAGGTATTGCTGCTATCGACATAACCAATCTGGATGTTTTGGGCGTTGGAGTTGTTGGGCTTGAGCGAGATATCCAGTTGAAGTGAGGTGAGGGCGGGAATGAACACGCGCAGGAGGGCAGTGCCTGTCTTGAGATAGGCGCTGCTGTAATAGCTGTAATTGTTGGCCATCCAACCATCGGGCTGGACCGATCCCAAACTTACGTCATAGGGTACCATGGAGGCCGAGGGTTGAGCGTTTACCGAGAGGTCGCGAACATACCACGATCCGTTGCATCTGATGGCAGGTCGGGCACCGCTGGGCAAACCGCTGAAGAGAACCCTTTTGGGCTCATAATAATACCATGTAGACTCGTAGTTGAAGGTCTGGAGTGCCGTGAAGGTGCTTGGTGCATCGTAGGCGTTGGTGACGTAACCAATCGTGATACTTTGGGAATTGGAGTTAAACGGCTTTATGGACAAGTCAAACTGAAATGAATTGCCATTGGGTCGGGGCAGTACGGTGTAATTGGAGAGGTAAGTCTCACCACTATGGATAAAATAATTGTCGGTTACCCAACCGTCTGGCATGGGATCTCCAAGGGTTGGGGTGTAGGGCATTGCAACGGTTGAAATGGGATACTTCACCTTTAGATTACGAATTTCCCAATCTCCATTGCATTTAATGGCCAACCGGGCGCCCGAAGGCGCACCGTAGTATGTGATTCTCTTGGGTTGGAATTCGGTAAATGAAGTAGAATAATAGAAGGTTCGCTGTGCCGTGAAGTTCGACGGGTTGTTGTTGGTGACATAACCAATCTGAATCGTTTGGGCGCTTGAGTTTTTGGGCCTGATGGACACATCCATCTCAAGCGAGTTCGTGGTAGCGTTGAACTGTGGCAGGAGGGCTACCCCAGACTTGAGATAAGCATTGCTAGATGAATAGCCATAGTTGCTGGCAAGCCAACCCTCAGGCAGGAACATACCTAGGTCGGGTTGATAGGGCACGGCATAAGTCGTTGAGGAATTGATGGACGTCACTTTAACACCATTGATGATCCATTCTCCTGTGCATCTGAAGGCCATTCGATGGCCACCGGTGTAGGTAATCCTTTTTGATTGGTAATCGTCCCATGAGGATGAATTGTTGAATGTTTGTAGAGGCACGAAGCTGGCGTAGGAAGGGCTGTCATCGGTGATATAGCCTATCTGGATGCTTTGGGCGTTGGAGTTCCTGGGCTTGAGCGAAATGTCCAATTGAAGCGTGTTGAGGTTGGAGGTGAACTTAGGCAGGGCAGCGACGCCGGAACGGAACCAACGTTCAGAAGAGTAAGCCATCCAATTGTTGGCAATCCAACCCTCAGCTTGGTAATAATCCCATGAACTAGAGGAAGTGGTATAAGGCACATCAAAAGGGTCGGGTGTCTCATATATATACACGTCCGAAATAAACCATGGATAATATGCATAGAAGGCTATCCTTGCATTGGCTGGAACATTTGAGAGTACGGCTCTCTTATACCTCCAACCATCGGTCCATGATTCCTCAGAATAACTGAATGATTCGACGATGTGGAAACTTTCAAGGTTATTCACGTCAGTAAGGTAACCAATATCAAAGGTAGAGCCGAACGGAGGGTCATAAAAAGGTTGCACTCGTATGTCTACCGTAAGTGTGTTGGTGGGAGCGTTGAATTCGGGGAGTATAATGGTGCCGGTTCGGAACGCATAAAACTCCCATCCTTGATAATAGACCCCTCCATAGTCGGCAATCCAACCCGAAGGTAGGTATTCGCCGCCAACCGTAGTGTGATAAGGCACGCTGTATTGTGCTTGTGTTGTGATAGGCGCGAAGGCCAGGCAGGCCATCAGCGCAAGGAAGGCCATTAAGGTTTTGGGTAAAGATTTCGTTTTCATAATGTATAGGTTTTAAATTGGACAATTCGAGGACAGAATAGGTTGTAATCGGGGCGCAAATTAAGAAGTATATTTGGAAAAAACAAGTTTGTTGTGTTTAAAGTGGAGAGATTCCCTGCGGGAATGGAGATATGTCACTATTCTACATGCGGCGGTAGGAAACGTTACTGGAATTGA
>CAMYXV010000031.1 GCA_947303055.1 uncultured Bacteroidales bacterium
GGATGCCAGCCAGTTTTCGGTTTTCATAAACAAGGTCGTTCGGCCATTTGATGCTGATCTTATCTGCAGGTAATACAGTATCCAAAACCTCAATGATACCCAGTGGCACGGCTTCCGACAGCAAAAACTGCCGCTCGGCAGGCAGAAAACTCATGTCCACAGCCAAAGAGAAAGTGAGGTTCTTCCCAACCTCACTTTCCCAGCCGTTGCTTCCCATGCCTTTGCCTGCGGTTTGCTCCTCGGTGCTGACCACCCAATTGCGGATGTCGCATTCCGACTGCTGCCTTTGCAGGTAGGCATTGGTAGAGTCAAGTTTCTCGAAATGATGATATTGAAGCATCACTTCACCACGACTCGCTGTGTCTCGTTGCCAACTTTGATGGCATAAATACCGGCACCGAAATGCTTCATGTCAATTTGCAATAATCCATCGCAAATGCCTTCAAAGACAATCTGGCCGACCGTGTTGTAGACGACAACAATCTGTTCGCCTTTGCTGACAACGTTCAATATGCCATCGGTCGGGTTGGGGTAGATGTTGACGCTGCGGTCAAGGCATTCCTCTACATTGGCTGTTACCTCGTAGGAGAACTCATTGCTCTCGCTTTCGCCGAAGGTACTACCTGAGAAAATGGTGGTGCTGCCGGCTTTCAGTCCGTAGACGCCTCCGTCGAGTCCGTTGCCGCCTGCATCATAGATGGTGAAGTCGTAGCAACCGTCACCCGTGATGTCGAGGGTCTCGGTGTACATGTGGTTGGCTTCATCGTAAGGGCCGCCTTCAAGAACGGTTTCTCCAGTGGTAAGGTTGATGATCTTCCAAGTGGTCTCTTGTGGGTTGGTGTCGGTGCGGATGCTGAGTTTCAGTACTTTGCCCACGGTCTCGGGCGAGCCTTTGAACTCAAGACTGGCGATGTCGTTGGAGGATGCCTCGTCGATACCGCCGTTGATGCTCTTGATTCTCACCTCCAGCGTGTTCAATGCTTCGACAGGGAAGCTGATGGCACCCAAATCGATGGTCTCGGATTGGAGAGAAGGAAGATTGCCGCTCCATTCAAAGGTCTTTAGCCACTCGCCGTTGACGAGCACCTCAAGCTCTGCCGACGTTATGGCGTTGCTGCCGTTGTTGGACATAAGGACTTTGGGATCGGCTTCACCGCTGCAATTGGTGCTCTTCACATTGCTGATGTCGCTCAACATGGCTTCGTTGGCATAGAAAGGCTCGATGCTTTCGCTCGACTTGCAGGCTTGATACACTTCTTTCGTGTTGATGTTCTGTAGCCATGCGATGGCATCCAACTGGTCGTTGTTGTAGACATTGGCCAGTTCCCAACTAAAAGAATAGGCAAAGTAACTACCAGCCTCCACGTTGCCGATAGAAGTTCCAGAGGCCGAAGGCAGGAGTTTCTTCATCACGCTGTAGAAATCACGTTCGCCATTGGATCCAGGGGCTGAGTTGTAGTGGATTTCGCGCTCGATGACTCCGACATAAAGTTTGACATTACCAGCAACAGCCTGAGAGGCGCGTCCCATGACGTGAACGGTGATGGTGTTGGCAGCCTCGTCCACTTCGTAAGAAAGGCGCATCTCGAAAGGAGATTCAATGTTGAGCCAATTGTTGACCATGTTTTGGGTGAGGTTGCCAGGCACATTGGCAAAACGAATGCCGTCAACGACAGTGTGGGGGACACTGTTGACGTTGTAGACGCTCTTGCGGGCGTTGTTGTCAACGGTGTTGTGCAGATACATCGGGTCGTTGGCTCCTGGCCAGTTCATGTGGTACTTGATGGCCGCGACGCGGTCGCCATTGGCGTTGATGAGCGCGTCCAAAGCCGGATTTTGTGAGGCGCAAGGACCGCAACTGGTGTTGGTGAAGCACTCAAACAGCAAAACGCGTTCGTTTTGTGCGCTGACTTTCAGCGAAAAAAGCATCAGTAATGATGTGACAATCAGTATGTTTTTTTTCATGCGTGTAGATTTATTATGGTTTTTCACCACAAAAGTAGAGATTTTTCAAAAAATGGCAATGTTTTTGTTGCAAGATTGGGAAAAGTTTTGCATTTTTGCAGATTGAAAAGGTCAATAATTAAAAAATAATACACTATGATTAAAAAATCTATTTTTACTTTAATGTTTCTGGCTGTAATTGGCTATGTATCAGCACAATCGTTGCGGTTTGAGTTGAATGGACAGGTCTATGCCGAAGGTGAAGAAATCGTATGCACCAACGACATTGGCTTTGAATTCCTTCAGGACATGCAACTTCGCAACCTCACATCGAACGATCTTGATGTCATCATCAAAAAAGAGGTAATCGAAGATTTGGAGGGCGCGACAAACTATTTCTGCTGGGGATTGTGTTACTCCCCGGATGTTTTCGTCAGCCCGAATCCTGTGACAGTGGCTGCTAATAGCGTCACAGATGAAGGCGCCCTTTCGTTCCACACGATGTTTGATGAAGGTGTCTTTGGCAAGGTGATGGTGAAGTACTACGCCTACGACGAGCGTCATCCCGAGGATGCCGTTACCATCAATGTGATCTTCCACAAATCAGGCGAGGGTGTAAATGAAGCTTCAACGCTGCATTTTGGCCAGCCTTACCCGAACCCTGCATCATTAACGGTGAACTTTGATTGCAACCTGCAGGGTAGCAATGCCACTGCTGTGATTTACAACTTGGTAGGTCAGGAAGTGATGCGTCAAGAGATCAACACCTTTGAAAGAAAACTGAGTGTTTCAGTTGCTGACCTCAATGACGGCATCTATTTCTGCTCTGTCATGCGCAATGGCCAGACCTTCGCGACCGTCAAGTTTGTCGTCAAGAAGTGACAAAATGACCTTTTGTAACATGAGAAAGCCGCTCGTCAGGGTGGCTTTCTTCTTTTTTGCGCAAGTTGCAAGGTTACAACCCGGCGCTTTTTCGTAAAACAGAACATTTTTGCATGATGTTTGTATAATAAGTCCTTTGATTAACCGATTAAAACACTTCAATCAATGGAAAAGAAACTTCAAAGAGACACTAACAACAAAGTGATCGGTGGCGTTTGCTCCGGTTTGGCCAACTATTTTGACATCGACGCCTCCTTGGTGAGGCTGCTGTTTGCCTTTATGTTCCTGTGCGCCAGCGCGGGCTTTTGGCTCTACATTATTCTTTGGGTGGTGATGCCTGCCGGTCAAGGTATTCAAGCTGAGGCCAGCAGTTTCGTTTCATCCGACGAAACAACGGAGGTCTCGTCTGAGACTCCAAGTGAAGGGCTGAAAACCACGAAGTCCAAAGGCAGCCTTGTCGCTGGATTGATACTGATAGGCATTGGTGCCGTCGCTCTTCTTCATAGGTATATCCCGGAAATCAATTGGGATACGGCTTGGCCTATCCTGCTCATTGTACTCGGCCTCTTCCTAATCATCCCATTTAATAGAAAAAAGTCATGAAAAGCAGAAACTTGTTCTTGGGCATCATCATTCTTTTTGTCGGCGTGATAGCCCTTCTTGCCGCGCTCAATGTCATTGATTTCAGTTGGATTGTTGCAGGGAAGCTATGGCCCATGTTGTTTATCATTATGGGTATCGCCATCCTGCCTGTCAAGGAATGGTTGAGGACCGTTTTGCTTTTGGTGGCACTGGCCTTGTGTGTCCTTTTATATCGACAAGAAGCATCACATAGCATGATAAATTGGCTGTTTTCGCTGATTTGAAAAGCCCTGCAAAAATGAAGCTGGCAAGTGTGGGAAAGTCGGATTAAAACGGAATTTTGATATTTTAAACGATTTTTTACTATTTTGGTTGATAATTTAGAATTATTTGTATTTTTGCACCATCAATTTAACTAGGTGTAAGAACAAATTATTAGATATCACTATGAATAATCGTCTACTTTCAAGGCTGTTTTTTACGACGCTTTTTGTAATTTTTGCTGCGTATGTAGCTGTTGCTCAAGATAATAGCATCAAAGGTTTTGTCTATGAGGAATCAACAGGTGAACCCATGATGTTCACCAATGTCTATCTCAAAGGTACCACCTTCGGTGGCTCGACCAACGAGAACGGCTATTTCAATATCAACCGCATTCCCGACGGACGCTACACCTTGTTGATTACGAGTGTGGGTTACGACACCATTTCGGAGGTGTTTCACCTTTCGAAAGGTCAAAGCATCAACCGTAAATACTATCTGAAAGAGACCAGCCAGAAATTAGAGACGGTGACCATCACCGCCGACAAGATTGAGGCTCGCACCGAGACCAAGACCTCGGTCATCACGGTCACACCCAAGACGATTACCAAAATCCCGAGCGTGGGTGGTCAGGCCGACTTTGCCCAATACCTACAAGTGGTGCCGGGTGTCATCTTCACGGGCGACCAAGGTGGTCAGCTCTACATTCGCGGTGGTTCGCCCATACAGAATAAGGTGCTGCTTGATGGTATGGTGATTTACAATCCCTTCCATTCCATCGGTTTGTTCTCGGTGTTCGATACCGATATCATCCGCAATGCCGATGTTTACACAGGTGGTTTTGGTGCCGAATACAGCGGCCGTATTTCGTCCATCATGGACATTTCCACTCGTGATGGTAACAAGAAACGCATTTCGGGTAAGATTGGCGGCAATACCTTTGGTGCTAAAGTGATGTTGGAAGGTCCTCTGAAGAAAGCCAAGACTCCTGATGAGGCTACCGTTTCGTTCATCCTTTCGGCTAAAAACTCCTATTTGGAGCAGTCCAGCAAGATTTTCTATCCCTATGCTTCTGAAACAGGTCTGCCTTTCAACTTCCAAGACCTTTATGGTAAGGTGTCCTTGAATGCACCAAATGGTAGTAAGGTCAACTTCTTCGGTTTCTCGTTCAACGACCAAGTGAACAACTATATGTCGCTGTCCGACTTTGGATGGAATTCGTATGGTGCAGGTACCAATTTTCTCGTGATTCCGGGCAAGTCACCCGTGATGATCGAGGGTAATATTGCTTATTCGAGCTATACCTCACGCATGAAGGAAGCAGACAGCCCCGACCGTTACAGCAATATCAATGGTTTCAACATGGGCTTTGATTTCAGCCAGTTCATGGGTAAGAATACTTTGAAGTATGGTATCGAGATGTTGGGTTACACGACGGACTATCAGACCTATAGTGTGTATGGCCACAGCAAAATCGGTGACAGGGTGAATTCCACCGAGATTGGCGTTTATGCCAAATACAAGGCTGTGTTAGGCAAGTTCTTGTTGGAGCCGAGCTTCCGTTTGCAATTCTATGCCTCGCTGTCCGACCTTTCACCTGAACCTCGTTTGGCTGTCAAATACAACGCCAACGATTGGCTTCGTCTGAAAGCTGCCGCAGGTATGTACTCGCAGAATTTCGTGGCTGCCACGAGTGACCGCGATGTCGTGAACCTGTTCTATGGCTTCCTTTCGGGTATCGACAACCTGCCGGCCACCTACGATGGCAAGCCCATCAACAGTTACCTGCAAAAGGCGAACCACTTCATTTTGGGTGCTGAGTTCGACATCGCAAAGAATGCCACGGTGAATTTGGAGGGTTACTGGAAAGACTTCGTCCAGCTGACCAACATCAACCGCAATAAGATTTATGCTGACGGATCTTCCGATATTCCCGACCTGCTGAAGAAAGACTTTACCAAGGAAACAGGCGATGCCTATGGTTTCGACGTGTCGCTGAAATATGAAGACCAACATTGGTACCTCTGGGCTGTTTATGCCTTGGGCTTCGTGACCAGAGAGTATGAAAAGGCCGTGGAAGGCGGCGTGGAACTCACGCAATATGCGCCCCACTTCGACCGTCGTCACAACATCAATTTGATTCTGACCTACACTGCCGGTTCAAAACGCCAGTGGGAGTTCAGCGGACGTTGGAACTTCGGTAGCGGCTTCCCGTTCACACAGGTACAGGGCTTCTATGAGTACTATTCCTTCCAGGACGGTATCAACTTCGACTACACTACCACCAATGGTGAACTGGGTGTGTTGTTCGGTGAGCTCAATGGCGGACGTCTGCCCACCTATCACCGCTTCGACCTTGATGTGAAGCGTAAGTTCTTCTTCACGGAGAACATCAATTTGGAGGCCGACCTCGGTGTGACCAATGTCTACAACCGCAACAACGTGTTTTATGTCAACTTGATTACCAGTGATATAGCGCGTCAGCTGCCCATCCTTCCGACCTTGGGCTTGACCCTCACGTTCTGATGCAGAAGTAACCGATGAATAGCTTTCCAACCCCACCTAAGGCCGCCATCCGTCCGCACGCGATGACGATGCACGGCCATACCCGTATCGACAACTATTATTGGCTCAACGAGCGTGAGAATCCTGAGGTTTTGGCCTATCTCGAAGCCGAAAACCAATATGCCGATGCCTGTCTGAAACATACCGAACCGCTTCAGGAACAACTCTTTAAGGAGATTACAGGCCGCATCAAGCAGGATGACAACTCGGTTCCAGTGAAAATTCGGGACTATTACCACTACACGCGTTACGAAGAAGGGAAAGAGTATCCCATTTATTGCCGCAAGAAGCACAATTTGGAGGCACCCGAAGAGATTCTGCTGGATTGTAATGCTTTGGCTGAAGGTTATGCTTTCTTTGATGTTGGTGAAGTCAGTCTCAGCGAGGATGATTGTCTGTTGGCGTATTCGGTGGATACGGTGAGTCGCCGCATTTATACGGTGTATGTCAAGGATTTGGAAACGGGCGTGCTTGTAGGTGAACCTATCAATGGCACTTCTGGCAATGTGGTTTGGGCCAGTGATAACAAGACCTTGTTTTATGGTGTTAAGGACGAGACGTTACGGCCTTGCATAATTATGCGACACCGTTTGGGTACAAGTCCGAGTGACGATATGGAAGTGTATCGTGAAACTGATGAAACCTTTGTGTGTTACATCAGCAAGACAAAGTCAAGAAAGTATCTGATAATCAATTCGGATTCAACACTGTCTTCAGAATGCCGTATTCTTGAGAGCGATCAACCGGAAGGCTCATTCCGCGTGTTTCAGGAACGTCAACCTGACATGCTGTATGGCATCGACCATTACCGTGAGCATTTTTACATCCAGACCAACGCTGACGGGGCGAAGAATTATAAGATTATGCGCACTCCTGTCGGGCAGACCGAGAAACCATACTGGGAGGAGGTCGTGCCGCATCGTGAGCAGGTGATGATTGAAGGCTTCACGATCTTCGACAAGTTCTTTGTCATCGAGGAACGTGAAGGTGGTTTGGTCAAGATTCGAGTGAGGTCATGGGATGGCAACGCCGACTATTACATTGATTTCGGTGAGCCTACCTATACCGCAGGCGTGGGTGCCAATCCAGACTTTGATGCTATCACCCTGCGCTATTCCTACAACTCCATGACTACGCCTTCGTCGGTTTATGATTTCGACATGGGAAAGCGCACCAAGACCTTGCTCAAACGCCAGGAAATCGTGGGTGGCTATAACCCAGAGGATTATGTAACTGAGCGCTTGATGGCACCTTCGCATGATGGTGTATTGGTTCCGATTTCAATAGTTTACAAGAAAGGTACGGTAAAAGCGAGGGTCCCTGAGCCTGTCGAAGGGCCCGGCCCCAACGGTAGTCCTCTTGTCCTCTACGGTTACGGTTCTTATGGCTCCAGTACAGATGCCTATTTTTCATTGGCGCGTATCAGTCTTTTGAATCGTGGCTTTATCTGGGCCATCGCTCACATTCGAGGCGGTGAAGAGATGGGCCGACAATGGTACGACGACGGCAAGATGCTGAACAAGAAAAACACCTTCCTTGATTTCATTGCCTGTGCTGAATACCTTATTAATAAAGGTTACACTTCACCGCAAAAAATGTTTGCCATGGGTGGTAGTGCTGGCGGTCTGCTGGTGGGTGCTGTGACCAATATGCGTCCCGACTTGTGGAAGGGAGTCATCGCACAAGTGCCCTTTGTGGATGTTGTCACCACGATGCTCGACGAAAGCATCCCGCTCACCACGGGCGAATACGACGAATGGGGCAATCCCAACGAGAAAAAGTATTACGATTACATGCTTTCCTATTCGCCTTACGACAACGTGGAAGCCAAGGATTATCCTGCCATGCTCATTACCACGGGTTTGCACGACAGTCAGGTGCAGTACTGGGAGCCTGCCAAGTGGGCTGCCAAGCTTCGTGCGGTAAAGACCGACAAGAACCCATTGTATCTGAAGACCGAGATGGACTATGGCCATGGTGGTGCTTCGGGTCGTTTTGAGGGCTTCAAGGAGGTCGCCTTGGAGTATGCTTTTATGCTCGATTTGCTGAAAGGAAGCTGAGATTCATCGTTTTTTTGTACTTTTGAAGCCTCAAATACTAAAAGTGATTGTAATATGAAAAGATTGGCTTTGATATTGGCTGCTATCTTCATGGTTTTTAATGGGTTTGCACAAAAACAACCCAAATTCACGGAAGAAGATGCTAAACAGTTTTACCGCACCATACAAGGTGATTACACCGTCATTGTGAACGATTCCACCACTGCCATGGCGCATTTCACCCCGATTTGGGAGAACATGGGCAACCGTTTTCAATGGATGTATGTGGAGGTGGTGATGGATAAGAAGGTCATCCTTCAGAAAGTCCTTGAGGTGCAGCCCAAGACCGATAAGCAGTTCCGCGTGTATATCCACGACTTGAGAAATCCTGAGCAGTTTGTGGGCAAATGGGGCAACCGCAATTACTTTGATGGCTTCAATACCAGCATCATCAAAGGGGGGAAACGCCTTACCTTTGTGAAGACCTCAGATTTCTCCTATCAGATGCACAAGATAATGAGGGTCAGCGAAATAGATTGCTTCCCGAAAGGCGATTTGCTGCATCTCAAGTTCGTGCAACAGGACGAACGCTTCTATGTCAAGCGGGTGCCTAAAAAGACAAACCGAATCCTTGGTTATCAAGGCATAAAGGAACTGACGGACTAAGTAAGATAGAAAAATGGCTCCTTTGGTCGCTGAGCTTGTCGAAGCGTCGAAGGAGCCACTTTTTTATTTCATCTTGAATACCCAAGCTGCACTACTCTTCAAATCGCTGTATTTCAACCCACTGGTGTCGATGAAGAGTTGCCCGTCCTTGTATTTCCAAGGCAAGGTCTTAGGACATCCAAGTAGCGTGACTTTCATGTTGTCGGCGGGTTGGTCGATTTCCAAAACCAATTGGTCTTCGGGATAGTCGAGAGCGATGGCGTAAAGTGCATCTTTGCCTTGCGTGTAGCAAATGTTGGGTTGCTCGCAGGTGTAAGTGGCCTTCAAGCCTTGTGCGGGTAGCATAGCGCCTACTTGAAAGTCTTTCATCACCTGTTTTTCCCTCTTTTTAGACGACCAATACAAGGCAATTGTGGCTTCAAATTCGTCTTCTTCATAGAAGACCTCGATGCTGTGTTGGCCTTGCGCTAATTTCATCTTGCCCGACTTCGCTTTTCTTGTGTCTTCTATGACGGTATTGCCATCGATGACAAGTTTTGCCTTGTCGTCGGTCTGGATTTCAAAGGTATAGGTGTCAGCCATGCAGGAGAATACGCCTTGCCAATGGGCTTGGAAGTGGTCGCAGCTGATGGCAGGGTCAGGGGAGTTGCGTTTCCAGTCGAAGTTGATTTCGGCATCGTTGCGTGTCACTGTGACGGGCTTCATCTCGTAGAATTTCTTGTAAGGTCGTGTGCCATAGATGGCTTCCCCGTTGATATCGAGCCAGTGGCCGAGGTCAAGCAAGCGTTCTTGTTGCAACAGCGGTATTTTACCATCGGCGGCAGGACCCACGTTGAGCGTCATGCCGCCACCTGCCGCCACAAGGACGCAGAAATGACGGATGAGTTCGTCTGATGTCATATAGTTCTCCAAAGGCTCGTTGCGGTTGAGGCCGAAGCTGCGACCCAAGCCACGACACTCGGCCCAAGGGCGGTCGGTGAGGGTGATACCTGCGCTATATTCGGGCGTGCGGAAGCCGTGTTGTTGTCCATTTCCCCATCGGTCATTGACGATAGCATCCTTGCCCACGGTGTTGTAATACCACGAGATGAGTTCGGTGGCATGCCATTGCTCAGCACTGTTGCGCCACTCGCCATCGGTGAAGAGGACGGTGGGCTGGTAGCGCGTGATGAGTTCCTTAAACTGCGGAATCATGTGTGTGTCAACGTAGGTGCTGATATTCTCGTCGGGATCTTCGTACCAGCGGTGGATGGGGCTGGTCCACTCGGGCAGGGAGTAGTAGAAGCCCATTTTGAGGCCTTTTCTACGCACGGCATCGGTCAGCTCACCACAGATGTCGCGGTGCGGCCCGACTTCCACGGAGTTCCAATTGGGTGAATATTGGCTTGGCCAGAGGCAGAAGCCATCATGGTGCTTCGAAACCAACAAGACATACTTTGCTCCCGATTTCTTAAATAGCTCAGCCCATTCATCTGGATTCCAAAGCTCGGCTTTCCACATCGGTGCAAAGTTTTCGTATTTGAAGTCCTTTCCGTAGATGCGTTCTTGGAAAGCCTTGCGGTCGTCATTGGTAGTCAGGCCACGGTAATACCATTCGGCATAGCCTTCAAGGCTGGCGTAGGCAGGCACGGAATATACGCCCCAATGGATGAAGATGCCCAATTTGGCATCGGAGAACCATTGCGGATAGCCCCGCTCGTTGATGGATTCCCAAGTGGGCTCAACTTGGGCAGATAGAAGGTTGCTGAAAAGCAACGCTGCGATGATTAGGAGGGTTTTGTTTGCTTTCATAATGCGCAAAATTAGTACATTTTTCATTGATTTGGAGATTTGTTTGAAATTTCATAATTTTGCCGTATGAACATTTACCAACTTTTCCCCCGACTGTTCGGAAACAAACAAACCGAATTCCGACTGAACGGTAGCAAGGCTGAAAACGGCTGCGGCACTTTCAACGACATTGACAACACCGCCCTTGAAGCCATTAAAGACTTGGGCTTCACCCATATCTGGCTGACTGGCATCCTAAAACATGCCTCCGAAAGCACCGGCACACATCCTGACATTACCAAAGGCCGCGCAGGGTCGCCTTACGCTGTTACGGATTACCATGCCGTCGACCCGGATTTAGGCACAATGGTCGACTTTGAAGCATTGGTTAACCGCATCCATGATAAAGGAATGAAAGTAATCATCGACTTCATTCCCAATCACTTGGCGCGACAGAACAAAGGCTTTGACCCGTGCAATTTCTATTATTGCGAGGGACAAGGCTTTGTTTCTCCTCGTCAAGTCGCGGAGCAACCTTATGAGGAATATCCCGCCAAAGCCACGGGCAACAATGTCTTTGCGCCCAATCCGAGTATCAACGACTGGTATGACACGGTCAAGTTGAACTATGACGAGCACGACACATGGGAGAAGATGCTGGAGATCTTACGTTTCTGGTGCGGAAAGGATGTCGATGGTTTCCGTGTGGACATGGCTGAGATGGTGCCAGTGGCGTTTTGGCAGTGGGTGATAGCGCATTTGAGACAGGACTATCAGTCTTTGATGATTGCAGAAATTTATCAGCCAGACTTATACAAACCTTTCCTTGATGCGGGTTTCGATTACCTTTATGACAAGGTCGGCTTGTACAACACATTGGAACGGGTGCTTTGCGAAGGTCACGAGGCGAAAGAAATCAGCGAGGTATGGAAGGACTTGCACGATATGGACGACCACATGTTACGTTTCATGGAAAACCATGATGAGAAGCGTTTGGCTTCACCGCAGTTTGTGGGCAATGCCTTTGCCGCCTTGCCCGCCGTGTCGCTTTCCGCCTTGATGAATACTGGGCCGTATATGGTTTACAATGGTCAGGAGAGTGGGGAAGACGCTGTAGGTGAAATGGGTTACAGCGGTGATGACGGACGTACTTCCATCTTCGACTATTGCCACATGCCGCAACACCAAAAGTGGATGAGTGGCGGTAAGTTCGATGGAGGTGGGTTTGATGAAGCGCAGAAGAAGTTGTTTGGCTATTACCGTAAACTACTGTATTTCAGAAATGAACACTCGGCAATAATAGAAGGCAAGTTCTATGACCTGATGTGGTGCAACCCTTGGTATATGAACTTCGATCCGCAGTTTGTCTACGCCTTTTTGCGTTATTCCGATTCGGAACGCTTGTTAGTGGTTGTGAACTTCAACCGCACCGAAGCGCGTGATGTGGAAGTGAAAATTCCGCATGATGCCTTGGCGTTGATTGGAAAGAGCAGGGCCAACGAGTTTGATATGAATGACTTCGCCTCGGAGATGGTCCCTGTACATTTGGAGCCCTCCGAGACGAAAGTCATCGATTTAGATTCAAGGGGAGTTGTGTTTGGGAATCTTTAAGATGGATGTTATTTCATCCCTTCGACGGTGTAACCTAATCCTTGGAGCAGTTTCAGCACGCCTTGTTCACCACAGAGGTGACCAGCACCCACGGCGAAGAGGGTCGGCTTTTCGGCCATCATGTCAGGCATCATCTTGATCCAGTTGTGGTTACGGTTGTCGAGCAAGGCTGCCTCTTCCTCGGGTGAAGCAGCGCACGGTCCTTCCATTTCTTCCTCAAGAATGGCTTCGAGTTGTTGAAAATTCTGCGAGAAATAGGCAGAAGTGATGCGGTCGACCAGTTGGGCGCTCTCCTCAAAATGGTCCACCAAACACATGAGGTCTTCCACTTGTTTTGGCAACTCTGAGCCATAGAGTACGTCCATCTGGAAATCGACGGTCTCGAATCCTTTGACGCTTTTGCCGTTTTGCAGGGCAAGCGTCTGGAAGTAATTGTCGAGCAATTCCATGGGGTTGAACGACTCAGCTTTCTTAATGTAGGCTGCCAACGAGAGCGTGGTGGAGAGGGTGACAGGATTCACGTGTTCAACTTGGGCGGCATAAGCCTCGTCATCGAGATTCGTGCCTATCACCTCGAGCAGCAAGGCATTTAACCGTGTGCGCTCCTCTGCGGTGAGCAGCGAGGATAAGGTTACCCCTTCGGGCAACATCTGCGCCTGCATCATGCGTGCGGCGTTTTCGGGTTTGAAGGCATCCATCATGTCCAATTCACCGCATACTTGCTGGGTGTTTTCGATGGCCTCATTCATACCTGGAATGCTGTCGGCAAACGAGGCTGGAGCTAAATGGTAGGTGCCGACAATATAGCTGGGTGATTCAAGGCCATTGCCAGAAATACGATAAAGGAGTTGCGCTTGGGCGTTAAAGGCTAAGCATGCGATAAAAGCTGCTGCCAAAAAGAATGCTTTTCTCATTTCTTATGATTTTATTGGTTTTGCGGGCAAAAATAGATAATCTTTTCAAAAGTGTTGTAAACGAGTTATTTTTTTTACTTTTGCGATGAAATATATTGTGACATGCTTCCTCTCGTAAAAAACGACCCTTGGTTAGAACCTGTAAACAATGCTGTTGAACAGCGTCACGACCGTTATGAACAACGGCTCAATGATATCAAGAACCGCTACGGTAGCCTGATGACTTTTGCAACTGCACATCAGTTTTTGGGTTTCAACTATGACAAACGCCGCCACGGCTGGTGGTACCGCGAATGGGCTCCAGCAGCGCATTACCTCTCATTGATGGGCGACTTCAACGACTGGAACCGCTATGAGTATCCTTTGGAACTGGCAGGTGCTGGTCTATGGGAGATTTTCCTGCCCGACAGCGAGTTTGGAAAAAGACTTGTTCATGGCAGCAAACTGAAGGTGTTGATACAGTCGCAAATCGGGGAGCATGAGCGCATTCCCGTGTATATCAAGCGAGTGATTCAGGACGAAGGCAACAAAGACTTTGCGGGCCAGTTCTGGAATCCGCCTGTACCTTATATATTTAAGCACGCTGCACCGCAACTGAAAAATGAGCCGTTGCTGATTTACGAGACGCATGTCGGCATGGCTCAGGAGGAGGAAAGGGTAGGGACCTACAAGGAGTTTACCGAAAAGATTCTGCCGCGCATCAAGGCAGACGGCTATAATGCCATCCAACTCATGGCCATCGCCGAGCATCCATATTATGGCTCGTTCGGTTATCATGTCTCCAATTTCTTTGCGCCGAGCTCGCGTTTTGGTACGCCCGAGGAGTTGAAGGAACTCATCGACACGGCACACGGCATGGGTATGCTGGTCATCATGGACCTCGTGCATTCCCACACGGTGAAGAACATCCGCGAGGGCATCAACCTGTTCGACGGATCCGACAGCCAATACCTGCATCCCGGCGAGCGCGGCAACCATAATCTATGGGACTCCAAACTTTTCAACTACGGCAAGGAGGAGACATTGCAATTTCTGCTTTCCAATGTGCGCTACTGGCTGGAGGAGTACCGTTTCGACGGCTTCCGTTTCGACGGTGTGACCTCGATGCTTTATCTTGACCATGGCATCGGAACAACGTTTGATGCACCGGAGAAATACTTTGGCGACAATGTAGATGATGACGCGGTCACCTATATGCAACTGGCTAACACACTTTGTCATGAACTGAATCCGCAGGCCGTCACTATTGCAGAGGATGTGAGTGGTATGCCTGGCCTTTGCAACCCGATTGCCGACGGCGGCATGGGTTTCGATTACCGCTTGGGCATGGGCTTGCCCGACTTTTGGATCAAGGTGCTGAAGGATGAGCCCGAGGAACAGTGGAACATGAAGAACTTTTTCTTCACCATGACCAACCACCTGCCACTGACCAAAACGGTGGCCTACGCTGAGAGTCACGACCAGGCGCTAGTGGGCGACAAAACCATTGCTTTCCGCCTGATGGATAAGGAGATGTACACCGCCATGAGTATAGATACACCATCCTTGACCGTCGACCGAGGCATAGCCTTGCACAAGATGATCCGTCTTTTCACGCTCACGCTGGGCGGTGAGGCTTGGCTCAACTTCATGGGCAACGAGTTCGGTCATCCCGAGTGGATTGACTTTCCACGCCTCGACAACGGTTGGAGTTATCAATATGCCCGCCGCCAATGGTCGTTGGTGGATAATGAGAACCTGAAATACCGCTTCATGGGCGCTTTCGACAAGGCCATGCTCGACTTCGTGAAGCACCATCCTGTGATGCAGGCGCCACCTGCGTGGATGCTCTATGCCGACGAGGAAAACAAGACTGTTGTTTACGAACGCGGCAATCTTATCTTTGTCTTCAACTGGGGGACGCATTCCATCCCCGATTACGTGATTCCCGTCAGGGAGACGGGTGATTATCGCATCATTCTTACCACCGATGACAAGGCTTTCGGCGGCTTCGGCAACATTGATGCGAGTGTGAGGTTCCCGTCCGAGAAGAAAAAGGACGTCATCACTATGAAGATCTATAATGTCAGCCGTGTGGCGACGGTGTACCAGAGGGTATGATTATTTTCTCACTTGTCCCTTAAACCATGCCTTGAGTTCCTCGTTCAGCCCATTCTGCTGTTCCAACGAGTTGTCGAGGTTTTCGAAATACTGGCGGAAACTGTTGACGCTTTCGTGTAGTGTGTTCGGGAAATAGGTCACTTTCTGGCCGAGGCTGCCAAAGAGGCCCAAGGCATCGTTGAGTTCGATATTGGACTTACGGTTTTTCAGTTCGGCTACGGCCTTGGCGGCACGATGGTAATTGCCGAGGGTGCCGTCAGTGAGATTGATGGTGCCGCTTTGAGGGTATTCTACGCGAATATCTGCTTTGTCTTCCCAATAACTTTCAGGCAGTGGTACCACGAGGGTGAAGTTCTCGCCATCGTATGTCCAGTCGATTTCCTTACCATTGTAATAGACATGCTCGGGAAAGTCGGAGGCCACAAACTTCAGTGTGATGTTGCGTGAGGCAGGTATGTAGTTGCCTTCGGCAGGGTAGAGGTTGGCAAAATAGGTGTTTCCTTGCCGAGTGGCGCGGAACCTAACCCACATGTTGTTCTCATCGTAGTTCTTGTCGTCGCCGTCATCATAATACATTGTGAAATCACCATCGGCACCAGGGTAAATCATTAGGTCGAATTGCGTCCAGTCAGTGCCGCCCACATGTTGGTGGCAATCAGCATACAGCGGGATGATGGAACCGGCTTTCACATAGAGCGGGTATTCATCGATCATGAAGCTGCGGGTGACGACTTGGTTACCTTGCAGCATTGTTCCTGTACACACCTCGTACCAAGTGCCTTGAGGCAGCCAGATATCCAAGGTGGAGAAACTGCCTTCCATTGGGGCGGTGATGGGGGCCACTAACATATTGTCGCCAAACATGTATTCGTTTCGGAAGCTATAGGCTTCGGGACAGTCTGGCCAGTTGTAGTAGAGCGGACGGCAGAGCGAGAGGCCTTCGTCGTGGGCTTTGCGGGCCATGGTGTATATATAAGGTATCATCTGATGGCGTTGATGGATGGTGTTGCGGATGATTTCGGTGTATTCGGCAGGCAACAGCCACGGCTCCTTGTTGATGGAGGCATCTTTGGTGGAATGGCTACGTAAGATGGGACTCAAGGCACCAAACTGCATCCAGCGGGCGTATAGTTCGGGTGCGATGGCACCGCCCCAGTGACCGCCGATGTCATGGCTCCAGAAGCCATACAACACATTGCTCGCCGTAGAATTGAAGTAGGGTTGGAAGTCGAGCGATTTCCATGAGATGAAGGAGTCGCCGGAGAAACCGATTTGGTAGCGATGGTTGCCCAAACCACCCCAACGGTGGTAGAGCATCGGGCGAGTGTTGCGGCTGCGCTCAAAGTTGGAGAAGAAGCAATAGTTGATCCACCATGTGTTGCTTAAGTTGGTGAGTTGCTTGTCGTTGGGCCATTGCTGCCAGTCGAGCCACCAGAAGTCGATGCCGTTGCGTTCCATGTGCT
>CAMYXV010000032.1 GCA_947303055.1 uncultured Bacteroidales bacterium
GCCCAGGCAGCATCGGCATCGTGTGGGACTTCGACCTTTCGGAATACCTCGCCGCTGGACAAGCCGAGTTGTTCTACCAATTCGACCCGAACTATCTCGACCTCTGCCATCCCAACCATCCCGACTGCATCGACGGCGTCACCTGCACCGAATGTGCCGCCCCCGACAATCCGGTTTTGCGCGTGGCGGGCAAAGTGATCACCTTCAGCAACAACGAAGACCTGTTAGTGAGTGTCCACGAAGGCCATGCCGAGCCTGCCTTTACTGCCGAAATCTATCCCAACCCCGCAAAGAACCAATTCACTCTCCGCACCGATTACGAAATGGGTGCTGTGAGTGTGATGGTTCTCAACATGCAGGGGCAAATCGTGGCCACCTTCACCGTGGAAGGCCAGCGCACCATCGATGTGAGCCGTTGGCCGGCTGGGGTTTATACGGTGCAGTTGCTGGGAGGGAGCTTGGTTACTCGGAAATTGGTGGTGGAGTAGGTAACTTCGATAAATGACAAGTTTTACGGCTGTAAACTTCGATAATTGTACTGTTTACAGAAGAGAGAATGTAGATTCCCAAAGGGAATGGAGTTGCGTTTGTTTTGTTACCTGCGGCGGCATGTAACCGTTACTCACTTGTAACACTTACAGCCGCCGCGTGCGACCTCATGCTTTCACTACATTCCCAAGTTAGATTTAAAAGCTGACGCTGAAGGTCATCCCCAACGCCATGGGATTCTGGCCTTGGGGAAGCTGACATCCCATCAGAGAGGGAGAAAGATGGAAGGCGACCTTTTGCTTGTCTATATTGTATTGTCCCATTATGCCTTCCAGTTTCTTTTTGCCATTGCCTCTGACAATATAGCCTATGGTAAACATATCCACTCCCAAACTAGCGACAACTGCACCTAATGTAATACGGACTAATGACTCCCTAGTAATAATGTAATCATATACAAAATACGTTAGTCCCGCATAACCCAGTCCTACACCGAAAGTGGTCCATCCGATGGTTTTCACTGTATTGCCCATACGGTACAAATACCTGGCATTATCATACTGATAGAATAATTCCGTGCCCAGCAATGTCTTTAATTCTTCATCGGTGAGAAGATGTGAGCCAGGGGCATTGTAAGTCTCCCCGAAATACAGTTTCTCACGATGTATTTTCACGGGCATGCCCTCGTAAGCATCCAAAGTGGGATTCTCTTGTGCATTGGCAAATAAACCGACAAATACCAATACTAACAATAATAGCCTATTTTTAACTTGTTCCATAACACTGCTTTTTATTGATTTTCATTTTTTATAAACTTAAATTTGTGATTTCTTAGGTAGGATACCCAAAAATGCGGATTAAAATGACACTGCCAAACATGGTAATCAAAGAGTACAATATACAGTAGAACGATCTTTTGTTCCGAGTGCCCTTGTCTTCATTTGAAAACATTTCTTTGATTCTCATGTATCTTTTCCCTTGGAAGAACAGCACGCCATTAAAGATGTCTGAAATCAAACATATTATTATGGCATAGGCTTTATAGTGAGATATGTTCAAGTTGTATATAAATCTTGAAAAGAGGTATTCTAAAACAATTAAATCAATAAATCCGAACAGACATATTGGCAATATAGCTATGAACACACAAAGGCCGTCCGGTATTTCATTTTTACCGCTGCTCCATTTTTCGATTCGGAAGAAAAAGTAGAACAGACGATAGTAGGCCTTCGCCATGTATCTCAATATCTGTTGAATGTTACTTGCCATGATGATAATAGATTTGTTAAATCTATGATTCAACTTTAGTTTTATTCAAGAAAAGGATCTCCAAATAATACCCCTAATATGCCCATGGCAAACATTGAAATAAAGACAAATAGAAAGCATAATAACGACCTTACAATCCGCGTTCTCCTATCTTCATTTTCAAACTTTTTCTTTATCATCAAATACCTCTTATGACTGAAAAAGAAAAAACTATTTAAAACAACTATCACAATACCGACAAAATAAATAAACAAAGAACTCGGTTTGGGCAATTTAGTTATAAACAATGAAATCGCAAAAAGGAGTGAAAAAACAAATAGAAACATTACAGCAGATAACAGCATCACAGCCAACACACTTGCTTCCTTATCTGTCTCCTCTGCACCTGATGCTTTCTTTTTATTGAAACGAAAAAACCAGTAGAATAGTCTATAATATAGTATAATAAGAGTTTTCATTATAATGAATTTGTTTGTTACACAGATTTTGTTCGTAAAAGTGATTATGGCTTTGTTTTATGAATCCAATCATCATTGTATAGTGTATTATCAAAGCCTTGATGTGCTATCGGCTTTCATATTGCATCCTTATTGCTCGCAAAGATACTATTTTTTCTTTCACAAGAGTTTCCAGCGGCTATTGTACCAGCAAATTTAGCAAAACTTTTGCATTTTCCCACAAAATATGTACTTTTGTCACATCATCTTAAATCTATTTCTTATGAAAAAAATCTATCTACTCATCACCCTGTTGGCCTTCTCATTAGGCCTCACAGCACAAATCGAAGTCACCTTCGACTTCAACAACTACAATAACACTGGAGACCCGGACAATCGTCCCCCGCTCAACGGCCAAGACGGCTGGATCACCAGAGTACACAGTGCCGGCAATGGTGGCAGGTATATGTATACTGACTATATGGCCTACTTCTGGGGCTCCCAACCCTGGACACCGACTCCCGATGAAACCATTGGCGTGTTCTCCACTTGCTCTGGCACCAGCTATGGTGACATCGCCACGCACACCATCTCCGAATACGGCTTCGACTTCTCTGGAGGCGGTATCATCGAGGTGGAATGCGACATGTGGCGCGAACATTGGGGCGACTTCTTCGGCATCGGATACGATGGTAATGGCGACGGCTTTGTGCTGCCTCCCATCAAAGGCAACTACGAACCCATCATCCCCGACTCTACCAGCACCGCTCCCGACGGCGGCATCTACATGCTGACCACTAACGTTAGCTCTGACCCGCGTTTCATGAGCGGAGTCGTGTTGCCCAACAACAAATTGTCGGCCCATATCAATTTCGAGCCTTCACACCAGTGGTACCGCTGGAGGATTTCCATCAACCTCGACGCTAACGATGGCGCTGGCGCCGTCACTTTGTTTATGATGCGCGATGTGCCTGGCGGCGTATGGGAACCCGTCCCCGAGTGCCAAGGCATCAACATCGGGTTGACCCCTGGCTCGGGCGACAAGTTCGACCCAGCCATGTGGGACAAAATCTTCATGCTTAACAGCGGCTGGGGCGGCTTCGACAACTTCACCGTACGCCACTACCCGGCCGGACTTCAAGAACAATACATTGACTTTGAAGCCATCACCGACCAGCTGGTTTATGCCCAACCCATCACCCTGCAGGCCACTGCTTCCTCGGGTCTCCCCGTGACCTTCGAGGTCGCCGAAGGCCCTGCCTCAGTGGAAGGCAACATCCTCACGCTGACAGGTGAGGAAGGTTTGGTGAGAGTGAGCGCCATGCAAGGCGGCGATGGCGTCAACTGGCAGGCGGCTCCCACAGTGACCCGCTCGTTCTACGTCGTCGACCCAGAGAACTACACTCCCGAAATCACCATCCGCAGACCTTACGAAGGCACCAAAGTCTACATGCCTGACTTCGAGAATCCTATCCTTATCGTGTTGAGTGCCTACATCGACCATCCCGATATCCTCAAATTCAATGAGGTGAAATGCTCCGTAGACGGCCAAGAGCTTACCCTGAAAACCGATCACCCCGACAACCCCGACAATGGTTATTGGTACACCACCTGGACACCCTCAGGCGTAGGCACCTACAACATGACCGTGAGCATCACCCAGACGGGCGGCAAGGTCACGACGGCCTCCAACAACTTTGAGGTCACCACCGACTACAACGACATAATGGTAACCGCTTGCAACGGTGACTTTGTGGTGGCACCAGGCAACCAGACCAGCTATGCCGAGTATGCCTTCCCTTCGCATGTCAACGCCTTCAATGCCATCAACATGCACTATGAACACAACTGCGTGAACGGCAACTGTGACCCCTATGACCGTGTTGGCTACTGCCGTGTGAAGAACTACCGTGGCGAGTGGGTTGAGCTCTTCCGTTATGTCACGCCCTTTGGGGTGCAATGTGACGACGACCTCGACGTCAGCGACTTCACCACCTTGTTGCAAGGTCTCGTTGAGTTTGAACTGCATTTCGATGTCTGGTCGGGCAGTGGCTACAACCCTATCATCACCTTTGATTACACCAAGGGCACGCCCGAATACACCTATGTCGACATGAGCGAGTTGTGGTTTGGCAACTACAGCTTCGGCGACTACGCCAACCAACTCTCCGTGCCAATCCGCAACGTCGAATTTGACCCTTGTGTCGAAAAGGCAGAACTGCGCCTTGTCTCAACGGGTCACAACTGGAGCAGCGGCACCAATGGCAACTACAACACGGGCAACGCCGCCGAGTTCTACGAAGCCACGCACAACATCAAAATCAATGGAGCTACGGCCTACACGCAACATCTGTGGCGCACCTGTAGCCCCAATCCGGCAGGTTGCCAACCCCAAAACGGCACTTGGTCCTACAACCGTAGCGGCTGGTGCCCGGGCAGCATAGGTTTGGTGTGGCGCTACGACCTCAGCGATTATCTCGCCAACGGCGGTGCCGAGCTGACCTACGAATTCGACCCGACCTATATCGACCAATGTCATCCCAACTACCCCGACTGCGTCAACGGACAAAACAACTGCCCGAACTGCCAGGATTCCAGCAACCCTTATATCAAGGTCTCTGGTAAGTTAGTGACCTATAGCCACAACACTGATATCCTGCTTTACACGCCAGAATATCCCGATGTGGACGAAGACCCGTTCCATGTGGTCATCACGCCCAACCCCGTGAAAAACAACATGACCATCACCACGGACTATGAGTTGGGCCGCACGAGCGTGCACATCCTGAACGCCCAAGGCGTCGAGGTGCGCAGCTTCAGCATGGACAAACAAGCTACCATCGACATGAGTGACTTGCCTTCGGGCTTGTATTTCGTCAATGTCATTGGGGGAAAGATCGTTACAAAGAAGGTCGTGGTGGGATAAGATTCCTCTGCCGACAAACAGAAGGGGCCGCCTCAACCGAAGCGGTCTCTTCTTTTTTAGTTGTTGGCGCTACTCAGTTTTTGTTCTGCTTATTTAAAGTCTGGCCAGCCGCCTGTCCAAATGATTTGCTTGGTGAAGGTCGGCGTGTCGGAGTCTTCGTAATATTCAATGGTAGCGGAACCGTCTCTGTTTCCTTCCCAGTTTTCATCCCATAGGCGGACGAGCAACGAAACAACTACGTTTTGACGTTGCGCCTCAATGGTGAAACTATCATCTGTATTCTCGGTAATGACCCAGCCGTTGTTGAGACTTGTGTCGGGGCGAACGCCGCCTGTGATTTTCACCTTGAGGCTCTTCCCCAAAGGAGCGATAGCTGCCACTACATAGGCGCGTTCTCCGTCGAATTGCGTCACGTCTTTCACGAGGATGTTGGGCACTTCACCGCCAGGACCAATTTCCGGGACTGGAGTGGCTTCTTCGGGATAGATGAATTCGGTGACCAATTCTTGATGTGCGGCTTGGAACATCGAGATATAGGACTCGAAGTCGGGGATTTCCACGTTCAGGCCTAATCCGGCATAGTAATTCTGGATACGTTGCCTGATGTACCTCTGGTTTTGCATTGAGATGTTGTAGAGCAGCGTATCAACCAAGGCTTGGTCATTGACGGCACCGTCAGCGGCGAAGTCGGTGGAAAGGCTGGTCATGAGCCAGGTCAGTTCGGCCGGCAGGGTGGGAACCACCGCAATGTTGTTGGATGGCCTTTGAAGGATGACGGAGAAGGCGAGTAGCATGGCGTTGAAGTCGCCTTGCGAGGCGATGGACATCTGTTCGAAGCCTTGATTGAAATGCTGGGTCACGCCGAGAAAGTCCTGAAATTCACCTTCAGCCTGTAGTTTGGCATCGGGGAAGCTCATACCCTTTCCGACAAGCGTTTCGATGCGGGCCTTGGTGATATGGGTCAGCACGTTGATGTTGACAGTCACATCATTAGTTAGGTTGGCGAGGGCTTGCAAGGTAATCTGTGATGACGAAAGCTGGCCAAGCACTTCGTTGAAATAGAAGCCATTGCCGGAAAGCAGTGCCAGATTTGATTCCATCTCAATATTGCTTAGGCTGAAACTGCCGTCGTCAGAAGAGATGGAGGTGGTAAACGACTTGCCGGTCTGTCCGAGGTTTTCGTTGAGTTCATTAACGGTGATGGTAGTGCCGGTCACGAAAGGACCTTTCTGCACCTTGCCGGAGAACGTGAAGGTGCCGCCAGCCTTCTCTTTGGTGCAAGAGACGAAGGCCAACATTCCGATGAGTGCAAGACTCAAAGCTAAGATTTTTGTTTTCATATGATTATGATTTAAAGTTAATGTTTTGGTATTGGGGCAAATGTCGCCAATGCTTACATCATTGAATTTTTCGATGCAAACTGCATTGCAAAAGTAGGTCTTTTTTGCAGGAAAAAACGCCATGTCAAGTCCTTCTGATGGCTTGTCTATCAAGTGACAAGGAAAGAATTTTGTAAGGAGCTGAATTTCTGTTTTTTGGAGATTTCAAATTCCACCCTTGTCTATAGGATTGTCTATGGTTTTTTCACTACCTTGTGTACACATTTGCGTCCATTTTCGTCTGTACTACTTGCAGAAAGTAGACACAGGAATGGACTGTCGTTTTGTGAACCGCGGCGGCATGTAACCGTTACCCACTTGTAACACTTACAGCCGCCGCGTGCGACTTTTACCCTAACTCCATTGACTTCACATTCAGCGTAGCTAATCTTCGATTTCCCCGAGCGAAGCGAAGGGGAATCTCTATTCCTTCACCACCTTCCTCACGCACTTTTGTCCTTCCTCATTGGTGACGGTGACAAAGTAAACACCCGCGGGCAGCGCGGCCATATCGATGCGGAGCTCGTTGCCCTTGCCCTGCACGCTGAGCACCTGTTGGCCAAATTTCATATTTCATCCTCCGTGGCCCTTTTTATTAATTAGTAATGTTGTCTAATCTCCCGATATATGCCGCTCGGCTTCCCATCACAAGCTGGTTTTGTCGATAAAGATAATGGATTTATATGTTGTCGTGCAAGTGTTTCGCATTGCAAATGCTAATATTCTAAGCTTTCGGATTGCAAATCCGAAAGAACGGGGTGTTCCATCATGCATTTGAGCAAAAATGTTTCCGCATAACAAAACGAAAGACAACAACAATAGTGTTTTCTGTATATTTGATTGTTTTTTTCATGTCAGTTTCGTTTTTGAGCATATTCATAATGGGTTATAGCCGTCCGTTCTCCCTCCTCGGTAATGCGATACGAGCAAGTTACATAGCCGTCCTCATCGTACTCATAGTGCATGTCGGGAGCTTCATTGTACCAGTTTTTCCATAATGGTTGCGTCAAGTGCCAAAAAGCGTAGGCGTTTCCATCATCAAGAAGATAAGGTAAAGTGCAATCTGGATGGAAGTGTTCGGTAAAGCCACTGAAACTGTATTGTAATTCATCAGAAGGAATACTACGAACCTCATATACGTTGTCACCCTCCCATATATAACGGAGACCAGTATTGTGCTCTTCATCCTCTACGCTTACAAGTCTTCCCGACTCGTCATAGTTGTACTTTGCCGAAGACTGGTAGTTGGAATTGTAGTAGTAATCGATGCTTGAAATCCTTCCTTCCTCGTCGAAATGGCAAGTGTAATTGGTGAAAAGCACCATGGTATGAGCATCATCGGGTTTTGAGAAGATTACTCGCATACTGTCGTTTTCGTAATACTCGAAATCATAGTCAAGTTGCCAATAAGTGTTTTCTTGTGTGGTGATGTGCATTATTCGGGTGAAATCCTCGTTCCATTCAATAACCCTTGTAGGATGATTGGAATCATCCCCGTAATACTCCTTCACAAGATATTTCTTCACTGGCATATCAAAGGTGTTTCCACTGTTCAAGATGTGGTTTTCATTGTTGGTGTTGGTGCCACTTTGGGCTGTTTCTTCTTGCTTTTGGCAAGCAATCATGACCAAAGCCAAAAGGCAAATGATTGATAATACTTTTTTCATGGCGTTTAATTTTTGAGATTTTTTGCTTTGTCAATAATGTATTCTATGTCGTTAATATCCATTAGTTTCCCGCTTTGCAGGAAAATTTGCAGCGTTGTGCCTTGGTAGTCGGAAAAGGCATTGGTGCGTTGCAGGCAACGACCGATGGCAAGAGCTATCACGGTTGGGAAGGAACTCCCATATACACTATACAGTGTTTTTGCTCTTCTTTCTCCAATAGCAAAGTCGCGATTTGAGTTGCTTGTGAATCAGAAGCCAATAGCGCGGCATCAGTGAGCATGAACTCCATGACGTGAAAGTCAAAAGCATAGAGGCCTCGATCATAGTCAAGTTCAATTTGGTTTATAAATGCCACATTTCTTGAGGCATAAAGATTCATCAGTTGTTGGACGAAATCTGTTCGTTGATACAATTCAGCATAGCCATTGAATTGGCTTTTAATGATACCAAAACCGCCTATCTTGTCGTCAAGGGCAAAAATGTCAATGTTGAATGAATAATATAGACAAGTTTCCAACAGTCTTGCTGTGGAGATGTTCTGTAGTGTGTCTGCTGGCAATTGCATGGAAGCAACTCTTTGGTTATGGCCGATATTTTTCCAGGCTTCTGTACCTGGAACTATCGGATAGGCGTAACCATGATAAGAAATAATACCGCTTTTGTATGGTTGGAAATCTTGCCCTTTTACCACCTTAACCGCTGACACCAGCAGCAGGATTAATAAGAATTTTCGGTGTAAATAGTGTATTTTGTTCATTTTGTTATGTTTTAATTGTTAATTGTCAATATCATAGTAAACACTTAAATTGAAAATATGTAGAGACTTATAGTACAATGGCATTCATTTGATTAATTCTTTTGTTTTGTGGAAATCATTATCTTTGCAGCGCAAAAACGGACTTGATACACCAAGGGCATTTGCCCCAAGTTGTTAAGTCTTTGCGTTTTGCTTCGGGTGCTTCAGGGATTAGCGATCTTCCACAATAGCGATATCCTTGCAAGCACCTTTTATGATAGCCTCACCCAAGAGGCCTTATCCAATGAACTTATTTTTCTCCTTCATGGCTTCATAAGGTTTCGTGCATCAATCCGTTACCGTAAACTCACCGTAATACTCGTCCCCGTTGGAGAGCGTAAAGGTGATGATGTAGTTTCCCGTATTGGGAATAAAGATCTGAAGACCGTTGGGCGTTGGAGTGGATGTGTATTGCACTGAGACCCCAGAAGCTGTGGCAACCTCTACTGCCACTTGGCCAAGGTTTTCGGTGAAGACCACGGTGAGCGTATGTCCGTCGATGGAGGCATGGATGGTGGAGCCTTTGGGCATACCTTGGACATTTGCCGCCTTTATAGCAATATGACTATGACCATCAATAATACTAGTGCCAACAGCATTGCACCATACTGCCTGCGATAAAAGACCTAGCAGCAAAACAAACTGTTTAATTTTTGTGTGTCGCATAATTACAACGTTTTTTAGGTTTGACGTTGCAATACTATGACGTTTTTTGTGAATGAAATCAAAAATAATAAAAACAATTTTTTCACTTTCTCTTATAACAACTTGTTTTTCAATTGAAAACTATATTGAGTAAGAAACTTGTAATATCTTCCTTTGCATTGAATTTTTGCTCTAGTTTTATGGTACGTCTCCTGCAAGACTGATAGGATTCCTGTAACAACACACAAATGCTCATCTTGTCAATTTGCATCAGATAAAGGCAACAATGTAGCCAATCATTTCGGTCAAGATAGGGATTAAGCGCTTTTAGCGTAGAATAAAATTTTGTGAAATGTAATTCAACTGTTTTTGTAAGCGTGTTCAATTGTGTTACGGACAAGGCAAAATCTTTATAATCTTTTATATATATATTCGTTTTAAGCGTTTTCCGCTTATCGGAATGTAATCTATCAATTGTCTTCATTATCTCTTGACAAATCTGCGTTTGCATGAATGTCTCATAACTCTCAAAGGCCAAATTGTTGGAGCTATCATTTTTGATGATTTCAAGCACTGTTTCTTGCTCTTTTATCTTCTTTAGGGAGTCGCGTAGAGCATCATTACTCTTTTTTAGCCGACCTGATAAGGCTTTCTGCTGCATTTTATGAGCATAGCTCTCGGTTTCCAGCTGCGCTTTAAAACTTTGTTTTCGTTTTAGATGTAGGATGAGAAGCGTCAGGATAAAGCTTAAGAGTATGCAAACAATTGTCATGGTTTGTTTCATATTTCTCCTTGCAACCGCTTGATGTTGAAGTTCCATTTCTCTTTGCCAAAATACATTAAAAAGCTCGGTTAAATGTGATTTAATTGCACTTTGGTTTTCTTCTTGATTGGCAAACGGTGCCAAAAAAGTGGCATATTCAAGTATTTCTGAGTCTCTACCTCGTGCTTTACAGATTTCTAACAACCATTCAGCTGCCTGTTTTTTGCAACTTACATCTATTGTTTCTTGATACACCTTATTCAAATAATGCCATGCAGAATCAAACAATTGTTCGTGATAATATATCTCACCAATTGTTAAACAACTCGATAAAAACTCTTTATCGTTCTCTGCTTCTGACAATATGCGATGCATTTGTATTATTGCATAGTCAGTCTGCTTATTTGTTTTATAGCTTAAATAGGTCTGATGTGTATTGATATCCCTATAAATAGTGTTGCATGTATCATTTAATATATCAATTGCCGTTTGGTAATAAATTGTGGCACTATCCATGTTGTCTAACATATCATATTGTGAGCCTAATTCATTCAATATCCAAGCCTTATACCATGAAAGAGCATCGAATCTTTGATAATACGACAATGATTTTTTCCCAAAATAGATAGTTTGCTCATGAAGATAAAAATCGGAGAATAGACCTGTCAAATGTGTATATGTCAACGCCATAAACTGCGCTTTATGTCCAATCAATTCATTTTCCTTGAAATGGTCTTCCATGATTTCCAGAGCCTTCATATATTCCTTGCAGGCTTCTACTATGCTGTCGTTTTCGTAATAACCCACACCATTAATATAATGGGCGCGGGCGTCAAGAAAGGCGAGGTTGGAGGTTGTTTTTGAATCCCCCGCCCTTCGGGCACCCCCTGCCTGCCGCACAAGGCTATCGAAATAGGCCACCGCCTGCAACAATTCCGTGCGGTTGGTTTGGGCGTAATCGTTTTTGTATAACAATTCGGCCAATAACAGGTGGGCGTAATGGCGGTTGTATGCCGTTGTCGTGGAGACGCAAAATTTTGCGTCTCTACAGCAGGTGTCAAAATAGGGTATCAGGCACCATAGCGCGCTGTCGGGCTGGTACCACATCAGGCTGTCGACGGCACACAATTCGAGGGACGGCCCTTCGACGCTTCGACCAGGCTCAGCGACCTCAGGCTCAGGGACCTGTGTTTTTTCGGTACAGGCGACAAGGGCAAACAAAAATCCTATGACGAATGGCATCGCTTTCATGCCTGCAAATTTAGGAAAACTTTTGCGGTTTCCCACAAAATATGTACTTTTGTCACATCAACTTAAAAAAACTACTCCATGAAAAAATTACTTCTACTTCTTGCTTTGATGGTCTTATCCTTGGGCCTAACGGCCCAGACCGAGGCCACCGATAATTTCAATAGTTACGTTGAAGGTGCACCGCTCAATGGCCAAGGTGGCTGGGTGGCACGTGCCCACAGTGCGGGCGGCGGCCAGCTGAAAACAGAATATCTCGGTGGTGGCGGCCACACCACTCCCGATGAGTCCATGGGGGCCTTCTTCGATAACGCCAACACCAACTACGGCGAGGTGGCCACCCATAAATCAACTGCAAGCTTCGAGTTCGACTTCTCAACGGGCGGCATCATCGAGGTGGAAATCGACATGATGCGCAATTGGTGGGGCACCTGCTTCGGCATCGGCTATGACGCCGACGGCGACGGCACTGTGCTACCTCCGATGAGCTATGAGGCCACACACCCTAACCCTGCCCTGCCCACGCAAGACGGAGGCATCTATTTCGTCACCACGGGTGTCGACCCGCGACCGAGTTTCGTCACGGGCATCGTACTGCCCAACAACGAAATCGCCGCCTCGTTCAACTACGACACCCCTGAAGCCGCATGGACACGCTGGAAAATCATGATTGACCTTGAAGCCAACGAACGCCAAGGCTCCGTCACCCTCTTCGCCGACCATGGCTGCACAGGCGAGTTTGAACCCGTCCCCGAGGTGCAAGGCATCAACGCTGGCCTCACCCCTGGCAGCGGCAACCGCTTCGACCCTGCCATGTGGGACGGCGTGTTCTTCCTCAGCAGCTCACATGGTGGCTTCGACAATGTTGTGGTGCGACACATCCCCGCCGGACTGGCCTCGCAATTCATCGAATTTGACGCCATCCCCGACAAACTCGTCTTCGACCAGCCTTTACAACTCAATGCTACCGCCACCTCGGGACTGCCCGTCAGCTTCGAACTAGTGGAAGGTCCCGCCACACTTGAGGGTAACACCGTCACCCTTACGGGTCAGGAAGGCATCGTGACAGTCCGTGCCATCCAACCTGGCGACGGCACGCAATGGCAAGCCGCACCTGCTGTGAACCGCACTTTCGAGGTGGTCGACCCCGACAACTTCACGCCCGAAATCACCATCCGCAGACCCTACGAAGGCCTCAACGTCTATATGACCGAACTGAAGCCTATGATGCTGGTGTTGAGCGCCTACATCGAGCACGGCAACGTCATCAAGTTTGAAGATGTGCATTGTAATGTGGACGGACAGACCATACAACTGCAAACCGCCTATCCCGACGACCCCGACAATGGTTACTGGTTTGCCATGTGGGAACCCACTTCTTTCGGTGACTTCGACATGACGGCCAGCATCACCCAAAGCGGCGGCAAGACAACCACCGTCAGCAACCGTTTCACCGTGACCAACGACTTCAACAATGTTGACGTCGTGGCCATGAACGGTGACCTCGTCGTCAGTGCCCCAAGCCAGATTGCCCGCGGCGAATATGCCCTGCCTTCCCATGTGGGTGCCTTTACCTCCATCAACGCACATTACGACCATCAATGCGTCAACGGCAACTGCGATCCATACGACCATATCGGTTATGTGCGCGTCAAGAACCACCGTGGCGAATGGGTGGAGTTGTTCCGCTACTGTTCTCCTTTCGGTGTGGAGTGCGACGACGACATCAACGTCACCGACTATACCTCCATCCTACAAGGCTTGGTCGAATTTGAGGTGTACTACGAAATCTGGCAGAACTGGAGCTTCAACCCCATCCTGACCTTCAACATGCAGAAAGGCACACCCGATTACCTCTACAGTGACGTGCAGCCCATCTGGTTCGGCAAGTATGACTTCGGCGACTATGCCAACCCGCAACCCGTGCCTGAGATGGACTTCGAGTTTGCCGAGAGTGCCGAGGAAGCCCATCTGAAAATCATCACCACGGGCCACAACTGGAGCAACACCTCGGGTGGTGCCTACAACACCGGCAATGCGGCAGAGTTCCATGAGGCCACGCACCATGTGTTCGTGAACGGCGAACATCGTTTCGACCAACACCTCTGGCAGACCTGCACCCCCAATCCGGCAGGCTGTCAGCCCCAAAACGGCACCTGGACCTACAACCGCAGTGGATGGTGCCCTGGCAGCATGGGCATGGTGTGGGACTACGACCTGAACGAATATCTGCCCCAAGGCGGAGCGCATCTCTTCTACCAGTTCGACCCGAACTACGTCGACCAGTGCCATCCCAACTATCCTGGCTGTCAAGACGGTGTGAATTCCTGCATCCAATGCAGCAACCCCGACAACCCGATTTTAAGGGTCTCGGGCATGGTGGTGAGCCTTTCCAACAGCGACGGCGTTTTGGTCAATGTCAAGGAATATGTTGACTTTGAGAAAGACCCGTTCACGGTGACCATCTCCCCCAATCCGGTGAAGCACCAGATGACCATCGCCACGGATTATGAGTTGGGCAAGCTCTGTGTCCATATCATGAATGCCCAAGGCCAAGAGGTGCGTGGCTTCGTGATGGACAAGCAAACCACCATCGATGTCAGCGACCTGCCGGCAGGCCTCTATTTCGTGAACGTCATTGGCGGCAAGGTGGTGACCCAAAAGGTCATTGTGGAGTAATCTAACGGAAAGATAAAAACGAAAAAAGACCGCAGTTTTGCGGTCTTTTTTTCATTGCTTGGCTTTAGCCCATCAGAACATGTAACGGATGCCTAAGCAAGCGCCCCAGCCGAAGCCGTTATAGGCTCCAAGGAAGTTCCACATTGGGCGGGCATCCAACGAAAGCTGCAGAGGAATGGGCAGCTCATAGTCGATACCGATTTGGCCACCGACAGCGATACCAAAGCTCTTGTCAGCATCGGGGAAAATGCCAATGGTGGCACCAGGACCCACATACCAGCCAAACTTGTCAGCGATGTACCAATGCCATTGATAAACACCCGTCAAATTGATGAACTGATACGCGTTGGTGTTGTTGAACAAACCGTTGAAGCCAAGGTCCAACTCCAAACGATTGTTATCGCCAAGAGCATGTTGCCAGGAGAGTTCAGCTCCATGACCATAGCTACCCGTACCGAGACGGACGCCCAAATTGTCCTGTGCATTGGCAGCAAAGGCCATACCTAAGACTGCCACCATGATTAACAATACTTTTTTCATTTCTGTAAGAATTTGATTAATAATAGGTTAAAACATTTATTCTTCATATATCACATGCAACAGCAAATCGCCCACCATGCCGAGAGTCGACTTGTCGATGTGCTCAAGGTTGTCGTTCAAGGTATGCCACACTTCGGGGAAGCAGCCGTTACTGCTTGAGGGTTGCAGGTCGATAATGTCTATCGTCGGGATGCCTGCAATCTGGTTCATCGGGATGTGGTCGTCACTGACCATGGTGCCCAGCTCGTTGGTGAAATACGGACGATAACCCAAATCGGCAGCTTTGCGCCATACCTTGTTGCTCACCCAAACGGCATAGCCTTGTGAATAATACTCTTTTGGGAAGTTAGGATTGCTGCCACCCACCATATCCAAGAGGATGCCGTAATATGCCTTGTAGCCATACACATGCGGGTGCTTCGACCAATACTGTGAGCCCAAAGCCCAGTGGTTGACCGACTCATCATAATACAACTCAGCCTCTTCCTGATGCGGGCCATAGTCCTCCACATCGAACAAAACGATGTCGATGCCCAAGTTTTGAGGCAACTCCTGCAACTTGAACTGACGAGCACATTCCAAGAGTACGCCTACACCACTAGCACCGTCATTGGCCCCATCGATGGGTTTGCGAGAGTTGGCCACATCGGAGTCATGATCAGCAAAGGGGCGCGAGTCCCAGTGGGCGCATAGCACGATACGTTTCTTGGCCTCGGGATGGAACACACCGACAATATTCTGACCGTCGATGCCTTTGTCGTTGAACAAACGCGACCTGAAGTCCTGCACGATGACCGTGTCGGCATACTCGCCGAGCTTGGCGGCAAGCCATTCGGCACATTCGGCATGAGCTTGCGTCTCAGGCACACGCGGCCCGAAATAAGTCTGCTGGGCCACATACTGATAGGCTGAGTCAGCGTTGAAGTTCGGCACCACAACGGATTTCTTGGGTTTTTCAGTGGGTGTGGTTAGTCCTTTGGGTTGCTTGTCACCGCAGGAGGCAAGCAGCAACGAAAAGGCTATGATGATGAGCGTTCTCTTCATTGGTTGATTACTTTAGGCTGCAAAAATACGAATTTCTTCCATTCTCATTGGGCGATTTCTTTGATGAAACTCATGAATAGGGGATGGGGATGAAGTACGGTGCTGGAATACTCAGGGTGGAACTGGGTGCCAATGAACCAACGGTGACTGGGTATTTCGACAATCTCGACCAAGTCGCTCTCGGGGTTCGTCCCGACGCACTTCATGCCGTTTTTCTCGTATTCTTTTTTGTATTGGTTGTTAAATTCGTATCTGTGGCGGTGACGCTCGCTGATTTGGGGCGTACCGTAGATCTCAGCTACACGGCTGCCTTCGCGGAGTTCGCAATTGTATGCGCCCAAGCGCATGGTGCCACCCATGTTGACAATGGTCTTTTGTTCCTCCATCATGTCAATGACATTATGCGGGGTGTTGGTGTCCATCTCGCTCGAGTTGGCGTCTTTGTAACCCAACACATTACGGGCAAACTCAATGACCATCATCTGCATGCCGAGGCACACGCCGAAGGCGGGAAGGTTGTTGACACGCGC
>CAMYXV010000033.1 GCA_947303055.1 uncultured Bacteroidales bacterium
GGGCAGAGTATAAGTCGTTCCGTTGCCTGGACTCACCCATTGAGCGTTCAGCATCGACCAAAGGCCGATGCTGAACGTTAGTAACAATGCTATTTTTCTCATAACGCTTACTTCTTAATCGCTGCAATGCCAGGCAGTTCCTTGCCTTCGATGGCTTCGAGCAAAGCACCGCCGCCAGTGGAGACATAGCTCACTTGGTCGGCCAAGCCGAACTTGTTGATGCAAGCCACAGAGTCGCCGCCACCGATGAGCGAGAAAGCACCACCTTCCTTGGTAGCAGCTGCGATGGCTTCAGCAATGGCCTTAGAGCCTTGGGCGAAGGTGTCGAATTCAAACACGCCGCAGGGACCGTTCCAAAGGATAGTCTTAGAGCCCTTAATGACGTTGGCGAAGAGTTCGCGAGTCTTTGGACCGATGTCCATGCCTTCCCAACCTTCGGGGATATTCATCGGGTCGACGACTTGGGTGTTGGCATCGTTGCCGAACTTGTCACCCACCACGCAGTCGATGGCCAAAACGAGGTTGACGCCCTTTTCCTTAGCCTTGGCAAGGATGTCAAGGGCGAGGTCAAGTTTGTCGTCTTCGCAGATGGAATTGCCAATCTTGCCGCCAAGGGCCTTCTTGAAGGTGTAGGTCATGCCGCCACAAAGGATGAGGTTGTCGACCTTAGTGAGCAGATTTTCAATGATTTCAATCTTCGTGGAGACCTTCGAGCCACCCATGATGGCAGTGAAAGGATGCTGGATTTCGTTCATCACTTTGTTGACGGCAGCCACTTCCTTGCCCATCAGGTAACCATACATCTTATGGTTGGCATCGAAATAGTCAGCAATCAAAGCAGTGGAAGCATGGGCACGGTGAGCAGTGCCAAAGGCATCGTTGATGTAGTATTCACCATAGCCGGCAAGAATCTTTGTGAAATCCTTTTGTGAGGCTTTGACGGCCTTCTTGGCATCATCGTAGCCTTCTTCACCCTTTTCGACACCACGCGGCTTGCCTTCCTCTTCGGCATAGAAACGGAGGTTTTCGAGAACGAGCACTTCACCAGGTTTCAAGGCAGCCACTTGGTCAGCAGCTTTCATGCAGTCGGTGGCAAATTGTACGGGACGGCCCAACAACTCTTCCAAGTGCTTGATAATGGGCTTGATGGAGTATTTCGGGTCGGGGTTTTTCTTCGGGCGACCGAGGTGCGACATCAGCACGACCATGCCATTGTCGTTGAGCACCTTATTAATAGTAGGCAAAGCGGCACGCATACGGGTGTCGTCCGTGATGTTGAAATTGTCGTCCAACGGGACATTGAAATCGACGCGGATAACCACGCGCTTGTTTTCAAAATTGATTTGATCGATGTTTACCATGGTATTTGATTTTTATGAATTGATGATTATTTCTTTGACTTTTTCTTGAATTTCTTGAAACGGCTTTTCTTTTTCTTCTTAGTCTGACCGGGCTCCTTAGGAATGACCATGTTGATGGCCTTGGGCAGGATTTCAAAGTCGAAAGGCGAATTGTTGAGGTTCTCACCCTCCGTTTCCACCATCAGCGAGTGGGGTGGGATGGAGACGATGTGGATCTTCTTGCCACGGAAGGTCTGCACCTCCTTGATTTTGTTGATGAAAGTTCCGTCATAGATGTTCTTCACGTTGGCGGCAAACTTGAAAATGGACACTTTTCGGATGACGGTCACATCAAGAAGGCCATCATCGGGGACGGCATTGGGCATCATCATCATGCCACCACCATTATAGCGGCAGTTGCCTATGGAAAGGCTTAGAATGCTATCATCGAAGACCATCTCGTCATCAACAGAGAGTTGAACATGGGTAATCTTGTATTTGAACAGGCACTTCACCACGCTGATGAGATAACGTATGGTGCCGCCCTTGCCTTGTTGTTTCATAAGGTTGGTAGAGCTACACACCATCTCATCCAAACCCGTTCCCGCAGCGTTGAGGAAGAAACGGATTTTCGGGTCGCCATCGTTATAATAGGTGAGTTTACCGATGTCATGGACAAATGTATGTCCCGTTTTGATGATTTTGGCCACCTCATCATATTCCAAAGGAATGTCAAAGGTACGCCGCCAGTCGTTGCCCGTCCCAATAGGGCAAGCCGCCATGGTGATTTCAGTGGTAGGCACCACGTCTTGGGTAAAAATGCCGTTGATGACTTCATTGTTGGTGCCGTCGCCGCCCACCGCGATAAACTTGCGGTAGCCTTTTTCAACAATGGCATTGCGTACAATTTCAATGGCGTGTCGAGGATATTCGGTCATCACATCATCGAAGTCAATACCCTCATTAATAAGCATTTGCTTAATCATAGGCCAGTCTTTTCCTGACTTTCCGACCGAGGCCATTGGGTTGACGACGACCAACCATTTGCTGTTTGTTTCAGTCATAACACACAGTTTTTCGGGGTCAAAGATAGAAAATAAAACAATAGAAACGTAAATCTTCATTATTTTGGCCGACCAATGAGTTTTATTTCTATTTTTGTCCCCAAAGTTATAAACATCAAGTCTATGAATAAGAAAACGCTACTCTTTTTTCTTTTGCTTGCATTGTTGACTCCGTTTGCCGTTTTTGCCCAAAACATTACGGTAAGCGGTACAGTCGTTTCAAGCGATGATGGCTATGGATTGCCAGGTGTCACCATTCAGGTGAAAAACACTTCCAATGGCACCGTGACAGACATGGACGGCAACTACAGCTTGAATGCCGACAGCAAAGGTGTGTTGGTGTTCAGCTTTGTCGGTTACAAGACCAAAGAGGTCGCCATCAAAGGCAAGAACAAAATCAATGTCACCCTTGAGGTGGATTCCCAAACCCTTGACGATGTGGTGGTCACCGCTCTCGGCATCAAGCGTCAGAAGCGTGAATTGGGTTATGCCACCGAAGAAATCGGGGGTGAACTCATCGCCAAGTCAGGCTCGGGCAGTGTCATCAGTGCCTTGAGCGGTCGTTCGGCAGGTGTGCAGATTATCAACCCCAACGGTGTCGACGGTGGCGCATCACGTATCACCATCCGTGGTAACAACAGCATCTTCGGCGACAACCAACCGCTCATCGTAGTTGACGGTGTGCCCATGTCGAACGAAGGCGGTGTCACCTCGTGGAGCGGTGGTCGCGACTGGGGTACGGCTCTGAACAACATCAACCAGGAAGACATCGAGAGCCTCGACATCTTGAAAGGTCCCACGGCAGCGGCTCTTTACGGCTCACGTGGCGGTAACGGCGTGGTGCTCATCACCACCAAGAAAGGCTCGAAACAACGTGGTCTTGGTATCAGCTATACTGCTGGTTTTAAGGTCACTACGCCTTATCTCTTCCGTGAAGTACAGAACAAATACGGTGCTGGCGGTCCTATTACCTTCCATACGCCAACGTTGACTCCCATCGAAGGCATGTATGATAATAACGGCAACCAAGTCTATGAATATCCTGGCATTTATAGTGTCGACAATGGTCCGGCGGGTGAACCCACCAACACCACTTTCGGCTATTATGGTGGTGCCCAAAGTTGGGGTCCTCCGATGAATGGCGAGAGCGTCCTTTGGTGGGACGGTGTGGTGCGCAAGTATGACCCCCAGCCCGATAACTTGAAGATGCTCTTCAAGAACGGTCATACGATGAACCACAACATCGCCTTCCAGAATGCTGGCGACTTCGGTAGCGTCCGCGTCTCCTTTACCGACTCGCGTACCGATGCCATCATCGACAACTGTAACCTTCGTCAAACCACCGTCAACGTAGGTACCTTAATTAATGTGTCAGAAAAGATCAAAGTGGACGTGTCGTTCAACTATTTGGACTATTACCGCTTGAATTCGCCTGAAATCGGTGAATCAAACAGCAACTTCAACAAAGGTCTGCTCTACAGCTGGCCTCGTAGCTGGAAAGGCCTTGAGACCACTACCTACGAGAATGAAGATGGCACGATGAATCAATTTGACGGGTATCCTTACATGTATATCTATAGCAGCACGTTCTGGACGTTCTACAACAACAACACGACCCTCAACCGCGACAAGATGTACGGTTCCGTCCGCCTGTTGTATGACATCACACCTTGGCTGGCTGCCTCCGCCAAAGTCGCTCTCGACTGGAACAACGACACCTATACCACCAAGCACAAGCCCACCACCCTCGACGGCATGGCGGGTGGTTACTACTCGAAGAGCAAGTCGAGTGCAGTGACCCGCGACATGGACTTCTTGATTACGGCACACAAGGACAAGATCTTCGGTTCGGATTTTAATGTGCGTCTCTCGGCTGGCGGTGAGCAATATTACGGCTTCCGCGATGGAATAAATGGTACCTCAGGCAAGTGGGCCTATGCCAACCTTTACACCATCTACAACTACTCCAACGCCACCGAACGCACCTTCGGCGAGTCGATGTGGGAGAAACAAGTCAATTCGCTCTATGGTTTCTTCAATATGAGCTACAAAGACTGGTTGTTCTTGGACATCACAGGGCGTAACGACTGGTCGTCGACCTTGCCTTCCAACAACAACTCCTATTTCTATCCTTCTGCCACTTTAAGTTTTATCCCGACCTCGACCTTCAAGGATTGGAACTGGGGTCCGGTGAATTACTTGAAACTGAGAGCCTCGTGGGCACAGACCGCCAGCGATACTGAGCCTTACCAGCTGACCTATACCTACAACACCGGCTCCTTCGGTCATCAGCTGTTGGCCACTCTGCCTTCTGTTGTGCCACCTTTGGAGCTGAAGCCCCAGCGTCAGCGTTCTTATGAATTAGGCTTTGACTTGGGCTTGGGTGCACGCTTCAACATGGACTTCACCTATTATGACATCTATTCTTGGGACCAAATCCTTTCCTCACCCCTTGCTCCCTCATCGGGTGCCAACAACGTGACCATCAACACGGGTGTGGTGACCAACAAAGGTATCGAGGCCATCCTGACTTATGACATCGCCCAAGGCAAAGATTATGGTGTGCAGGTGGGTTTGAACTTGGCCCGCAACAAGAACCGCATCGTCGACTTGGCGGGCTCCAACATGTACCTGCTGTCTGAGATTTGGGGCTCTAACGGCCCGGCAATTGCCGTGGAGGAAGGCGAGGAATATGGCACCATCTACGGTTGGGACTATGTGTATGAATACACCATGCCCGATGGCACCACCGTGGGACCCTTCTATGATGCAAACGGCAAACCGCTGCCCTTGTTGAATGAGACGGGTACTACCTATCTGAAGACCGATAACCGTGTTCCGGTAGGCAACTGCGCACCTTTGGTGACGGGTGGTATCAATCTGAGAGCTTCCTATAAGAATTGGTCGCTCTATGCCTTGATTGATGCCAAGTTAGGCGGTCAGATTTATTGCGCCTCTTACGTGGTGGGTATGCAGACAGGTCAGAGTCTGGAGACACTCTATGAACGCGAAGGCAACGGTCTGCCTTATTACGAAAACGGAGAGTTTCTTGGCAACTACGGCGTCATTTTGCCTGGCTACTGCATCAACACAGAGACAGGCGAAGCCGTTGAAAACGACCACGTCGTACATTACCTCTACAAATACATGCCTAACTATGGTGGCTGGGGCAACATTCTCAGCACCCCGGGCATTGTGAACAACACTTGGATCAAGATGCGCGAGCTCTCGCTCACCTACGACTTCCCGCGCAAGTGGTTAGACAAGCAGAATTTCTTCAAGCAGGCCTCCATTTCACTTGTGGGACGCGACTTGTTCTACTTCTACAAGACCTTGCCCGACAACATCAATCCTGAAGGCACCCAAGGCTCAGGCAACGCCCAAGGTCTCGAATATGGTTCCTACCCAGGGACACGTTCGTTTATGGTTTCTCTTAAAGTCAATCTCTAAAACCGAAACATCATGAAAAGATATATTCTCATCCTTTGTGCGGCAAGCTTAGCTTTTGCCTCCTGCACTAAGAACTTCGAAGAGATGAACAAAGATCCGTTCTCGCCACCTGGAACGACTATCGAGGCTTTGTTCAACGGTGTGGTTAGCTCCCTGCAGCAGAGCATGAACGAGCAGTTCTATCTGCAAAACGAGATTTGGTATCCCGAAACAGAACTCGGCGCCTTGACTTCCGAGTCGTGGGGTAACTATCAAATCGGAACCTCCAACGTTTGGACGGACTACTACCTCATGTTGTCCAATATCCGTGAATTGGAAAACCGTTTCCATGACTATGGTGTAGAGCAAGGTGACACAGCTGTTTGCGACAAAGTGCGTGCCCAGCTCAACATCCTTAAGGCCTATCAGACCTTTAAAGTCACGGATATCTTTGGCGACATGCCTTACACTCAAGCAGGCCGAATCTGGTCAAACGCCTCTTCATCGGCAACAATGAAACCAGAATGGGATACTCAAGAGAGCATCTACAAGTCACTTTTGGAAGAGCTGGTATGGTCGCGTGATGTGCTTCATGCCGACTCCATCACCACAGCCAGTGGCAATGATTATTACAAGTTGCCCTATGACGTGTTGCTCAACAACGACTACACGCTCTGGTCAGAGTTTGCCAATTCCCTCATCCTGCGCCACGCTTTGCGCATGTATGACAAGGATCCTGAATACGCTACTCCATTATTGGTAGAGGCTTACAACTTCATTTACACAAAGTTGAGTTCTTCAGGTGGCGTGTCTAATGGAGGAGCTATTTGCCTATGGCCCAACTTATTGGGTACGAGTTGGGATACCAATTGGTCATTCCGTGAACACAAACACCTTCGCATGGGCGAAACCATCTGGAGCTGTCTCTCCTCGACTAACGACATGGACGGCAGCGGCATCTTCGACTACCGTACCTTCCTCTTCTTCGACACGAGCCACAAGAATGACAGTTTCCCTGATGGTGCCTGGCGACCCTATCCGCAGATTCGTACTCTTGAGACACCCACTGAAGGCGGTTCACCCTATGCTCAGAGCCGCGACGGCAGCTATACCTTCAAAGGCCCTTCGTGCCTCTTCTCTCCCTTCAATTACTATCTCACCCGTGACGAGAAATATGTGCCACAAATTTTTGTTACCTATGCCGATGTGCTCTTCATGAAAGCGGAAATCGAGGTAAGGAATATCGGAGGTATCACGCCTCCGTTGAATGCCGACGAATCCATTCGCTCGGGCGTCTACCAATCATTCCTGTTCTGGTCCCACATACCACAGCAAACCAGCCGTTGGACCTATTTCTATCCGCAATATACCAGCTATATCGGAAACCTCGACATATGGGCTTGGAGCAACAATATGGCAGCCAACGTGATGAACTATGCCGTGTGGATGAATCCTGAATACGATGGCAGCCAGGAGTTCTATTTGAAGATGATCTACCAGCAGCGTTGGCTCAACCTCTTCCGTCAGCCTTGGGAAGCTTGGGCTTTGGCCCGCCGCACCATGGCGACGCCGACCACCACCGACCATGCCAAGTTGACCTCGTTCCGTATGGAATATCCCCAGACAGAAATCGAGTACAATTTTGAAAACTACTCCAAACAACTCGCTCGAATGTCGCATGGTGACACGCGGCAAACCCGAGTATGGTGGAATGAGTAGTTTAGAGTTTAAAGTTTAGAGTTTAGAAGTAAAATAGTAATAATAAAAGTTTTAAGTTATGAAAAAACTATCCCTAATCCTTATGCTTTTGGCGTTCTCCTTTGGGATGAATGCCCAAGTCGAAAAGATTTTCGACTTCAACAATTATGAAGAAGGATCCATCCTCAACGGTCAGGATGGATGGTATGTTCGTGTGCATAGCGCGGGCAATGGTAGCATGGGACCCATGTATACCGATTACCTTGGTCAATTCTGGGGCACCACACCTGTAACCCCCACAGCCGATGAAACCATCGGCGTGTTTTCCCACGCTTCGGGTACGGGATTTGGCGACATTGCCACCCGCGACATCACCGAATATGGCTTCGACTTCTCTTCGGGGGGTATTATCGAAATTGAATGCGACCAATTGCGTGAATGGTGGGGCACCTTGTTTGGCATCGGCTACGACGGCAATGGCGATGGCTCAGTGCTTCCTCCTGTCAAGGCGGCTCCTGGTCACGCCCTCTATGAGCCTATCACCCCCGACCCCAACAGCACCTCTCCTGACGGCGGTGTTTACATGCTCCTCACCGGAAGCGACACCGATCCGCTCTTTATTAAGGGCATTGTTCTGCCTGACAACACGGTAGCCTGCAACTTCCCTGTTCCCGTTCCGGAAAAAGATTGGGTTCGTTGGAAGGTTTCTATCGACCTTGATGCCAACGACGGTGCTGGTGCTGTCACCCTTTATGGAATGTATAGCAATGTACCCAATGGCGAGTGGGAAGCAGTGCCAGAATGTCAAGGCATTAATATTGGCCTGACCCCTGGCAGTGGCGATAAATTCGACCCTGCAACATGGCATCACATCTTCATGCTCAACAGTGGTTGGTGCGGTTTCGACAATCTTATCATTCGCCATTTCCCTGGCGGATTAGCCGCCCAGTTCCTTGATTTTGCCGAAATCCCAGATCAGTTGGTCTACAACGCCCCCATCACTTTACAGGCTACCGCCACCTCTGGTCTTCCTGTAACCTTTGAAGTTATTCAAGGTCCTGCTACCTTGGAAGGCAACATCCTGACACTTACGGGTGAAGAAGGCACCGTGAAAGTGCGTGCTTCCCAGCCTGGCGATGGCACACAATGGCAACCTGCTCCTGCGGTGACACGTTCTTTCTATGTGGTCGACCCTGAGAATTACACTCCCGAAATCACTATCCGTCGTCCATACGAAGGCACAAAGGTGTATATGCCTGACTTCGAGAATCCCGTCATGGTGGTGCTGAGTGCCTACATCGACCATGGTAACGTTCTTAAGTTTGAAGAGGTGAAATGCAACGTCGACGGACAAGAATTGTTCTTGAAGACCGATTATCCCGACGATCCCGACAATGGCTATTGGTACACCACTTGGACGCCCTCAGGCGAAGGTTCCTACAACATGACCGTGTCCATCACCCAAACGGGCGGCAAAGTCACTTCGGCCTCCAACACCTTTGATGTGACCACCAACTATGATGATATCGTGGTTTCCGCCCTCAATGGCGAATTGGTGGTGAATACAACGGAGTTTCATGCCTTTGGAGAATATCCCTTCCCGACACATGTCAACGCCTTCAATGCCATCAATTTGCATTATCTGCACAACTGCGTAAACGGTAACTGCAACACCTACGACCACCAAAGCTATCTCCGCGTGAAGAACTACCGTGGCGAATGGGTGGAACTCTGCCGTTACATCACTCCATTTGGCGTGGAATGCGTCGACGACCTTGATGTGACCGATTTCACCAGCGTGCTGCAAGGCCTCATTGAATTTGAATACTATAGCGAACAATACCAAACGGGCGATGGCTACAACCCGACTGCCATCTTTGAATACACCAAAGGTACGCCTGAATATCCTTATGTGGACATGCAGGAACTTTGGTACGGTAACTATTCATTCGGTGACTACGAAAATCTCTGCCCCGTCCCGATGCGCACAGTTGAATTCAATCCTTGTGTCGAAAAGGCCAAATTGCAACTCACGACCTCTGGACACAACTGGAGTGATACAGGTAATGGCGCCTATAACACGGGCAACGCTGCCGAATTCTACGAAGCTACACACAACATCAATATCAATGGTGCCACCACTTACACGCAGCACCTTTGGGAAACCTGCTCACCTAACCCTGCTGGTTGCCAACCGCAAAACGGCACCTGGACCTACGCCCGTGCTGGATGGTGCCCAGGCAGCATGACGATGGTGTGGGACTACAGCCTTGATGCTTATCTCGCCGATGGCCAAGCCGATTTGCTTTATGAGTTCGACCCAACCTATGTCGACCAATGCCACCCCAACTATCCCGACTGCGTGAGCGGCCAAAACAGCTGCCCCGATTGTAACAATTCCAGCAACCCGATTTTGAAGGTCTCTGGTAAGTTGGTGACCTACAGCCACAACACCGACATCCTGACTGAAGTTCCCGAGCTGTTTGATGTCGATGCCGATGCCTTCCAATTGGACATCACTCCCAATCCAGTGAGAGGCCAAATGAACATCTCCACGGATTATGAAAAGGGTAAAGTCACTGTCCGCATCATCAACGCTCAAGGTGTACAGGTGCGCCAATTCAGCATGAAAGGCTCTGCCACTATCGATGTGAGCGACCTACCAGCTGGCATGTATTTTGTCCATGTCATCGGTGGTAAGGTGGTGTCGAAGAAAGTGATGATTCAGCACTAAGAACACCAAAATCTTAAACTACAAGACCTCCTGTTGGCAACGACGGGAGGTTTTTTCTATTTATACCAAAAAAAACCGTAATTTTGCGGCTCCATTTGAGAACAAACAAAAAAAATACAGATATGAAAGTAGCAACATTATTAGGCGAACGTTTCAAGAAGGCACCAGCCGACTGCGTGTTCGACAGTCAGGCACTGATGGTGCGTGGCGGCTATATCAAGTCGGTGGGAACTGGATTGTTTTCCTTCTTCATGCCGGCCAAACGCATCGCTAAGAAGATCGAGAATATCATCCGTGAGGAGATGGACCGCATCGACGGACAGGAAGTGATGTTCCCCGTCGTCATGCCAGGTTCATTGTGGCAGGAGTCGGGGCGTTACAACAGCATCGGCTCGGAGCTGCTCCGCTTCAAGGACCGTAACGGCATCGACATGGTGCTGGGCATGACCCACGAAGAAGCCGCTGTGCAGCTGGCCCGCGACGCCGCGAAGAGCTACACGCAGTACCCCTTTATGATTTACCAGATCCAAACCAAGTTCCGTGACGAACCCCGTTCGCGCGGTGGTTTGATCCGCACCCGTGAGTTCACGATGAAGGATGCCTACAGCTTCCACACCTCGCAAGAGGACTTGGAGCAATACTACGCCAAGGCTTACCATGCCTACGACCGCATCTTTGCCCGTGCTGGCGTGCCGCAGGTCGTAGCCGTCAAGTCCGACTCGGGCATGATGGGTGGTCGCATCTCGCACGAGTTCATGCTGCTCACCGACATTGGCGAGGATACTATCGTCATCTGCCCTGAATGCGGTTACCGCTCCAACAGTGAAGCTGCTGATTGCATTGTCCACAACGAGGAATATCCCATTGAGCCTTTGGAAGAGGTTTACACCCCCGACCAAAAGACCATCGAAGATGTGTGCAACTACTTGCATAAGTCGCCCCTGCAGTCCTGCAAGGCCGTGCTGTATCAGCGTAACATGGATGACTCGTTGGTCATCGTCTTCTTGCGTGGTGACCTCGAGGTGAACGAGACCAAGCTCCGTAACCTGCTGTGTGCTGAGGTGCATGCCGCCACCGTCACCCCCGAGATGGGTGTCTGTGCCGGTTTTATTGGGCCTAAGGGCTTGCCGGAAGGCATCACCGTGGTCTACGATGAGTCGCTGAAGACCTTGAACAGCTTCGTGGCGGGTGCCAACAAGGAGAACTACCACTACAAGGGCATGAACATGGCCCGCGACCTCGGCGAGGTGAAGTACGACAGCGTGGCCAAGGCTACCGCTGGCGGCATTTGCCCTGTGTGTGGTAAGCACAGCATCACCATTAGCCGTGGCATTGAGGTGGGCAACATCTTCCAACTCGGCACGAAATACACCGAGTCTATGAACATGCAGTACCTCGATAGTGACAACACACTGAAATATCCCATCATGGGCTGCTACGGCATCGGTGTGGGTCGTTTGATCGCTTCGGTCTGCGAGGTGAGCCACGATGACTATGGTCCCATCTGGCCCATCACCATCGCCCCTTGGCAGGTGCAGATTTGCGCCCTGCGCATCGCCGACGAGAATGTGCGCCGTGTGGCCGACAAGCTCTATGAAGACTTGAAGAAGGCCGGCGTGGAGGTCATCTACGATGACCGCAACATCAGCGCAGGCGTGATGTTCTCCGATGCAGACCTGTTGGGTGTGCCGCTGCGCATCGTGGTCAGTCCGAAGACGCTGGAGCGCAATGCCATCGAGTTTGCCTCGCGTGACAAGTCATTCAAGGCTGACCTCAATCCCGACAACTTCGTTGACGAGGTGAAGACCAAGATTGCTGAGATGATCGCGGCATTGACGCCTAATGATTAATGACAAAATGACAAACCTTTGTAGAGACGTAGCGCGCTACGTCTCTACATTTTTAAAACAAAAAACCGACATGAAAAAACAAATCATTCCCATCCTATCCCTTCTGGTATTGACCCTGTTTTCGTGCGGAGGAAACAATCAGAACAACGAGAATACTTCGAACACCGATGCCAAGGTCGAAGCAACGATAGACAATGTTAAAGCTCAGCTTACCGACATGGTAGTCGAAGATGATGAACCGATGGAAAACGTGGCGGAAGAACTGTTCAAGAAACTGTATCCGGAAATCAAAGACACTTACAGTCCCAATCCGTTTTCAATAGCAGGTAGTTACGATGAAGAATGCGAAGGCTGCAGTTCGGGTGAGGAGGTGGACTGTTTCCCGTTGAATGACGGCGGTTATTTAGTAGCTTTTACTCACGATTTCGGCGGTCCGGGCTGTGCCACGGAGTATTATTTTTGGACCAAATACTACAAAGATGGCGAATTGACCGATGAGGTTAAAGACATTTTGCCGCAGCCCGCATTGGACGAGTTGCTCAATCCGGATAAAACGGAAGACTACAAAAACGACATTGCAGAGTTCAGGAAAATGTTCGAAAAATCCCCAGTGGATTTTATTGGTTACGACTTTCAACCGCCAGTGTCGCTCACGGTAAGGCTTAACCCGTGGGATTGTGAAGAAGCATATTACAACATGGACAAAGTAAGGCTTGACTCCTACCAGGGAGACCAATTGCCCGTGTACCTTTGGGACGGTGAAAAATTTGTAAAGGAATAGGAAATAAAAAACTCCAGCATGTACGGGAGTTTTTTACGAAAAATCGCCTCAAATCAGTGTAATTTGAGCCGTTTTTCCTGTTTTTGTGAGCTGATACTAATTCTGCCCTTTCAAATACTCCCTTGGGGTTTTCCCCGTAATCGTTTTAAAGGCGCGTTCAAAGTTGCTGATGCTGTAGAAACCCGACTGGTCGGCGATTTGCTGCACGGTGAGTCCAGGTTTCTCCTTGATGAGTTTGAGCGCATAGGCAATGCGCAGTCCCTTGATGTAGTCGGGGAAGGAGAGGTCGGGCTGTATCTCGTTCAGCATCTTGGTGATGGTTTGATGCGAACAGCCCATCATTTTGGCTACCAGTGCGCGTGAGAGGTCCTTGTTGAGGTAGAGCTGTTGCCCCTCGATGAAAGCCGTCAGCGACTTGGCGGCTTGTTTGGTGGCTTGAGGCGAGGCTTGGCTGTTATCGCGGGCAATGATGTTTACCTGCTTCTGAAGCCTCGTCATCTCCTGCTCCATCGACTTGGTCTTCTGCCTCAATTCCTCAGCCGATTTCGCCATCTTCCGTTTGTTTTTCCAATACAAGACGAGAATAATCACCAGTAATAACAGAACCAATACGACCAAAATAATGTTCATCTTCTTGGTGTTCTTCGACAAGTCGTCCAATTCCATCTTATATTGTTGTGTCTCATATTGGGCGGCATTCACGGCGACACCTTGCTCTTGTTCGTTTCGGTCGATGAGTTGCGACAAGGTGTCGATGCGACATTGGTACAGGTTGGCCATGGCCGTGTCGCCTGCCACGCGATAGGCTTGTTCAAGACGCAAAAGGCGCCTACAATAGAGCCTTTGCACCGTGTCGTTTTCTTGGTAAGGAAAGCGGTTCAAGAGGCTGAGTACAGAATCCACGTTGCCCGCAGCGGCATAATAATGCAACAGCATGTCGCTGCCGCGATAGCTTTTGGCAAAATCGAAGGCAAGGGCTTGGTCGAAGTCGGTTTCGGCTTCCTGAGGGCGACCAAGGGTGATTTTGGCGATGGCACGATTGGAATGGAGGTCGAAGCGACATTGGTCACAATAGGGCTTCGCCTGAGGATATTTGGCCTCCATTTCATCAATCAAACGTTCGAGGTGGTCTGACTCACGAAGCACATCTTCCATATTGTCGACTGCAATATAGCAGTTTATCAGGTTGTTGACAAAATAAATAAGGTGACCATATTCGCCCTCACCATCCACGACCTGCATGGCCTTGTTGATGGAAGACGACATGAGAGCCAATCCCTCGTCTTTCAGACCCATGTCGAGTTTGCATTTTCCCACGAGGTAGTCGAATGAATGTTCCTCAAACTTCATCTTGTTCCGATGGGCGACCTCCTTGCCTTCGGTGCAGGCGTTAATGCAGGTTTGGAAGTCCTTTCCCGCTTCCGCTATGGTACTAAGCAAATAAAGGGTCTCCACACGCGGTTCATCGTCCTCGTTGCCAAGGGCGGAAAGCGCTTTGCGACAATAATCCATTGCCAAAGCGTAGTTGTCCGTGTATTGGTAGGTGAGGTGGGCGCAGAGGTCGGCCGATTCGAATTTTGAGAGTTCGCCGCTATGTTCGCCCTCGCTGACACGCCGATAGGCGGCATCAAGGTCGATGGCGGCCAGTCTTCTCAGCGAGTCCACACTATAGCGGTCGCTGCGGGGCGCAGGCTGGGGATGTTGACCGCAACCGCACAGGAAAATCGAAACGATAAACAATAAGTAAGTATTCAGAATTATACTACAATATCTTTTGACTTCGGGACACGGGACTTCGGGACTTCGAGACAAACCAATGTCCCGTAGTCTCGCGTCTCGCAGTCTCGCGTCAATAAAACTAAATATGCGCATCATTGTTACGTGGTTTTGCCTGCAAAAATAATCCATTTGCATTCACCGACCAACAAGACGGTTGAAAATCTGTGCCAGGTTTACATTTTGCCGAATTGGTTTACATTTTGCCGAATCTAATAGGAAATGTTTACAAATCACCGAATCCGATTTACAAATTGCCGAATAGAAACGACATGCTAAAAACTTGATTTAGTGTAATTTTGCGCCCTCAAAAATAAACCTAGGTGACAATACCCAAAAAGTATTAAATTCAAGTCAAAACATGGAACAAATCACCCAAGATGCACTAAGCCCGCTGCCCGACGCCCCGAAAGTGAAAGGAGGCAAGGATTTCTGGAAAAGCCTGCTGCGCACCGTCCTTGGTATTTCCATCTCCATCGTCCTCACCTTTGGCACGGCAGCCATCATCAACCACCACAGTAAACAGCGTGAGAAGCACGAGATCGTGATGATGGTGATGTACGACATGTACAACACGCTGCAGTCGGTGCAGAAAGCCGACTCGATGCTCTACCAGTCGATGCTGATTCAGAGGCAGATTGCACAAGACACCATTCAGTTCGACGTGTTGAGGTTCCGGCTTGCTTCGCAGATGCCCTCTGCGGGGTTTACGGAGACCACCGAGCAAATCTTCTCGTCAAGTATCGAGACGATCAACACGGTGGGCAATGTGCTCTTCACCGAGAACGTGGCTGATTTCTATCAAGCCCGCAATAATTTCAAAACGATGGTCTGCGAGTCGATTGGCAACGACTTTGCCACCGAATCGCCCATTTACTCCCTGAAGCGCACGCTCGACTTCGATTTCTGCGGCTATGCCATCTTTTGTAACGGGCTATTAGTGAATATGCAGCATCTGTTTGCCCAGTGCCAGCAGATCACGGGTGTCACCAACGAGGAGATAAAAGCCTACTACGATGAGCGCAAGCAGATCAAAGCAGGCATAAAGGACACAGACACCAAGAGTTCCTCGAAGATGAATGAACTGATGCAGCTGCAAAAAGAAATCGATGAAGCAAGGCAAAACGGCAGCGTCCAGCAACCCAAACCCCGCCAGACCCGTCCCGAAGGGACGACACTACCCTAACCCTAACCGTAGGTCGCGACCTACGGGGGACAGCACCCACAGAAGTCAGCGACCTGCAACTGAACAACTAAACAACTAAAAAATGATAGAAAAACAAGATTCCCCTACGGGGAATGGAGAGAAAGACAAGAGTGGAAAGCGGCGGCTTGAAGTGGTGGCAAGCCAGAAAGTGCCTGATGCCGCCGTCCTTCACAAAAACGCAAACACTCCATTCCCTGAAAGGGAAACCCAACAAGACAACAATTCAACAATAACAAACAATAATCAAATGAAAAAACTATCCCTCATCCTCCTCGCCCTCTTCGCCTTCGGGCCGATAGCATGGGCGCAGGTTCCGCTTGACAACATTCCAGCCGAGGTCAATGCGGAAGAT
>CAMYXV010000034.1 GCA_947303055.1 uncultured Bacteroidales bacterium
GTATCACGGATTTGCAGGGTACCGCGTTTGTTCATGTTGCCTATGTTGTAAAGCAACAATCCAACTGCACCCGTCAAACCCGCCGTCAGGAGAAAGCATCGAGCATCGGTCTCCCCCGCCACATGCTGATAGTGCAATGCCACTGCGGCCGTCAGCAAAAGTGCCGCCGCCTCAATCAGTAACAATACACCAAACAGCTTGCTTTTCATTTGTTATTCGTTTTTTGAAACGGGGCCTTCGACAGGCTCAGGCACCCTTAACCGTCAAAAAGTGAAGGTCCCTGAGCTTGTCGAAGGGCCGTATGCTTATTGCCATGGTTGCGCCCAGCCTTCACCGTAGTCGAAGTCGTCCTCATCCTCGTCGTCCTTTTCCTTGTAGGAATGGTCGTCGTAGGGTTTCAACCAATTTCTGAACTTATAGGAAGGTATCGCCGTAATCTCACCATCTTTTTCAGGCGACACCGCGATGTCTATCTCGTCATCAGCCAGTTCTTTCAGCCAATGCTGTAGCTCCGAGAAGCCCATGTTGGTCGTAGTGTAACCAGCCCAGTCCCCTTGCGCAGCCTTAGCCGCCAGTTCTTCCGATTCCCAAAGCGGCACATAAGAGGCCCCATTGTTATCCTCCAACATGGCGAAGAAGCCTTCCTTGGCCTCAAGCAACCACACCTTGCGCGTCTCAAGGATGGCTTTCAGAAATATTTCAAGCTTGTTTTCCATAATCAACGCTTTTTCTGTTGTTGCTGCAACTTGGCCTGCTGCTTCTGTGCCTCTTCGAGACGTTTCATGAAACCTGATTTCTTCTGAGGCTTTTTCTTGTTCTCTTCAATGGTGGCGCGTACCTTGTTCTCATCAATCATCTTACGGAAGATGAACATCTGGATGAAGGTGATGATGTTAACCAGCATGTAGTAGTAGCTCAAACCCGAAGAGTAGTTGTTGAAGATACCAAAGAACATGATGGGCATGAGGTACATCATCCACTTCATGGGTTTCATCTGCGGGTTGCTCGAATAGTCCATCTGCTTGTTGTTCACGTAAGTATAAATGAAGGTCGTGATGGTCATCAACAAGGTGAACAGGCTAAGGTGGTCCATGCCGAGGAACTTCGGGAACTCAATGATACTGTCGTAGGTGGAAAGGTCATCGGCCCAAAGGAAGGGCTGCTGACGCAACTCGATACTGGCCGGGAAGAAACGGAAGATAGCGATAAGGATGGGGAACTGCAGCAATGCCGGCAAGCATCCCGAAGCAGGACTCACACCAGCTTGCTTTTGCAGGTTCAACACGGCCTGCTGTTTCTTCATGGCGTCTTCTTCCTTGGGATACTTCGCGTTGATGGCTTCCATCTCAGGCTTCAAGACGCGGGTAATGGCAGATGACTTGTATGACTTGAATGCCAAGGGGAACAACAAGGTCTTGATGAGGATGGTCAGAATCAGGATGACGATACCATAGTTCCAGCCATAGCTGCTCAGCCAGTTGAACACCGCGATGACACCGTAGTTAATCCATTTGATCAAAAAGAAGTTACCCAAGTTAATTTGGTCCTGCAAGCCGATGCCGTAGCTGCGCAAGGTCTTGAAGTGGTTGGGGCCAAAATAGAGCTGCATCGGAATAACGTTTGTCTCGGCCTTTACATCGTAAGGCACCTCGATATTTGCCGACATCGACTTGAAATAGCGCGGGTTGCTCGACTTGCGGGTCAGCGTGGCCATGCGGGCATTCTCAAACTCGTTCTTGGCCACAATCACATTGCAGAAGAAACGCTGCTTGAACGACACCCATTTCAATTTGCTGTTCACCGTCTGTTCCGTATCCTTCTGCTCGTTGAGGTGGTCGACGTCTTTGTCGGTCAGCGAGCGGTAATACACCGATTCGCCGGCAAAACGGTCGGTGCTCTTCTCCTGCTTCATCAGGTCGACTTCCCAATCGATGGTCATATAGTCGGCGTTGGTGGCAATCACATCCTTCAGCCCGACGGTGCGGACATCGAAGTCCATCATGTAGTTGTCGTAACGAACCGTGTAAACGTATTCAAGGTATTGGTTTGCATTCTCGGTGGGCAGACGCAAAGCGAACACGATGCTGTCGTTCTCCCCTACCGTCATGTCGCCGCCAGTGTATGGTTGGCCGTTCATATAGGGTTGGAAATAGAACTGCGAGGTGTTGACGATGCGGTTCTGCGCGAAGAACGAGAGGTCAAACTTCACCGTCTCGGGATCAAAGGAAATCAGCGGCAGCGAATCGTAGGTCTTGTAGTCTTTCAGTTCCACTTGTTTCAGGAAACCGCCTTTGTTGGTGAATGTCAGCCTTTGAAGTTTGTTCTCGATGGTCCAAGTCTGTTCAGCACCTTCGGAAGCGGCGGCGAAGACACCGTATTTGTCGCGAAGGGTGTTCTGCAACAATTGGGCTCTGCTGAGGGAATCCATGTCCGCCAACTGGGCCGAATCGGCCTGCATAGCCGCCATTTGTACGGCCTGCTGTTCCGCCTGACGGAGTGAATCCAAGGCCATCTGTTCCAATCGCGCTTGACGGATGGAGTCTTGAATACGCTGTTGTTCAGCCAGTTGCTCCTTCGATGGGCTCATAAAATACATCCAGCCGAAGAGGATGGCCGTAATAAGGACAAAACCAATTAAAGTGTTTTTATTGTTCATTATGTTTTAGTTTGCAAATAAGGCGGCAAAAATACGAAAAAAAGTGTCCCGAAGGACACTTTTTCGTTTAACACTTCGTCTTTTTCAGTGAAAGTACAGCATCAATAATATCTGTAGCTCTTCACCTGGCCGATGTGGCGGGCGAGGCGGACCACCTGGTTGCTGTAGCCGAACTCGTTGTCGTACCACAGATACAGGATGACGGTCTTGCCGTCTTCGCTGACCTTGGTGGCCGGTGCGTCGAAGATGCAGGCGCAGCTGTCGCCGATGCCGTCGCTCGACACGAACTCCGTGTTGCTGCTGAAGCGAATCTGCTCGATGAGGTTGCCTTCCAAGCAAGCCTTACGGAAGGCTTCATTGACTTCTTCAACAGTGGTTTCGCGCTCAAGGTCGAGAGCAAGAACAGCTAAGGAGACATCAGGCGTAGGCACACGCACGGCGTTGCTCGTCAGTTTGCCCTTCAGTTCGGGGATGGCCTTGGCAGCAGCCTTGCCAGCACCCGTCTCGGTGATAACCATGTTCAACGGGGCCGAACGACCACGACGCTCTTTCTTGTGGTAGTTGTCCAGCAGGTTCTGGTCGTTGGTGTAGCTGTGGATGGTCTCGATGTGGCCCTTCACGATGCCGAAGTTCTTCAGCATGACTTCCAGACCAGGCACGATGGCGTTGGTGGTGCAGCTTGCAGCCGAGAAGATGGTCTCATTGTCCAAGTCGAGCGTGTCTTGGTTGACACCATACACCACATTCGGGATGTCGCCCTTACCAGGAGCGGTGAGCAGCACCTTAGCCACACCCTTGGCTTGGAGGTGACGCGACAAGGACTCTCTGTCACGGAAAGCACCCGTGTTGTCGATGAGCAAGGCATCGTTGATGCCATATTGCGTATAGTCGAGGTCCTCGGGGTTCTTGCTTTCTAAGAAGAGGATCTTCTGGCCGTTAACCATCATGGCGTTTTCACCCTCAACGGGCGTGCAAACACCGTGGAAGTAACGGTGTACCGAATCGGTGCGGAACAGGTTGATACGCTTCAAAATGTCCTCAGGTGAATTCTTGCGGGTAACAATAGCGCGGACGCGGAGCGCATCGCCACGGCCAGCCATCTCGGTCATCTCACGGCACAGGATACGGCCGATACGACCGAAACCATAGAGGATAACGTCCTGTACCTTGTTGCTGCGCGGATTAGCGTCAATGATGTAGCTGAGCTTGTCGCGCACAAAAGCGGTCACATTGTTATTGTACTTTTCTTTCTCATCCGTCCACTCGGAGTTGAGGCGACCGAGGTCGATACGGGCGGGAGCGAGATTCTCGGCAAGGAGGGCCTTGGCGATGAGCAAGGAATCCTGCACACGGACCGGCTTGTTCAACACTGTGGACGCGCGGAGGTGCTTGTTCAGGATCTTACCCGAGCCGCGGTTGACCAGCAGCGAACGCAACATAATGAGTTCCACTGACTTGTCGTACCATAATCTACCAACGATGTTGATCAATTCGTTGGCGGCTTTTTCGTTTTCATTCCATGCCTTCAAAGAGGTTTCGAAATTGTCATTCATACTTGTAATTTTTATTCTACATAAGGTTTAAGTTGATTCAGATTTTTGGCAAAGTTAGTGATTATTTTTCTCCTACCAAGCAATTCCTTGTTTTTTTTGTATATTTGCACAAAAATTTGGCGATATGGATAAAAGCGATTGTCTCTACACCTCCTATCTGAACATTTTGAAAGAAGAACTCGTGCCTGCCATGGGCTGCACCGAACCGATTTGTTTGGCCTATGCCGCCGCTAAAGCGCATGAAATCTTAGGTGAAATGCCCAAACGCGTGGAAATCAAGGCCAGCGGCAATATCATCAAGAACGTGAAAAGCGTCATCGTGCCCAACACCAAGGGCATGAAAGGCCTAAAAGCTTCGGTCGCAGCGGGCATCGTTGCCGGCAACCCCAAGAAAGCCTTGGAGGTCATCGCTGAGGTGACGCCGGAGCAGAAAAAGGAAATCGGTGCCTTCTTGGACAACACGCTGATGACCATTGTCCCTTTGAACGTCATCGCCCAATTGGATGTGACCGTCACCTTATATACTGAGGAGCACTCCGCCAGCGTGCGTATTGCGGGCTTCCATACCAACATCGTGAAGATGGAGAAGGACGACAAGGTGCTGTTCGACTCAGGCTATGCCGACACAGGAGCCACCAAGCTCACCGACCGCAGCTGCCTCAGCATGAAGGGCATCTACGACTTCGCCAACACCGTTGACATTGAAGACCTTAAGCCTATTATCCAACCTCAAATCGAATGCAATAAAGCTATCTCTCAAGAAGGTCTTAACAACAATTGGGGTGCCAACATCGGCAGCACCATCATGAGTTTCGGCACCGATGTGAGAATTAAAGCCAGAGCTTGGGCAGCAGCAGGTAGTGATGCTCGCATGAGTGGCTGCGAGATGCCCGTCATCATCAACTCAGGCAGCGGCAACCAAGGTATGACGGTCAGCCTGCCCATCCTCGCCTACGCTGAGGAATTTCATATTGACAACGACCGCGTCTATCGTGCCGTGGCCCTTTCCAACCTTGTCGCCATCCACCAAAAGACCGGCATCGGCAGATTATCAGCCTATTGCGGTGCCGTCAGTGCAGGTTGTGCTTCAGGTTGTGGCATCGCCTATCTCATGGGTGAGCCGCTCTGCGTCATCGAGCACACCTTGGAGAACGCCTTGGGCATCGCGGCAGGTATCGTCTGCGACGGCGCCAAGCCTTCCTGCGCAGGCAAGATTGCCCTATCCGTGGAGGCAGGCATCCTTGGCTACGAGATGAGCAAACAAGACGACAACCTCCTCGGCGGCGACGGCATCATCGGCCACGACGTGGAAGAGACCATCGACCACATTGGACGTCTGGGCCGCAACGGCATGAAAGAGACCGATGTGGAGATTTTGAAAATCATGGTGGAATAAAACATTGTCATCGTCTGCGTCCCGCAGACGAAACATTCCATCTGCGAAGACACAGATGTTGACAATGTTATATTGTTTATTTTACTATCAGTTCCTTTAACTTATCGGCAAAGCACCTGATATCCTCCTCCGTGGTATCAAACGCGCACATCCATCGGACGACATCGGCATCCTCGTCCCAGTCGTAGAAGAAATAATGGTTCTGCAACTCCTTCCAAACCTTTTTAGGCAGCTGTGCAAACACACCATTGGCCTGCACAGGATAGACAACCTTTACGCCTGGAATGTCCTTCACGGCCTGGTAGAGCAACTGTGCCATTTTGTTGCTATGTGTGGCATTGTGCCGCCATAGGTCATTCTCGAAATAGGCATCAAACTGCGCCGCGATGAAACGCATCTTCGAGCAAAGCTGCATGGCTTGCTTGCGACGGTATTTGAAGTCAGGACAGATGTTGGGGTTCAATAGCACCACTGCCTCCCCCATCATCAGGCCGTTCTTGGTGCCACCAAAGGAGACCGCATCCACGCCGAGGTCGGTGGTCATCTCCTTGAAGGTGCATCCCAAGGCCACGGCGGCGTTGCCCAGACGAGCACCGTCGATATGGACATACATATTGTATTCCCTTGCCAGACCTACGATGGCCTTGATTTCATCCAAGGTGTACAAAGTGCCCAACTCGGTAGGTTGCGTGATAGAAATCAACTTGGGTTGAGAGTGGTGCTCGAATCCGAAGCCATGCAAGCGTGTCTTGATTAAAGTAGGAGTCAGTTTGCCATCAGGTGTGTCCACCGTCAGCAGGCGGCAACCCACAATACGCTGCGGCGCACCACATTCGTCCACGTTGATATGGGCAGTCTCGGCACATACCACGGCCTCATGGGAATGAGCCATGGCATCGATGCACAGGGTGTTGCAGCCCGTGCCATTGAAGGCGAAAAAAACACGCGTCTGTTCGCCAAACTGTTCACGGAACTTGGCTTCCGTGGCAGCACAGTATTCATCATCGCCATAGGCCAAGGCGTGTTCCTTATTCACGCGGGCAATGGCCTCCATCACCTCGGGACAGATGCCCGAATGATTATCACTTCCAAATCCTCGTTTCATAAGCATTTACATCTTTAAACCGGCCCTTCGACAGGCTCAGGGACCTGCAAAAGCCAAGGTCGTTGAGCTTGTCGAAACGCCGACAACATTATACCATTTTCTTTGCTTCTTCCAAAATCATGTTGGCAAAGCGTTCGGCCTCGGCCTCGGTCTTGCCTTCGCTATAGATGCGGATGATCGGCTCGGTGTTCGACTTGCGCAGATGCACCCAGCCTTCCTCGAAGTCAATCTTCACGCCGTCAATGGTAGTCACCTTCTCATTCTTGAACTTCTCAGCGAACTTGGCCAAGATGCCGTCCACGTCCGTGGATGGTGTGAGTTGGATCTTGTTCTTCGACATCACATAGAGCGGATAGGTCTGCTTCAGCTCAGAGCACTTCACCTTCTTCTCGGCCAACTGGGTTAAGAACAAAGCCGTTCCAACGAGAGCATCACGACCATAGTGCAATTCGGGATAGATGACACCACCGTTGCCTTCGCCACCAATGACGGCTCCCACCTCCTTCATCTTCTCCACCACGTTGACCTCACCCACAGCAGCGGCAAAATACTGCTGGCCATGCTTTTGCGTCACGTCACGCAAAGCTCTAGTTGAAGATAGGTTGCTCACCGTCGGACCAGGGGTATGTTTCAGGATGAAGTCGGCCACCGAGACCAAAGTGTATTCCTCACCAAACAACTCACCGTCTTCCTTGACAAAGACCAAACGGTCCACATCGGGGTCGACGACCACGCCAAAGTCGCAGCCCTGCTCCTTGACGTAGCGGCAGATGTCGGTGAGGTTCTGTGCCAGGGGCTCGGGTGTGTGGGCGAACTTACCTGTAGGCTCACAATTGAGTTCGAGCACCTCCTTCACGCCAAGAGCACGCAACATCTTGGGAATGGCAATGCCACCCGTCGAGTTGACCGCGTCCACGGCCACCTTGAAGTTGGCCTTTTCAATCACCTCCTTGTTGACCAAGGGCAGCTGGCAAACCATATCAACGTGCTTGTCCATCCAGCCGTCAATTTGTTGATAGCTACCGATTTCTTCAATCGGAACGAAGTCGAAGTCGTCTTTGGCGGCCACATCAAGCAGCCAAGCGCCTTCGGCGGCAGAAATGAATTCACCCTTCTCGTTGAGGAGCTTCAAGGCATTCCATTGCGCAGGGTTATGGCTGGCGGTCAGGATGATACCTGCATCTGCTTTCAAACCAGTGACAGCGATTTCAGTGGTAGGCGTAGTGCTCAGGCCAATATCAAGCACGTCGGCACCCATAGCTTGTAATGTACCACAAACCACTTGATTCACAAGGAAACCCGAGAGACGTGCGTCGCGGCCGACGACGACCTTAGGACGTTTCACCCCTTTATGATGTTGCACGAATTTGACAAAAGCAGCGGTGAATTTCACCATGTCGATTGGCGTGAGGTTGTCGCCCGGCTGGCCGCCAATGGTACCACGAATGCCGGAAATGGATTTGATGAGTGTCATATTTTACTGTATTTTAAAATCTAACATAATTGGATAATGGTCGGAACCCTTGTAACGGTAACGTCTAAAATTGAGTGGCGTAACACCATCGTTGGCCCAAACATAATCAATACGTAACAAGGGCAATTTTCCCGCATAGGTAGGTTTGATGCCCCGTCCTACCTTGGTAAACGTGTCGACAAAACCCGCCTTTTGCATCTGACGGTAATTGTAGGAAAGCGGCGGCTCGTTGAAGTCACCACACACGATGATTGGGCCATCAACCTGCGGCATTCCATTGATCACATTATTAAGCTCTTCACTACGCCGTTCAAAAGCATATCTCAGCTTGTGAAGCACGGTTTTACCAACCGTATCAAGGTTCTGTCGTTCAGAAGTGTTTGTCAAAACATCAATTTCATTATCCGTAATCGCATAGGAAAGCAGATGAACATTGGCGACATGAAACTTTCCTTTCTCTCCTGCATCCACCGAAACCATTACGCCATAGGTTTCCTCTTTCCCAATCCCCGACTCCTCGGACACTTTGGCAATTGGATATTTGGAAAAAATCACGTTACCACCATAGTTTCTTTTCTTATTAAAGTAAACATATTGATATCCTGATTTTTCCGCAAAATCCACAATACACTTCGAGCGTGTTATATCCGTTCGATAGCCACTGAATTCCTGACAGCATAGAATATCCGGATTTTGGTCCTTCACCATATTAATAATCTGATAGGCAAAACTTTCCTTGTCCGTTTTCTTATCAACAGGTTTGAACATGTGCACATTATAACTCATGATGCGGATGCTGTTGTCAGCCTCCACCTTTGAGCCAAAAGAAAATGATTTGGCAATGCCAGGAATAGCGATAATCAGAGCCAAAACCGAAATCCAGGCTTTCCTTGACCACAGCAAAACCAAAAGTGTGAAGATCAGAATATTATAGATAAGGATTTCCCAAAACGCCAAACCAAACACAGTAGTCCAAATGAAATGTTGAGGATTGATATAGGCGTTGATGACACTCAATGCCATCGCGACCAGTCCAAGAAACGCCAAAACCGACAGAATGAAGACCAGCAATTTACCGAAAAACCCTCTTTCTTTCCTTTCCATCTCACTTGCTGTTTTTAAATAAAAACTCCTTTTCTTCTGGCGTCAAACTATCATACCCGCTCTTGGCAACTTTGTCCAAGATGGCATCTATATCACGCTCTGTTTGAGCTTTTTGTCTATTGTATTCCTCATCAGAGCGCGGCACCCGAGGCTCATGGATTTCCTCGTATGGTGTGTATTTCATTTTCGATTTCTGTTTCCATGATTGGAAAATGTCTTTCCATTTCCTGAAGTTTTTGTTCGGACCTGCGGGATTCTTTTTCCAATACAAGATGAGCAGCAAACCGAAAAGCATACCTCCGAGATGGGCAAAATGCGCCACATTGTCGACCCCAGTAAGTCCCGTGACCAGCTCAACGACAGCATATCCAATAACGAACCATTTTGCCTTGATGGGAATAAGGAAATAGAAGTAAATCATCGAGTTGGGGAACATCATACCGAAAGCCAACAGCAAACCATAGATGGCACCCGAAGCGCCAACCGTGTTCATCATGTTCAAGTAAGCATCCATGGTAACAATATGTCCGCCCATGTTCACAGTGGCGTAGTTGGCCAAGGAAGTGGAATATTGGATGTACTGCACCAATTCTTGGCATAGTCCAGCACCAATACCACATACCATGTAAAACAACAAGAAACGCTTTGAGCCCCAAATGTTTTCAAGCGTATTACCGAACATCCATAAGGCAAACATATTGAAAAACAAGTGCCCGAAATTGGCGTGCATGAACATATAAGTAATCAGCTGATAAGGCTGAAAATGGCTAGCCTTGAAAAAATGAAGGCCCAAATACTCCGTCAGGTCAATATTAAAACGCGTCAAAGTGAAAGTCGCCAGATACATCAATATATTGATAATCAGCAGGTGCTTCACCACTGTTGGCAATACTTTAAATCCTGTTGGACTGAATTGTTGACTCATTTAAAATAATCCTCCATGTTTATTATTACATAAATCTTTTTTCCATTCGGCGCAACCTCTGCTACATTACAAGCAAACAACTGGTCTACAATGTTTTGCATCTCCGTTTCGGTAAGCTTTGTTTGCGCCTTGATCGAGAGCTGCATCGCCATTGTCTTTGCCAAGTTCAACTTCCTATCCAACTGCAAATCGGTGCGATTGATTTTGTAGTTGTCCAAAATCTTTTCCAACAAAGCCACAGCATCGCAACCCGCGGCATCGGTAGGCGTGCCATTAATCATAAAGGTGGTCGGATTGGCTTGTTCCAAAACGAAACCAAGGTTTTCCAACTCGGGCAGCATCTCTTTCAGCAACGAGGCATCGTTCACATTAAGCGACAAAGCCTGAGGAAACAGTTCCTGCTGCGACACGCCACTATGGTTTTCCAACTCCTTCAGATACTTCTCAAAAAGCACTCTCGAATGTGCCAAATGCTGGTCAATCAGCAACAGCCCCGACTTCACTACCGTGACGATATACGACTGATTGACTTGCAGATACTGGCTATTAGGTTTGGTTTCCTCCTTTGTTTCGATGGTCTCATTAGGCAAATCCGTCCGCTCACCGTAAAGCAAACGCCAATCACCAGTAGACGCGTTTCTTTGGGGCTGATACGAGCCTTCCCAATGCGATTCACGCGGCACAGATTCCTTTCTGAACGGATTGAAATTCGGGTCAATCGGTATATTGGGAATGGCCATAGGTTGCGACATACCCATAGCCGTTCCAAAGTCGTTGTTCAGGTCGGCCGACTCTTCGAAGTCAATCATCGGAGAAAGATTGTGCTGGCCGATAGCCTTGCGCACCGCTGCATGAAGAATGGCATACACCAACTTGACATCCAAAAAGTTAACTTCCGTCTTAGTCGGGTGGATGTTGATGTCAATGTCGGAAGGATCCACTTCGATGTTTAGGAAATAGCCAGGGAAGCTGTCCTTGGGAATCATTTCCATGAACGCGTTCTCGATGGCATGATGCAGATAGGCATGCTTGATAAAACGCTTGTTCACAAAGAAATACTGTTCGCCACGGGTCTTCTTGGCATATTCTGCCTTGACGATATAGCCATCAATACGCACGCGTTCAGCCTCTTGACGAACGGGCAGTAGTTTCTCCTCATAATTGCTCCCAAACAAGCCCATGATGCGCTGCTTGAGGTTGCCAGGATAAAGATGATAGACTTCCTTTCCATCGCTATTGAGGGTAAAGCCAATGTCAGGATTCATCAACGAGACACGGGTGAATTCCTCCACGATATGTCGCATCTCAGCCTGAGGCGACTTGAGGAAGTTACGTCTTGCAGGAACGTTGAAAAACAGATTCTTAACCGTAAAAGTAGTACCGGGTTGCATAGGGACGAGCGTCTGTTCCTTGACCACCGAGCCCTCATTGACAATCTTCACTCCTACCTCGTCTTCCTTGCGGCGCGTCTTCAGTTCCACTTGAGCGATGGCGGCAATGCTGGCCAAGGCCTCACCACGGAAACCCATGGTACGGATGGCAAACAAATCCTCTGCCTTACTGATTTTTGAAGTGGCGTGCCGCTCAAAGCACATCCGAGCGTCCGTTTCCGACATGGCGCAGCCATTGTCGACGACCATTATCATCGACTTGCCAGCGTCTTTCACAACCAAATCAATTTGGGTGGCACCAGCATCCAAGGCGTTCTCCATCAGCTCTTTCACTGCCGATGCAGGTCTTTGGATTACCTCGCCCGCCGCAATCTGGTTGGCAACGCTGTCGGGTAGGAGTTTGATGATGTCGAGCATAACTTACTTGCCCATCAAGCCTTTAACAATGTTATACCAAAGGTCAGTACCAAAAACCAAATAGCAGACAACGACGATAAACACACCCAACGCGATTCTCCGAATCGTCTTGGCGCGTCGTTCTTCTTTGGTCTCCTCGTACTTCCCAGCGCCCCATTTGCTCCGCATTTGGGCACGAAGCTGCTCCTCATGCGTCAGCTTCGAGTCGAGGCCTGCAGCAGCTTTTTTCTCTTCCCATGCCTGTTGTTCAGGGTCATAGTAGCGAGGTTTGTAGTTGAATTTCTTTGGGTTATGTCGATAAAAGAATCCCATTGTCGTAATATTAGATTGTGCAAAAATAACAAAAAAAGCGCAGTTTACAAAACATCCTAATCCTGATAGGCTCCATCCTCCTCACCGGAGGTATCCATCTGGCCATCATTGAGCGTCTGGTCGCATTCAAGGGTCGACCACTTGCCATTCCAGGTGGCTTCGAGACTAGTCAGCATCTCGTCCAATTGGCTGATTTCAGTATCAGGAATTTCGGCAGACTGAATCAGATTGTCCAAATCGGAGCGCAAGCCCAAGATGCCAAAGTTCAACATCTGCAACTCATCGCAATCCGCTATGGTATTAATCTGGTTCTCAATAGATAAAATCTCTTCTTCCATCGCTTTAAACTGCTTCGAGTTCTTCTCGCCACACGAGCCAAGGCAGAACATCAGAGCTGTCAGCAACGCAATTATCGATAGTCTTTTCATAGGTTTGATTTTTAGGCTTCAAAAATAGACAAAAAAAACGAAAAACAGCCTAATCAAGGAAAGAAAATCGGGCCATTTTTGCCTTTTAAAATAAATAAGGAGTGTTTTCATTCCAAAAATCGTCTTGCATCGGGTTTCCAATCCTATCAAAATCAAACCTTTATAAGATATAAACAAATCCTGTTGATTTCTTTTCGGAAAAAACGAAAAATGTTTGCCTTTGGATGGCTTGGCAATTCAAAGGAATGCCTTATATTTGCACGGTCTTATGGAGTGGACAAAATGAAAACGACGCTTGAAATAACGAATCAAATCAACTTAATTATTAACATTAAATTATTACCTATGAAAAAGTTACTTACTTTTTTCGTGGCTATGATTGCCTCCATTAGCTTGATGGCTCAGGTGACCACTTCAAGTATCAGTGGAAAAATCACGGACAACAACAAGGCTTCGCTTCCGGGCGCGACGGTTGTTGCCACACACACGCCCTCTGGCTCGCAGTATTATGCTGTAGCCGATGCGAACGGCGCCTATCGTTTGCTCAACATCCGTCCTGGTGGCCCTTACACCATCGAGGTTCGTATGGTGGGTTTCCAGACGGTGAAGCAAGAAGGTATCACCGCCACTCTGGGTGAGACCAAAATCCTCAACGTTCGCTTGAATGAAGAGGCTGTCGGTCTGGGTGAGGTCGCCGTTGTCGGCGAAGCCATTAGCAACGGCATGGACAGCGACCGCGCCGGTGCCACTACGGCTATCAACAATGAGCAGATCACCACTCTGCCCACCATCACCCGTAGCCTCAACGACGTTTTGGCCCTGACGCCTCAGGCGGCTGTCACTTCTAACGGTTTGGCCATCGGCGGCGGTAACTACCGTTCGTCATACGTCACCGTTGACGGTGCTGCCTTCAACAACGCCTTCGGTATCGGCGGCAACCTGCCTGCTGGCGGTAGCCCCATTTCGTTGGATGCTCTCGAGGCCATGACCATCAACATCACTCCTTTTGATGTCCGTCACAGCGGCTTCACTGGTGGTGCCATCAACGCCATCACCAAGAGCGGTACCAACAACTTCCACGTCAGTGTGTATGACTACTTCACCAACGACGGTCTTATCGGTACCAAGTATGGTGTGAAGGACGAACTCGGCAACTATCCCGACCGTCTGAAGCTCTCCAGCTCACTGGATAACACCGCTGGTATCAGCGTTGGCGGTCCCATCGTGAAGGACAAGTTGTTCTTCTTCGTGAACTTTGAATATCAGAGCGACATCGACCCCGGTCAAACTCACTTTGCCCGCGAGAGCGAAGACGACACATGGGGTGGTGGTACGCAATACAGCCGTCCTACCGTCGAGAGAATGGACATGATGAAGGACTATCTGAAGGCCACTTACGGTTACGATCCTGGCCGTTACCAGAACTACAGCGCCAGCACTCCTGACTACAAGCTGTTGGCCCGTTTGGACTGGAACGCCAGTGACAAGGATAAGTTCAACATTCGTTACAGCTTGGTGAAGAACAAGTATTCATCTTCACCTTCCAACTCAGTGAACCCCATTGTGCCGAATCCTTACAACCGTAACAGCTACGGCCGTACTTCGGACTGCGCCCTCTATTTCGAGAGCAGCCGTTACTTCCAAGAGCAAAACTTCAGCTCAGTGGCTGCCGAATGGAACCACAGCTTCTTGAGCGGTCGCGGCAACAACATGCTGCGTGCCACTTATTCACGTCAGTATGAGCCCCGCAGCTTCGTGGGTGACCTCTTCCCCACCGTTGATATTCTTGAGAACCTCGATACCGACGGCGACGGCACTGCCGAAACCAAGGCTGTTTACACCAGCTTCGGTCCCGACCCGTTCACCTATGGAAACCTCCGCGAGGTGCAGACCGCTGTCGTCACCGACGAAGTGAGCTACCTCACTGGTATCCATAACTTCACCCTCGGTGCCCAATATGAGTTCGACAACACCAAGAACGGTTACATGCAGGGCGGTGCTGGTTATTATGTCTACAACAGCTGGGAAGACTTCACCAGCGGTGCCAACCCGACGGCTTTCGCCATCACCTTCGGTAACAACCGCGACAACAACGGCAACCCGAAGCAGGTGTATCCTTCCTTCAACTACATGCAAGGTTCAGTTTATCTGCAAGACGAAATGACCCTCAGCGAGCGCTTCAAACTCGCCCTCGGTCTCCGCGTCGAACTGCCTTACTATCCTTCCATCGCCAGCTACAACTATAATAAGGAGTTTGCTGAAGGCTGGAACGAAACCGTAGAAAACGAAGACGGCACTACCACTGAAGTTCACCACGCCATTGCCGACGGCGACAACACCATGCACGGCCTCTCGACTGCCGATATGCCTAAGGCTCGCGTCAACTTCTCACCCCGTTTGGGCTTCAATTGGGACCTCACTGGCGAGCGTAAGTACATCCTCCGCGGTGGTTCTGGCCTCTACACCGGCCGTATTCCTTTCGTGTGGATCGTTTCTACTGTGGGTAACTCCAACTGCATGCAGTATCAGTACATCAATCCTACCGCCGATAACACCGAGATTCACTTCTACTCTGACCTGAATCAAATTATCGCCAACCATGCCACTTTGTTCGGCACCGAGAACCTGCCCGCCGATCTGGCAGCTCCTACGGCTACCACCATCATGGACAAAAACCTGAAGATGTCACAGACTTGGAAGAGCTCCTTGGGCTTCGACGCTGAACTTCCTGGCGGCATCAAAGCCACTTTGGAAGGCATCTACAACAAGGACATCACCACTGTTGTCGCCCACAGACTCGGCCTCAAACGCGGTGACGACATCCAACTTCCCGGCGAACCTGACAAGAGATGGACTTGGGTTAACGAGAACGTCACCAACAGAGTTGGCGGCAAAGTCA
>CAMYXV010000035.1 GCA_947303055.1 uncultured Bacteroidales bacterium
CGTGACATGAGACTCAAATTTGTCTATTAACGTGCATAATACTCACGTTATTTTCATCAGCAAATAGTAATATGCACAATTTGCATAATACTACCACGGGTGCATTATTTGCACACATGCTTCTCTTGAATTGCAATTTGCATTTTTTGCACATTGCTTTTTATACAGCGCTCAAAGTGGTATGCGCAAATTTTGCACCTACCACTCTTGACACGCAAAAAATATGTATTGTTATTAAACTTATATGCCATCCCCAAATACTTGTGGAATCTATACTTTTTCGTATCTTTGCACCAAACAAAGCATTAGACCATGAGAATCTGTGTAATTGGCGGAGCGAATGCCGACATTATCGCCACGAGCTTCAGCGCTTTTGTGCCTGGCGACTCCAATCCTGGCACGGTGCGCCTGACGGCGGGTGGGGTAGGGCGCAACATAGCCCATAACCTAGCACTGCTGGGCGACGAGGTCGTCTTCCTGACCTTGTTCGGAGGCGACGATTTCGGTCGTTTCACTGCCGAGAGTTGCCGTAAAGCCCACATCGACATCAGCCTCTGCGACTATGCCGCCCCAGGTGCACGCTCTTGTTTCTTGAGCATCAACGACTGTGACGGCGAGATGGTCGGTGGCGTGGCGGATATGGCTGCTGCCGATGGCATCACTCCCGAATGGCTGGCACCAAAAATGGAACAGTTGGGCGATGTCGATGCCTTTGTGGCCGATGCCAATATCCCCGTGGAAACTTTGGCCTATCTGATAGACCATACCGACAAGCCGCTCTATGTGGATGCAGTTTCGGGTGCCAAGGCAACCAAAATCAAAGAGGCCATGGCGATGTCGGTCAAAAAGCATTTCTTCACACTGAAATGCAATCAGATCGAAAACGCTATCCTTGCCGACTTGCAAGGTGTCGACAGGCGTTTTGTCAGCCTCGGAGCGGATGGGTTGGAGGTCGTTGAAGTCGACACCAAGCACCATTTCCCTGCTTTGCCTTGCCATGTGGTGAACGCCACGGGTGCAGGAGACGCGCTCATGGCGGGCATCATTCACGCTGGTCCTCAAGCTACCATTGAAGAAGCTGCGCACATCGGCCTGCTCTGTGCAAAGAATAACATTGAAAGTCCTGATACCGTAAACCAACAACAATCATGAACAAATACTTAGACCTCTCGCCCGAAGTGGCTGAAGCATTGCAAAACGGAAAGCCCGTCGTGGCTCTCGAATCAACCATCATTTCCCACGGAATGCCCTACCCACAGAATGTGGAGACGGCGTTGCGAGTGGAGCAGACCATCCGTGATGAAGGGGCAGTGCCCGCCACCATTGCCGTCATCGGTGGCCGCCTGAAGGCAGGTTTGACCCCATCGGAGATTGAATATCTCGGCAAAAAAGGCACTGCTGTCACCAAGACCTCGCGCCGTGACCTGCCCGTACTTGTGGCACGCGGACAAGATGGCGCCACGACTGTGGCCACGACAATGATCATTGCGGCATTGGCAGGCATTCGCGTGTTTGCCACTGGTGGCGTGGGCGGCGTGCACCGTGGTGCAGAGATCACCATGGACATTTCCGCCGACCTGGAGGAGCTGGCCCGCACTCCCGTCATGGTCATTTGTGCCGGAGCCAAGTCGATTCTTGATTTGGGACTCACCCTCGAGTATCTCGAGACCAAGGGCGTGCCAGTGATCGGTTATGGCACGGAGGAACTACCTGCCTTCTACACCCGCAAGAGCGGCTTCAAGGTGGATTACCGCCTCGACACTCCCGAGGAGGTGGCCAAGGCCTTCATCGCCAAGCAGGAGATGGGACTCGGCGGTGGCATGTTGGTCACCAACCCTATCCCAGAGGAATATTCCATGGATGCCGACCGCATCAACGCCGCCATCGACGAGGCCGTGGCAGATGCCAAGAGGTTGGGCATTCATGGCAAAGAGACGACGCCCTATCTGTTGGCACGCATCAAAGACCTTACGGGTGGCGATAGCCTTGCTTCCAACATCCAGCTGGTGCTGAACAATGCCCGCTTGGCAGCAAGGGTGGCTAAGGAAATGTGCTGATTGTTTATTCCCATTCAGCAATCCATTTCTGGATCTCCTTCACCCGTTGCGCATACTTTTCCAGTTGCCCTTCAATGAAATCGTCGCTGTATTTGCGGTCGCAGAAGCCGTTGCCACGCGCCACATAGTCGTCGTCTTCGAGTGAGCCGAGGACATCTTGATAGTTTTCGTAATACTGCTGGTTGTCGCGTAAGAGGCGTTGCAAATCCTCAAGGTCGGCATCGATGTGCTCGCCGGTGGAAAAGGTGAATCGCTTTTTCATGGCTTATCCGATGGATTGCAAATCAGTGAGTTTCTTGTATACGCCACCAAGGGCAATCAAGTCGTCGTGCTTGCCGCGCTCGATGATTTGGCCTTTCTGTAACACCACGATCTCATCGGCGTATTGTATGGTCGACAGACGGTGGGCGATGACGATGGAGGTGCGCTGGCTCATCACCTTCGCCAAGGCGTCCTGCACCAATCGTTCGCTTTCGGTGTCGAGCGACGAGGTGGCTTCATCCAAGATGAGAATAGGCGGGTTCTTCAGCACGGCGCGGGCGATGCTCAAGCGTTGGCGTTGGCCGCCAGAGAGGTTCATGCCACGGTCACCGATGCGGGTGTCGTAGCCGTGTTCCAGTTCCATGATGAACTCATGCGCATTGGCAATCTTGGCCGCTTCGATGACCTGCTCTTTTGAGACATCCTTCATGCCAAAGGCGATGTTGTTAAACACGGTGTCGTTGAAGAGGATGGTCTCCTGCGACACCACACCCATCAGTCCGCGCAGGTCGCCAATTTTATAGTCACGGATGTCGTGACCATCAATGCTGACACTGCCTGCTCCGACTTCATAGAAGCGCGGCAAAAGATCGGCCATAGTCGACTTGCCGCCGCCGCTCTCACCGACGAGGGCGACGAACTTGCCCTTCGGAATCTTTAAGTCGATGCCTTTCAAGACCTCGTCTTTGCCGTAGCTGAAATGCACGTCTTTGTATTCGATGCAATCCTTGAAGTCTTTGATTTCAATGGCGTTTTCTTTTTCAGTGATGACCTCTTCGGCATCCAAAATCTCAAAGATTCTCTCCGCCGAGGCGATGCCTTTCTGCACGTTGTAGTAGCCTTGCGAGAACGACTTGGCAGGGGAGATGATTTGCGAGAAAACAACGATGTAGCTAATGAAACTGCCCGCATCGATATGGTTGCCGCCTCCGAGGATGAGCTTGCCGCCGAACCACAACACGAGGATGACCACTGCCGATGAAAGGAACTCACTCATCGGGGAACTCATGTCGCGCTTGCGGTGGATGCCACGCAACACCTTGGTGTAATCGCTGTTTTGTTCCTCGAACTTGTCGCTGGAATATCGAATGGCATTGAAAGCCTTAATGATTCGCAAACCGGAAATGGTTTCCTCCACGGTGGAGATGATACCCGCAAGTTTGGTTTGTCCTTCCTTCGATTCTTTCTTTAGCATTTTTCCGACCTTGCCGATGAGCAGTCCCGCTAACGGCAAGACAATCAGCACGAAAAGTGTCAGTTTTGGGCTTAAAGTCACCATGAAGAGGAAGAAGAACAGGATGGTCAACGGGTCTTTGATGAGCATCTCCAAGTAGTTCAGAATCGAGACCTCGACTTCTTGAACATCTGTAGTGATGCGGGCGATGGTGTCGCCTTTCTGTCGGCTGTGGTAAAAGGATAGGGGCAGGATAAGGATCTTGTTATAGACATCGCGGCGCAGGTCGTGGACGGCTCCCACGCGCACATTGGCCATGAAGAAACAAGCGAAGAAGCGGCCGAGGTTGCGGAAGAAGAAGGCCACCAACAGCAACAGGCACATGAACACCAGCGCGTGGTATTTACCTCCGTCGGCGATGAGGCTGCTCATGAACCAGTTGAGATAGCCCATCAGGTAGTCGGATGTGAAAGCGAACTCAGGCTTGGCCACCACGTCCACCGCGCCTTCCTTGAAGAGCAAGGTGAGGAAAGGTCCCACCAAGGCAAAGGAGAACAACGAGAAGAATATGGTGATCAGGTTGAAGACCAGATTCAGGACGATGCTGCCCCAATAGGGCTTGACGTAGGTGAGGACGCGGGAGAATGTCTTTTGCTTGGCCATAGGCTTCGGTTTGCTCTTATCCAAACGCGTTTTCCGCTCAATAATTGTATCCCGTATAGTTTTCAGGCGTGATGGCCATCAATTCCATCTTGATTTCTTTGCTTACTGGCAGACCTTTAATGAACTCGTCAATCGCCGCCTTGTCAATATGCTTGTTGGTGCGGGTAAGGCCCTTCAGCAGTTCATAGGCGCCTTCCACCTGCTCGCGACGGAGGATGGTCTGTATGGCTTCGGCCACCACGGCGTAGTTCTGCTGCAGGTCTTGGCGGATCTTGTCTTCGTTGAGCAAGAGCTTGTCCAATCCTTTCATCAGCGATTTCAAGGCAATCAAGGTGTGGGCAATCGGCACGCCGATGTTACGGGTGACGGTGGAGTCGGTGAGGTCGCGCTGCAGGCGGCTGATGGGCAGCTTGGTGCTGAGGAAGGTGAGGATGGCGTTGGCCATGCCGAGGTTGCCTTCGGCGTTCTCGAAGTCGATGGGGTTCACCTTGTGAGGCATCGCCGACGAGCCAACTTCGCCAGCCTTGATTTTCTGCTTGAAGTATTCCATCGAGACGTAGAGCCAGATGTCGCGCGAGAGGTCAATCAGGATGGTGTTGACGCGGCGCAGGGCATCGAAGTAGGCGGCCATGTAGTCGTAATGCTCGATTTGCGTGGTGGTCTGCTGGCGTTTGAGTTTCAGGCTCTTCTCCACGAACTTCTTCGCGAAGGCAGGCCAGTCGATGTCGGGGTAGGCCACCTTGTGGGCGTTCATGTTGCCCGTAGCGCCGCCGAACTTGGCCGTGAAGGGTACGCTGTTGAGCATTTTCATCTGGTCGTTGAGGCGCTCTACAAAGACATAGATCTCTTTGCCCAGGTGGGTCGGGCTGGCGGGCTGGCCGTGGGTCTTGGCCAGCATCGGGATGTCCTTCCATTCTTTGGCCATGCCGTCCAGTTTTTCGATGAGGTCTTCCAAAGCAGGCTTGATGAGCAGTTTGTGCGCCTCCATCATTGAGAGCGGCACGGCGGTGTTGTTGATGTCCTGCGAGGTGAGGCCGAAATGCAGGAACTCCTTGAATTCGGTCAGGCCGAGTTCGTCGAAGCGGCGTTTCAGGAAGTATTCCACGGCTTTCACATCGTGGTTGGTCTCTTTTTCTATCTCCTTGATTTCGAGTGCGTCTTCCGTTTGGAATTCCTCATAGATGGCGCGGAGGTCATCATAGTCGCCATCGAAGTTTTCAAGTTGCGGCAAAGGCAGTTCGCACAAAGCGATGTAATATTCCACTTCGACCATCACGCGGTAGCGGATGAGGGCAAATTCAGAGAAGAAGTCGTCCAACTCAACGGTCTTGGAACGGTAACGCCCATCGACGGGCGATATGGCGGTTAATGGATTGAGGTTCATTATTTTTATATGTTTGTTTTGTTTGCTGCTTCAGTACACCTGGAAGGGCTAACCTTACTCAATGCCGTCATTGCGGGCTTGACCCGCAATCTCCCAAGCGATAGGGATACCCTCCAGCGTAGGGGATGGCGGATGTTCCTCCGCCATGACGGCAAGAGGCTCGGTTTGTCTCTTGCGGTTAATAACAAAAGTATCGCAAAAATAGTGCTTTTTTGCGATATTTTTTCCAATTGACTCTAAAAATGTTGCCTTTATGAAAATGCCATTGTCCTATTTCAATTTATCTTCACTGACATTGGCATAATACGATGTCCATATTTGTAACATTTGCGTTGTATCTATAGTAAAAACACTTAAATAGTACCCATTATGCCTATGTTCTGTAAAAACATCTTTGATTGGAGTTGCCAGCATTCTTTGGCTATTCCTATAAGCGACAATAGAATCCCTGCTACTATATATGCTGTCAATGGTGTCTGCTGTTAATCCACCACTGCCTTTCAAAAGATAGTATCTTTGCTGAATTATTTCGTACTTGCCAACTTTTTGAGCCCATTCCCAAATGGATTTACAAATAATAGTTGTGTCAATATAGCCATACATTTTATCGCAATAATACGCTAAATAAATTGTGTCATTGGAAACGGATTTGATGATTGGTATTACCGGATCTGTGTCAAGTCTTGAAATATATGTGGTATCAGAATCTTTACACATAATATATCCCTCTTCACGCCACATATCCTTCATGAATGTATAAATTGTAGTGGCAGAATCGACAGTAAAAGTTTGATAGGGGATTTTTAAATCAGACTCTATATGTGAAGAATGTGAAGAACATGCGAAGAAAAAGATCAGAAGCAGCATGGTTAGTAATGGTAATCTTTTCATGGTTGGATGTTTATTTACTGCGAAGATAGTAAATTGTGCCAAGATATCCTGTTTGATCAACAAAAAAACCTTGACACGACTTTGTCCGGCTTCTTATGTTGAAGTTTCCGTGTTCATCCGATGTGCCAAGAAAGTGCCCGTAGTACGATTCATGAAACTTGTCGGTGTTTTGGATGTCTTCATAATAAGTCGAATCGATTTCATAGAACTCTACAAATGGCACCGCATCACCGTTTTCATCCGTCGTCTTTCCTTGCCAATGGGCAAAGCCTCTTTTTACATACGCTTGATGTGTTTCAATGTTTATTTCACCATCGCCAAGTGTTATGCCTCTTCTTATTATTGTTGCATCTATATCCCAAAAACACATTCGGTCGTATTCAAGGTAAAAGCCTTTGCAATGGGCATTTCTTGTGTCTATACTAAATGCTCCATGAAAATCTGATGTTCCAAGGTAATGATAACAAGTTGAATCATCCTCGTATAAATCCACAAGCGGCAACTCATAACCATTTTTGTCGATGGCTTTCCCTTCCCAATGCACAACTCCTTTGTGTTCAGACAATCGAGAGTTTTTTATGTGGATTTCCTTTTGGCCAAAATCAAAGTCCTTATCCATCCTTTCAACGTCAGAAATGGCATAGTAGGAAGTCTCGAAAACGTTTCGTTGGAAACCGGTTTCTTTTTGGAAAGAAAAGGGTTGCTTTACAAGGCTGCATGATGAGATGGCAACAAATACGGTGAGAATATATACCAGTTTCTTGCTCATTTCATTTGTTCGGCCTGTTTCTTCGGCTCGCGGCGGGTGTCCCAGAATGCAACGACTTCGGTGTGCTGAAGTTCTTCAGCCGTAAATTCTTCTTCCACTTCTCGGAACATGTCTTCCGAGTCTTGCCATTTTCCCTCGGCAAATTGTTGTTCGCCTTCAGCAACCATTTGATGCAGTTCCTCTATGGTGTATGGCTTCACTTTTCCCTCATCGGCATCGGCGTGAGCCATCAAGTGCACCGCCATCCAACGCATGTTGTCGGGGGTGAGGGTGCTGTATAGGTAATTTAACAGTCCTTGCAATGTTGCTTCGCTCATAGTTTGTCAATTGTTGTATTTACGAGGCAAAGATACAACTTTTTAGCGAAAAGAACAAAAAAACCGCCAAAGACTTGGCGGTTTTTCTTGGTGTTATGATAAGACTTGCCTTTACGCCTGCTCCAACTTGTCATTCGAGCCCAAGACATTGATGATCTTGTGCTCATAGAGCTTCTTCATGCTGTCGCGGGCGGGGCCGAGGTACTTGCGCGGGTCGAACTCGGCGGGCTTTTCGGCGAAGGTCTTGCGGATGGCGGCGGTCATGGCCAAGCGGCTGTCGCTGTCGATGTTGATCTTGCAGACGGCGCTCTTGGCGGCCTTGCGCAGTTGCTCTTCCGGGATGCCCACAGCAGCCTTCAGCGCACCACCATACTTATTAATGGTGTCCACCTCGTCTTGCGGCACCGACGACGAGCCGTGCAGCACGATGGGGAAGCCAGGCAGTTTCTTTTCGATGGCTTCGAGCACGTCGAAAGCCAACGGAGGCGGCACGAGACGACCCGTAGTGGGGTCGACGGTGCACTGCTCGGGAGTGAACTTGTAGGCGCCATGCGAGGTGCCGATGCTGATGGCCAGACTGTCCACGCCGGTCTTGGTCACGAAGTCGATGACTTCCTCGGGCTTGGTGTAGTGGCTTTCTTCGGCGGCCACTTCATCTTCCACGCCGGCCAACACGCCGAGTTCGCCTTCCACGGTCACATCAAACTGGTGGGCGTAGTCGACGACCTTTTTCGTGAGGGCCACGTTCTCGTCGTAGGGCAGGGCAGAGCCGTCGATCATCACTGACGAGAAGCCCATGTCGATGCAGCTCTTGCAGGTCTCGAAGCTGTCGCCGTGGTCGAGGTGGAGCACGATTTCAGGATGGGCGCAGCCCAGTTCCTTGGCGTATTCCACGGCACCTTGGGCCATGTAGCGCAGCAGGGTCTGGTTGGCGTAGTTGCGTGCGCCTTTCGACACTTGCAGGATGACGGGCGACTTGGTCTCGACGGCAGCCATGATGATGGCCTGCATCTGTTCCATATTGTTGAAGTTGAAGGCGGGGATGGCATAGCCGCCGTCCACAGCCTTGGCGAACATTTTACGGGTGTTCACGAGCCCTAATTCTTTGTAGCTTACCATTGTTTTCCTAATTAGATTTGGTGCAAAATTAGCAATTACTTTCCAATAATTGTCACCTGACGCTCACTTTCTTTGTGCAACTCCCGTTTTCAGTGTTCAACTTAATGATATACAGCCCTGAAACAAATCCGCTTAGGTCTAAGTTCATGGCCTCGCCTTTCTCCGACTGAACAATCTTCTTTGTCATCATGCATTCACCCAAAAGATTATACACCTCAACAACGGCTTCGCCTTCCAGTGTTTCATTGATAACAAGGCTGATCTTTCCATTGGTGGGGTTGGGGAAAACCTCAAAGTTGGCGGCGCTCCGTTCTGCTTTGGAATAGCTCAAAACAGTGACATCTTGCTCAAAGCGGAAACGGTTTTTCTTCGTGGCGGTGAGAGTGTAATGCTCGCTAAAAGCGTAAGGGGGAATCTCTATGCTTTGAGGTTGCCCTGTTGCCTTCACTACTTGTATGATTTCGCCGTTTTGCGACAGACAGACGATGGCGTCTTCTTCTGCAGTGAAAGTGTATTGCCCTTGTTCGTCTTCGAGGTAAGCAGGTGCGTCTATCATTAAGGGTCGCGGCACTTCGGTGTACAAGTTAAGGTAGGTCTCACCCAGATAGGAGAACAGGTTTAGTGTTTTTTCGACTTTTACGGGGTCATTGTTGTAGGGCAAGAAAGATTGCTCCCTGAGAAACAGCTTGCCTGCAACAAGGGCATAGGATGGGTAAAGGAATTCGGACTCTGTTTGGCTGCCCAGCGTGGGCATGTAGTTGGGCCAAAAATAGTCGAACATGCCCCACGTGGTGAGGTCGTTGTATTGAGAGTAGGTGACAGTATAGGCTCCGAGTGACCCAATGGCCCCAGTTTCAGCTTTGAGGAACAAATCGGCGATGCAACCTTCGAAAGACCAGTTATCCCAAAAGTTGTTGGTCGAACAGCCGATGGAAAAGAGGAAAGTGGGCTTTTCATTATGGTAAGAAGGGATGTCGTAATAGCGAATCTCAGAACACGGCCACCAGTCAGGGTTGGAATGGTCCCTGTAGAAAGTGAGGAAGCTGCCTTCGTTGACTGCATTTTGGAAGGGTAGCTTGTTCTGCATGTCAATCCAGTCGTCAAGGTAGCTTATGGAAGTAGGGATGTATTGTGCCCCGTTGGGCCCGAAGTAATCCAAAACGGCATCGGTGGAGGGCGCAATCGACCAAATGGAATCGGGAGGGGTGGGGTCGTGGTCTTCCAAATAATACTTCATGTAAATATTTGAGGGATGCATCCCCATCCTGTCGCGGAAGAAGTTGTTGGTAATCTGTGCGGTAATCGCAAACCATTTGGTTTCTTGATAACCGGAGTTGATGACAGGATGGTTGTAATAATGCGTGTCGACTGGAGGAGTTAGCTCATACTCGAGGAGCTTCTCAACCATCTTCTGGCAATCATTGGCGTTTAGGACCGTCATGCGGCTGATAGCCAAATCAGGGATGCTGTCGCCGTTCATGTCGGCAAAGGGGTTGTCGGTGGGATAGCGATAGTTTTGGCCCCAACTGACAGGGCTTCTGAAGATGTAGGGCTTTAAGCCAAAGTTGGAATTGGTCGCCCGGTTGCCGCCAAACAACAGCACCGCCGCAGGCGGGATGGCCCAGTTGTTATAGGCATTGAGGATGTAGTTGCGGATGTCTTCTGGTCTGTTGCTGCCAATATCGGTGGTGGTGACCACTTTGGTAAGGATGCCTTGCTTTGTGCGGAACTCCTTCAAGGTATCGGCCCAAGCTGTGAAAGTTGGGTTGTCGAGCGTGATGATGAGGTATTCGCAGCCCTCCTCACGGTTTTGCATGGCTTCGTTGAGACGCTCATAGTATTGTGCATCGGGTAGCATGTCACTGTTAAGGACTAGGTTGTGCAGGATGCCATCCCAAGCGGGGTTGCGGTAACGGGCATCACCAAACTGACCGTCTCCACCTTCAAAACGGATCTCTATGTCCATGTCGTAGATGACTTCCAAGGTCTTTTGAACGGGATTATAGCGGAACGGCGTGACGTTGAGCATAACTACGTCCAAACCACGAATCTGGGTGGGCTGGGCAATGGTTACGTTTTCCACTGGGAAGTTGGCATCCTTGCCGAAAACACTCATGTTTTTTTGCAGTACGGGTAATCCGTCATCGTTGTTCAGCATGACTTCTGCAACGGGCAGTAGGTCAATGCCACTCAAAGTTTGGCATCGGTTTTCCGTGACTTTGAGGCTGACCTTCGCGCCTCTTGGTACAGCGATGTAGCGGTTCTCGAAAGGCAGGTTGGGCAAACCCTCAGCAGTAGAACCGAAACAGCCTTTCAGCAGTATTTCTTGCCCTTTGACCTCGCCATAGATGGCCTCGCTGACGGTGATTTCGTTAACGGAATAATGCAGCGAAACTTCCGAAGCTGTGCTGCTTTCGATGCTGAAACCTTGCGGTGCATCGGAGCGAAAATGATAGGTCTCTTGTGCATTCAGCAAACTGAAGGCAAAGAGGATGGTGAAAAGCAGATAGAGACGTTTCATAGTATAAAAAGTTTAATTCATGCTGCAAAAATATAGTTTAAATCGAAATAATCAAAATAATGCGTCAATTTTTTTTGACGCATTTTTAATCTGGCTTTTTTAAGGCATGACGACAACCCTGACATTCGTCACAGTATCGTTTTGAATGACTTGCAACGTGTAGATGCCACTGCCACCGAACTTAGAAGTCGCGATAGTCATGGTCTCTGTGCCTTGCGTTTGTCGAAGGGTCGAAGGGCCGCATTCATAGACCACTTTGCCCATCAAGTCGATGACGCGTATCGAGGCATTGCTTTCGAAATGGGTCTCAACATATATCATGTCGTTTGCAGGATTGGGATAGACTTTGACGATAGGGGCTTCCTGCTCGTCCAATCCTGTGGAGTTGAACACGTTGACAGCCAAAGTCTCTGAAACTGCAGTGGAACCACAGGGGTTCTCATAGCTATAACTGATACTGACCTGGCCGCGATATTCGCTGTCCCATTCCACACGGGCATGGCGGCCGTCATAAGTGATGGTGCCTGCTGCTGGAGGTTCGATGCTCCAAGTGTAAACGGCATTCTCAATTTCCTCGCCTATGTACTCGCTTTGATTGACCAAGCGTAGGTCGACCTCGGCCGCACCACTAGGTGTTTGTGGCGCATAATTTGGATCGAAGTAAGGCAATAGGTTGATAGTAACTGTGCTGCTTTGCTGAATTCCGTCGTGCCCATAGGTGCCGGTGAGGGTGAGCTCCACTTTGCCTTCTATTTTGTCAGCTTCACCGAAGGTATAGGTTGGGTGCTCGGCGGTGATGTCGTCGAATGTGCCGTCACCGTTGGTCGACCATGTGATTTCGGATTGGTTGTAGATGTAGCCTTCAGGAATAAAGGTGGTGTTGGGACAAGTCTCAGTGTCGTCGCCGGCATAAAGCACCAACTTGGCAAGAGGTGGGAAGTAGATGTTGTCCAGCAGGACAATGTCGTTTTCGCTGCCACCTGAGGCGTCTTTTTTGAAGATGAAACGAATCAAGGTGGTTCCTGCGGGCAGGTTGTACTCCGACCGTTCCCAATCGCTGCTGCCACTCCAAACATCGATATCCTTGGCGTTTAGGTTGAATGTGAGCGAGCTGCTGCCTTCGGTCATGGTCTTGTGGTAGAACGATAACTTATCATCTATGTCTGTAACGATGCCTATATTCAAAATGGCATTGCCGCTATTGATGGAAGGTGAACGGAGGCAATGTCCTCCAGGAGCCGTGGCATCTTCGATGATAGTCCATTGTTTGCTGCCCGTGCCCAACCGCCATTGAATGTCTTCGTTCAGCGTCTCACCTTCAAAATCCTCTGTAGTATAACCCAATGGAATTTGACTTTCTTTATAGTCGGTGTAGTATCCGCTTTCGGCTTGCAGGTTGAATTTGATGATGCCGTCATAGGCGTCTTCGTCGACATGGGCAAGGAAGGTCACCTGTCCCGTTTCACCTGTTTCAATGGCTGGGATGGCGACTTCGTTTTCTTCAATCTTGAGGAAAGGGGCCATGAGGTTGATCCGGTTGCCGATTTCCATCGACTTGCTTTCGCCTTGGTTTTCGATGTCGAATGTCAGATAGGCGGCTTGACCTTTCATTAAACGGTCTGTCTCGTTCCCTTCCAGATCGGTGAGGGTGAGTCTGCCATATTTGAGAGTTGGCGCTTTTACGGTGAGCGTCACACTGTCGATGAAGGAGAAATCGCTGTTTTCCATCTTCATATAAAACTTCACCTTTTCCTGGTCATACAGCTCGTCGCCAAAATGCACGGTGAAAGCATCGCTTTGCATCTGGGTTTCATCGGTACCCATACCATTGTAGGCAAAGGTGTTTTGTGTGATTTCCACGGCAGGGTGGTCGCAGGAGAGGAAGGTGTTGAAGCCGCCAATGGGGGAGAAGCCTGCATTATGAAGGTTGATTCCAAAGCGACAGGTCTCGTTGTAGTCGGGCGCTTGGTTGCCGTTGCCTTCCTCGTCGTTGATCTCGATGGCGTTGAAAATCAGGTAGGGTTCTTCCGTGGAGATGGTCTTGATGTAATGTTCGTAACGGAAATAGTTCTGTTTGGTGATGGTGAGCTTCACTGTGGCGCCGACCTCTTGCGGTGTGATGGCAATCTGTTGCGTATCCCCAGTTGCGATGTCGTAGCCAATGATCTCTCCATTGGCAGTCAGGCAGATGTTGGCACCTTCGTCAGCTTTCACTGTGTATTGCTCGCTGCCGGCAGGGAGCACAGGCAACATCTCAACAGCGAGTTGCTCTGGCATTTCACTGTACAGCGTCATATAGGCGTCACCGAACTGGTGAAAGAGATAGTAAGTGATTTCTTTTACGCTGCTATCGGTCCACGAGGATTGCCTGAGGAAGTATTTTCCGGCGGCGTTGCCGAATGCAGGGCGGATGAAGTTGGTGGCATGTTGAGTGCCGTAAGTAGGCATGAAGTCAGGCCACATATTGTCGTAGGCACCCCAAACGTAAATGTCGTTGACAAAGGAATAGGACACCTGCGTGGCTGCGATGAGACCCAAGGCACCATATTGATGGCGGTGGAAAGCCTCTGCAAAGCAACCGTCGCTGCCATTGTAATTGAACCTACCTGTGAGGCAGTTGTTTGACATGACATAAGTGAGGTTCTGGTTGGTCAAGCGCTTGATGTAGCCGATGCTGTAACTGGGCTCACCCCAGACCTCTTCCGCGCCATGGTCGCGGTGCTGGATGAGGAAGGCGCCACTGTTGATGGCCTCGTTTACTGAGTTGCCTGTGGCGCTCCAGTCGGTGAGGTGCGACATGGTTTGTGGAATATAACCGCAACCCGAAGGCCCGAAATAGTTGAGCACAGTGTTAGTGTACTCGTAGGTCGACCAGCGGCTGCCCGGCGTGCCTTGGTAGATGGCATTCTGGCGGACAGGATGCTTGCCCAACTCGTATTCCCAAAAGCCGTTCACCACCTCCGAGCAGAGTTGGAACCAGCGCTCCAACTGGAATCCCATAGCAGTGATGGGATGGTCATAGAAATAAGGATCGGTGGGAGGTATGCGCTCGTAGTCGAGGTCTTTCTTGATCATGTGATACAGTTCATCGTAATTGCGTCCCACGATACGCCCCAAGATGATTTGTGGCATGTGATTGCCACTCATCACTGAATAGGAATGGTCGGAGATATAGGGGTTATATCCATCACCACCTGGGTGGTTGTTCATGGTGTAGGAAACGACGCCTTGGGTGGGGTCGGAGCTATGGTCGCCTAGGATAAGTACGGCCGCTGGTGGCATGTCCCAGTTGTTGTAGGCGTTGCGGATGAAGTTCCTGATGGCAGCTTGATTGTTGCCGCCGCATTGTGTCACGGTGAAAACCTCGGTAGGGATGCCTTGCTCGGTTCTGAACTTCTTAATGCTGTCGGCCAACGAGGTGAAGTCTTCGTTGTCAGGAGTAATGATAATGTATTCGCAACCTGTCTCGCGGTTTTCGTAGTGCTTGCGCAGTCTTTCGCCGTAATCCACTTCAGGGAGTACATCCTGGTTGAGAAGCATGTCGCTCAAGATCTGGTCCCATTCGGGAGTGCGATAGCGAAGGTCGCCGTAGGTGCCGTCACCGCCTTCGGTGGTTAACTCCAGCTCAAGATTCTCGTAAACGATAAGTTCCTTGGTGACGGGGTTGTATTGGAAAGGCATCACACCCACTTCCACCATCTCGACATCTCTCACCGTCATCACTTCTGAGATTTGATAAGGTGTGGAGGGATAAAACGCATTACGGCCATATATGCTCATGTCTTTCTCGTATATAGCAGGGGCATCGTCGTCGTCCAGCTGAGGTTGAGGGGCAGGGATAAGGTCGACATTCTGGATGGTTTTCGTCTTTGCGCTCACCAACTTGATGGAAGGCCTAGCCCCATTAGGGACAGCAACTAAAGTGCTACCGCTGGGCAAATTAGGGGCACCGGCCTCGTTGGCAATGTGGATGCCTGAAAGGGTGATGAATTGCCCTTCCAAACCATCGCGGTCAGATGACTCGATGGTGACAGCACTGACATTGTGATGGATGATGGTAGTAGCACTATTGCGACTACCCATGCTGAAACCGTTTTGATTGGCGTTGAAACGGTATTCCTGGGCTTGTATTGAGATGCCTAAAAAGATGGCAAGAAGAAGAGAAAGAGTTTTTTTCATAATTGATTCAATAATAGGCGACAAAAATAGGAATATTAATTGAAAAAGGTGGAGTTTCCCCCACCTTTTTCAATTGGAATTGTATTCCTTTAATCCTTTGCCAGGAACGGATACCCGTAAGCGGCAGCAGGAACGAAGGTGTTCTTGATGGCGCGCGGGCTGGTCCAGCGGATGAGGTTCCACAGGCCACCGGCCTTGTCGTTGGTGCCGCTGGCGCGGGCGCCGCCGAAGGGCTGCATGCCGACCACGGCTCCCGTGGGCTTGTCGTTCACATAGTAGTTGCCGGCTGCGTGGCGCAGCTTGTCGTTGGCAATTC
>CAMYXV010000036.1 GCA_947303055.1 uncultured Bacteroidales bacterium
CCGGAATCTTCTCGCCTTCGTAGACGTCGAAGAGGCTCATGGATTGCAGGATCTTGTTCTCGGCGGCCATGGCGACTTTCTTGACTTCGTCGAAGGTGACGTTCTTGTCGAAAATCATGGCGAGGTCGCGACGCACGGCGGGGAACTTCGACAGCGGCTCGAAGTGCACTTCCTTGGCCTTGGCCAGGCATTGCATCATCAAGGTCCAGTTGAAGGTGGCGTAGTAGACATCTTTCTTCAGGTCGAAGTGTTTCAAGGTTTTCTTGCTGAGCTTGCCGAGGGTGACGATCTCCTTGCCGTCGACGTAATAGGTGGTCGCATAGTCGAAATGCGGCAGGTTGGCTTCCTTGGCTTCCAAGGCCTTGAAGTCGAACTTGAAGTGGTTGAGCACGCCCATGACGTATTCCTTCAGGTCGAAGTAGTCGATGGCTTTGCTCGGGGCGTTCCACAGCTCGGCTTGCTTGTTGCCAGTGAGGAAGAGGTCGAGGCAGGTGTGCTCGTTATAGGGTTTGAGCGGCTTGGTCTCATCGCCGACTTTGCTTGCATCGAAGAAATAGACGTTGCCAAACTCGAAGAACTTCATGTCGCTGACCTTGCGGTTTTGGTTGAAGGCGATGCTCTCCAATCCGCCCCACATCAGGGTCTGGCGCATCACGTTGAGGTCGCTGCTCAAAGGATTGAGAATCTTCACGTTCTGGGCAGGGTCGAAGGCGGGGAAGGCCTCGCTGTAGGCGGCCTTGGTGAGCGAGTTGTTCATGATCTCGTAGAAGCCATTGGCAACGAGCATGTCGCTGATCTTCTGCTGCATCTTGTCGGCGTCGGGTTTGGTGGCGCGGCTGATGGAGGCGTGGATGCGGCTCGGGATCTCAATGTTGTCGTAACCGTAGATGCGGAGGATTTCCTCGACCACATCGGCGGGACGGGTCACGTCGACCTTGCTGGTGTGCACGTCGACGACAACATGTTCATCGTTTTGTTCAACGACTTGGCATTCAAGGCTCTTCAGTATGTTGACGGCTTGGGTCGGGTCGATGACCTTGCCAGCCAGTTTGTTCAGGTAGTCGAACTTCAGGTCCACACGGGCAGGGGCGAAGTCGCCGTTCTTCACATCCTTTATTTCAGACGAAATCGTTCCGCCGGCCAATTCCTTAATTAATAAAGCGGCGCGTTTCAGGGCGAAGAGGGTGATGTTGGGGTCTGCACCACGCTCGTAGCGGAACGAAGCATCGGTTTGCAGGCCGTGGAACTTGGAGGTCTTACGGATGCTGGTGGGGTTGAAGTAGGCACTCTCGAGGAAGACGTTGGTGGTCTCCATGGTCACGCCCGACTTTTGTCCGCCAAACACGCCGGCGATGCACATGGGCTCTTCGGCGTTGCAAATCATCAGGTTGCGGCTGTTGAGCTTGCGCTCCACACCGTCGAGGGTGACGAAAGGCGTGCCTTCGGGCAGGCATTTCACCACGACCTTCTTGCCCGTGATTTTGTCGGCGTCGAAGGCGTGCATGGGCTGGCCGACTTCCATCAACACGAAGTTGGTGATGTCGACGATGTTGTTGATGCTGCGGATGCCGACGGCGGCAAGGCGGTTCTTGAGCCAGGCCGGTGACTCACCAACTTTCACGCCAGTCACAGTCACGCCCGAGTAGCGTGGGCAGGCCTGCGTGTCTTCCACTACGACGTCGATGTCGAGATTGTGGTTTTCCACCTTGAAGTCGTCCACCGAGGGACGGATGAGGTGGTATTTCGTGGTGTTCTCGCGCTGGTTGAGGGCGGCCACGAGGTCGCGGGCCGAGCCGATGTGTGAGGTGGCGTCGCTGCGGTTGGCGGTGAGGCCGATTTCAATCGTATAGTCCTCTTCCACAGGGAAATAGAACGAGGCAGGCTTGCCCACTTCGTAGTCGTCGGGCAGCACCATGATGCCTTCGTGCGAGGTGCCAAGTTGCAGTTCGTCTTCGGCACAAATCATGCCTTCCGAGACTTCGCCACGGATCTTGCCCTTCTTGATGGTGATATGTTCGTCGCCAATCCAGAGTTCGGTGTTGATGGTGGCCACGAGTACCTTTTGGCCTGCCGCCACGTTGGGCGCGCCGCACACGATGTGCAGGGGCTCTTCACCACCCACGTCGACGGTGGTGATGTGCAGGTGGTCGGAGTTGGGGTGGTCGATGCAGGTGAGCACCTTGCCCACAACGACGCCTTTCAAGGCGCCTTTCACCGACTCGAAACGCTCGAGGTCTTCCACTTCAAGGCCCGTCGAAGTCAGCAGCTCGCTGACCTTCTCAGCCGGATAATCGCAGTTGACATATTGTTTCAACCAGTTATAAGAGATCTTCATCTTATTTTAATTATTTAATTTTCAATTCATTGTCACATCATTGTCGCGAACTGCGTCCCGCAGTTCGCCCAAATTCCGCTTTTAAGAAACGGCAAAAATACGAAATTCTGCCAAAATGTCACGAAATTATTTTGCACGTTTGAAAAACTTTCTTGAAAAGGTGTAACCTACAAGCATTTTGGTGGTTTTTTAAAAAAACTCATCAAATAATTATTGTAAATCGATAATAATTTGTAGTTTTGCAGCATATTAATACTGCAAGATGCTTTAAATTACTATTATGAAAAAAGCCTTACTGACACTTTCATTCATCTTTTCCTGTCTTAGTGCTTTTCCTCAGGCCAAAGGCTTTTACACAGAAATCAAAGACCCCGAGGGAAAGTCTTGGAGAGTAGGAGATGTCATTGAAACGGAAAATGGATTCTTGTTTTCGCTTAGAGACAAGTCTGCTGCGATAATGGAGAGCAAGATGGTTAAAATGTCTTTGGAAGGTGTGCTTCTTGATGAAATAAGTTTGGCTTCGGTTGACACTATTGTCAATCTGTGTAATCTTTTCCCATTTTCCGATGATAGTGATTTTGTTGTAGGTCTAGGGGTTTGCATTCCACCAAATGATAGTGCTTTATTGCTGAGGCTTTGTTTTGATGGCGAGTTGAACCAACTCAGCCGTTCATTGTCTCCATTGCCAAGTCCTGACCATATAGGTTACTGGTTGGATGACTATAGATTTTTACAGGCCGAGGATGGATATTATGCGGTGTTGACATATAAAGGGTCACCAAAGCAGGAAATGAAATTGTGTAAGCTTTCAGATGGTGGATTTGTGACACAAACTACTAGGATTGGGGACACATTAGTCTATTATGTGGCGAGTTTATTTCATGTCCATGATGCTTTAGAAAGGATTGGAGTCTTCGCTGCTAAGCAAATTCCATCATTGAATGTCACTTCATGCGTGTTATTATTTGATAGTGACCTACAATTAATCAATAATTGCAATATCACCAATTGGTATGAAGATGACGGACTTGTTAATATATATGAAAGCCTGTCTCTATATAACAGTACGATGTGTCCTTCTCCCGATGGAGGATATTACATTTCTTCTCGTTTAGACGAGTCTGCTTTGGCTGGGACAACAATCATACATGATCAGTCTTCGGTCTTGGCAAAAATGGATTCTGCTTTTCAATTTTGCCCGCAATATTGCGTTTTAGGACAGCTTAATGACACAGTTGAGGCCCCATCTTTTTATAGATCTGTCGATGTCAATGACGAGGGACAGGTGTATCAATGTTCCATGCAAAACCTCAACTATGGCTCTTGGCCTTACGGTAACAATGGGACTCATCTTGTGGTTACAAAAACTGATACAGACTTGAATATTGTATGGCAGAAGCGTTTCCTGAAAGATGGGAATATCTATTCTGCCTTCCAAACCATCGCCACTTCGGATGGTGGTTGTCTGATATTGGGCAATGTGTATGACCATAATTCAGAACTCCGGCAGGATGTATTTGCTCTCAAAATCAATGCCGACGGCACCGTTGGAGTCAAAGAACAAGAAGAGAACATGGCATTCGTCTATCCCAATCCTGCAAAAGATGTTATTAGAATTGGCGGCATCGAAGCCAAGGAAACACAGGTGTACAACACTTTGGGACAGCGCGTTATGAGTTTCTGCGGTAATGAAGCAAGTGTTGGTGATTTGTCAGTTGGGGTTTATCTGCTGAAGGTTTCTGATAGCGAAGGTGCGGTGCAAGTCTTGCGCTTTGTTGTGGATAGATAAGCGAATAAATCAAATTACATTTGAAATAACAATAATGTCAAATTAATAAGTATAAAACGATGAAAAAGAAGAATTTAATCTTGATGACTTTAGCCATTGTGGTTGTGGTTATCCCGTTTATTCAGGGATGCGAGAAAAAAAAGAATTGCTATTATGGGTATAATGGGATTGTGTATAATCCAGTGACTAATGACTGCGAATGCGTAAATTATTACGAAGGAATGGAATTGGACACTGGTTATAATGCTTGGCTCGATGTGGTGCATTATATGGAATACTATTCAAGGCAGGACAAGCCCAACTATCCTTATTATTCACGTGAAGGAGATACCGTCAAAACATGTGGTTGGATTAACCATTGTGATGGGCAAACACTGTTGCCGAATGAATCCGACAGCCTATATGTTCAATTTGATATTTCTGATGACTCTCTTGCTGCAATGAATGCCAAACGTTTTTCTGCACCGATACACATCGAAGGAGATATGGCATTGTTTGATGGCATAGACCGAGATAAAAAATGTTACATTAAGGGGATTATTTCTTTTCATCCGAAAGCCGATGGACTTGGGTGGTTGGATGGACCGGCAGATCCCGAACCTTCTCATAATTGCTTTTCAGCCAGATTTGTACTTCGTATGATTGAAATCAGAAACTAAACTGTTGTTGTTATGAAACAAAATACTTGGATAGGTATCCGAATTTGCAGTTATGCTGCTATTGTTTTTTGCATTGCATGGGCGGTGCTTTATTTGTCTGACTTTGTTAGCATTTTAATGGGTAAAGGAGGTTTGGAAAGGAAGGTTGATTGGTCACAGCATACGGTGCTTAAAATCGTCTTTTTTGTGTTGGATGTAATCAGTTTGGCAATTACTATCGGTCTCTGTGTGAAGTCCGCCATTAATTTCCTTAAAGGTATACGAGAAAGTATGGTCTTCCCTCAAAGTAATGTAAAGCTATTTTTTTGGTTGGCATTAGCCTACTTTGTACATCGTTTTTGTTGGTATAATCATCCGATCTATTATCACGATGAAATCATAGTTGGTTGTGGTCATAGCAATTTTATCATTCCTTTTTGCATCCTTTTCTTCGCCTTCATGTACAAAGTGGCTGCCGACGCGGTGGAGGAAAACAACCTAACCATCTAAAGGAATTCGGGACACGAGACTGCGAGACAACGGGACGTTCTGCTTGCCTCGAAGTCTCGAAGTCCCGAAGTCAAAAAACGACAGCCTATGATAATAATGAACTTAGACGTTATGTTGGCCATGCGCAAGATGCGCTCCAACGAATTGGCTGAGCGCATTGGCCTCACCCAAGCCAACCTCTCCATCCTCAAGACGGGCAAGGCCAAGGCCATCCGCCTCAGCACCCTCGATGCCATCTGCCGCGAACTGCAATGCACGCCAGGGGACATACTGGAGTATAGAGCTGATGAGGATTAATAACGGCTGTTTTTCTCATTAATTCAGAAAAAATGTCTATTTTTGCAGAAAAAAGGAGGGAAAGATGACAACTGTTCAAATGAATGCGGATGTTTACCGTAGTTTGAGCATCATAGCTGAGGATTCAGATTTGATGAAGCGTGCCATGATTTATCTGAGGAAACTTGCCCGTCAGAAGCAGCAAGATGATGCCACAATGACGAAAGAGGAGTTTTTCTCTATGATTGATAAGCGGATGGAGAATTATGAAAAAGGAGAGTATGTGTCTTTTTCTTCTCCCGAGGAAATGCATCGGTATCTTGAAACACTTTGACTATGTATGAGGTCCGCTATCAAAAAGAAGCTCTGGACGATTTGGCCAAATTGAAGCGTCAAGAGCCTGCTGCTTTCAACAAGGCTGTCAAGCTGATTGATGAGTTGTAAGAGCATCCTAGGACAGGAACGGGTAAACCAGAGCCGTTGTCTGGAGACAAAGTCGGTCAATAGTCGCGTCGTATTACGAAAAAACATCGCTTGGTTTATGAGATTCGAGATGCGGAAGTGATTGTGATTGTCATTTCTTCATTCGGGCATTATGAGGACAAATAATGTCTGAAAGATACAGGTGTAAGAGCTCGTTTTCAGCCAATTAATCTTTTTCCCGACCACTTTTGCCATTAGTTAGGAAAAATGCATTATCTTTGCGCCCAAATCGAAGATTGGCTAACGCCGAATATTCATTTCAACGAAGTTAAATCTCAGATTTAACGAGTTAAATACATTAATGAAGAATGTCAGAAAACAACATTTCAAACGACTTCACTGACCTCCGTCTGATCCATACTTCCCGATATGGGAACAGCCGTGTCTTTACCGCCAATTTTCATGGCAAGAAAGTCATTGTCAAGACTTTGAAAAAGGAATTTGTCGACGATCCGGCATGCCTGGCCTCGCTGAGACAGGAGTTTGAAACCACTTCCATGCTCGACAACAAGTATATCCGCAAGGTTATGGATTTCGTCCACGTCGAAGGCTTGGGCGACTCTATCATCCTTGAATATATCGATGGAAAGACATTGGCCGAGCATGTGCGTGTGGGCACACTCACCGAAAAACAAGTGAAGGACGTCCTTGCCGAGGTTTGCGATGGCTTGAATTATATGCATCGTAATGGTGTGATACACTGTAACTTGAGTCCTGATAACGTCATGGTGACCGCTGGTGACTGCCGCGCCAAGATCATCGACATCGGAGCGCCGGAGACCAAGATGGATGCCGACCGAGAGCTGCTCATCAAGGAGATGGAGTTTGTCGCCCCCGAAATCATCAAGGGCGAAGACATCGACTCGCGGGCCGACATCTATTCCTTGGGCAAAATCATGGAGTTCATCGGTGAGCGCAACATTTCCAAACAATTTCATGCCGCTGCCACGCACTGCACGCAGTTCTCCAAAGAGCAGCGTTTCGAAAACATCAGCGACGTACGTTCGGCTATCACCAAAGGCCATTCTTTCGTGAAGTTCATCATCCTTGTCTTAGTCGCAGCTATCTTGGCTGGACTGGCTTTCATCTATGTTCCGAAAATCAAGGCCAGTGTGGAGAAAGAAAGGGCGGAGCGGTTGGCCGTCGACTTCGGTCGCGAAGTGGAGAAGATTCAAGGGCAGCTGCCTGAGCTTTGCAAGAAATATGAGTTGAAGTCGCTCTCTGACCCTTATGTTTTCGATTGGTCGGAAGACAGCCTGAAACTGGTGGAAGAGCTGATACAATATCTCGCCTTGGATAATTATAAGGGTAAAGCATTGCAACTCCTTGGCCAACAGCGTACTGGGATTGAAAAAAGCCGTCAGGACGATTTCGACAAGCTGCTGCTCGACGAGTTTAAGAACACCAACGATAGCATTGCTGTGGTGATGCGTTCCGCCTTGGTGGAGCCTACCGACGACATGCTCCTCGACGAGGCTAGAAGATGGTACATGCAACGCCAATGATTTTCTATTTTGCTTGAAATATTCTGGCCAAATTGGAGTTATCATTTTTATAAAACGACAACGAAGTGCATAGAAGAAACAATATAATCGTGACGCTGGGCTGCGTGATGGCGCTGCTTCTTTTGAGCGGTTGCTCGACGAAGAAGAATACGGTCACCCGCCGCATGTACCATAACCTCACGAGCCATTACAACATCTATTTCAACGGAGAGGCAAGCCTCAAGGAAGGTGAACAGCAGCTTCGCAACCAAGTCAAAGATGACTACTCCAAGGTGCTGCGTGTCTACAATTACGGCACCAAACAAGACGGTATGGGTATGAACTCCATCATGGACCGTGCCTTGGAGAAGACCGCTATCTGTGTGCAGAAGCACTCCATGAAGTTTGGTAGCCGCGAACGTGTGAAATGGATTGACGATGCTTATCTTGTCATGGGTAAGGCGCACTTCTTCAAGCAGGACTACATTCCCGCCAAGCGCACCTTCGACTTCGTTGCCTCAGAATTCAACTACAACGACATCGCTTACGTAGCCAACATGTGGCTCATCAAGACCTATATCCAAACCGAGGAATATCCTAAAGCCGTCGCCACAATTGAGCAATTGCTGGCCAAGACCGCAGGGCTGGGCAAACCTCCCAAGGAACTGATGCGCAACGTGGATTTCACCATTGCCGACTATTATATTGCCACCAAGGACTATAACAACGCGGTCAAATACCTGAAAAGCGGAATCTTACTCAACAAGGACAGAGACTTGCGTACCCGCGCCATGTTCATTTTGGGACAAATCTATATGCGTCAGGGTGACTCAGAGCGTGCCACTGCTCAGTTCAAGAAGGTCATCAAGCGGAATCCTGTGTATGAGATGGTCTTCGAATCGAGGATGAACATCGCCAAGGTGGGTACTGCCGACAACGCTGCCGAGCTCTACAAGATGATGTATAAGATGCTCCGCGACTCGAACAACGAGGATTACCTCGACCGCATCTATTATGCCATGGCAGAGCTGGCGCTCCGTGAAGGCGATCGAGGCAAAGCTATCAATTACCTTAGGAAGTCTGTGGAAGCTTACAAGGACAACCAAATCCAAAGGGCACAATCGTCATTGAAGGTGGCCTCGATGCTGTTCGAAGATAATCAATACGAACTGGCACAGGCCTACTACGACACCGCGGTCACCAGCATGAACCGCGATTTTGAAGGCTACGACAGCATTATGAATATCTCGCAGACCCTCAACGAACTGGTGATGTATGCCAGCGTCGTTCGCGACCAAGACAGTCTGCTGCGCGTGGCTGCCATGGACTCGGTCTCGAGAAATATCCTCATCGACAAGATCATTGCCCAAGTCATCGAACAGGAAGAAATAGAACGTCAGCAGCGCGAATATGAGGAACAGCTGGCATTGATGGGTAGTGCCACAGGTTCAGGGAAAGAGCAAGAGAATCTAAAGTCGGAGCCGACAAACAGTACAGGAGCCTCATGGTATTTCTATAATCCGACGTCTGTCTCGAAAGGTATCACCGAGTTTACCCGCAAATGGGGTATGCGTAAGAACGAAGACAACTGGCGTATCAGCGACCAAAGGAGTTTGGCAGCTGCTTTAAGTGGGGATAGTGGTAGTGATGAGGATTTGACTGAAGCCAAGAATGCCAAAGCCAAACAGGACTCGTTGAATGCTTCTTACACCAACCACGACCGTGGCTATTATCTCCAAGACTTGCCCTTCACCATGGAACAAAAGGAAGTGTGTGACTCACTCATCGCAGATGGCCTCTATCATCTGGGCTTCCTTTATATGGACCGTTTGTCTGACATTCCACGCTCCATCGAGTCGTATGAACAGCTCGACACACGCTATCCGGGCTATGAGAAGGAACTCCCCACTTGGTACGCACTCTACAAGATGCACAAGGATCTCAATCATGAGGAGCAGTCTTTGATTTACAAAGGCAAAATCTTCGATAAATACCCCAATTCAAGTTATGCCGAGTTCATCAACGACCCGACCTATTTCGAGAAGCTGCAAGCCCAAGAACGTGAAGCCTCTGATTTTTATTCCAAGACCTACGAAGCCTTTGAACAAGGGCAGTTTTATCGTGTGAAGATGAATACCGAACGCGCCATGCAGCTCTACGAGACTGATACAGCTTTCATGCCTCGCTTTGCCTTCCTCCATGCTGTTGCTGAAGGTCGCTTGGTCTCCATCGATACGATGGCATTTGCCTTGTATGATTTGGTGCGTACCTATCCCAACAGTAGTATCACGCGTTATGCCCAACGTGTTTTGGAAGATGTCAATGAAGAATATCATCTGGGATTGGTGCTGACCAACATAAACAGCGAGGAAGGTGGGGACAAGCCAGAGGTGAAAAAGGAATCCCCTTATACCTACGAGCCTAATACAGAGCATTTCGTCATGATCGTTTGCGACTCGAAGTCGGTTCGTGTTGACCCGCTGATGGTACGTATCAGCGACTTCAACAAGAAGGAACACCGCACTCGTTCTTTCAATGTCAAGAATGTGGTTCTCGACGATAATCATACCCTTGTGACCATTGGAAACTTTGGAAATGAGCAACAGGCTGCCGACTACATTACTTCGATGTTCCTCACCGACTATGTCTTTGGTGGCATCGACAATACGAAATACACGATTATACCTATTTCTCTCAAGAACTATCCTGTCTTCTATCAGTCGAAAGACTTGGAAGAATACAATACCTATATACAATCCAATAAAAATTAACGAGTTATGGCAATTATGGAATCACAACCCCGCAACCTCATTGGCAATGGCACCACCATCAAGGGTGACATTGAGTCGAATGGCGACATCCGCATTGACGGTCATCTGATAGGTTCACTCAAATCAAACGGCAAGGTCATGATTGGCCAGACGGGCGTCATGGAAGGCGACCTCAACTGCAAACAAGCAGAAATCGCAGGTGTGGTGAAAGGCAATATCAATACCGAGGAACTGACGGCCTTGAAGTCTACTTCGAAAGTGGAAGTCGACTTGGCCACTAAACAGTTGCTCATCGAGGTCGGTGCTCAATTCACGGGCAAGTGCACCATGGGTCAACAGTCGACCGTGGCTATGCCTAAGCAAAAAATCGGTTGATGATGGATGAAATGCTTAGGAAGCGTTTGGGCTACGAAGCTATTGAGCAGTACGACACGGAGCGGTTGACCAAACTTCAGGAGCACTACGCCGCCATTTTGGAACTTTTGGGCGAAGATCCTCAGCGCGAGGGTCTTCAAAAGACGCCTTTGCGTGTGGCCAAGTCGATGCAATTCCTCACCCATGGCTATGAGCAGGACCCGATGGAGATCCTGCTGTCGGCGAAATTCAAGGAAGACTACCGCCAGATGGTGATTGTCAAAGACATAGAGGTGTATTCCTTGTGCGAGCATCATCTGATTCCGTTTATCGGCAAGGCGCATGTGGGTTACATTCCCAATGGCTATATCACAGGACTGAGCAAGATTGCTCGTGTGGTGGAGGCTTATTCGCGTCGCCTTCAAGTGCAGGAACGTTTGACTACACAAATCAAAAACGCCATCAACGAGGCTTTGCATCCTTTGGGCGTGGCTGTCGTCATTGAGGCACGACATTTGTGCATGTCGATGCGTGGGGTTCAGAAGCAGGGTGCGGTGACCACGACGAGCGATTTCATCGGAGCCTTTGAGCGTGAATCAACCCGTGAGGAATTCTTCCAACTGATAGGCTCGAACTTGCATTGATTTTTTAATCTTTGAATCTTTGAATTTTTAAATTTTAAATATATAAATGATTAAAGCATACGTTTTTCCGGGCCAGGGTGCCCAATTTGTAGGGATGGGCAAGGACTTGTACGACAAGTTCCCGAAAGCCAAGGATATGTTCAAGAAAGCCAACAACATCCTGAAATTCAAGATTACGGATGTCATGTTTGAAGGCACTGACGAGGACTTGCGTCAGACCAGGGTGACCCAGCCAGCTATTTTCCTTCATTCTGTTATTTTGGCTTCCATGTTGGAGGATTTCGACCCCACCATGGTGGCAGGCCATTCTTTGGGTGAGTTTTCGGCTCTTGTTGCCAACAAGGTATTGGGTTTTGAAGACGGTCTGCGCCTGGTGAGTAAGCGTGCCATGGCCATGCAGAAGGCCTGCGAAGCCCAGCCAGGTACGATGGCAGCGGTTATTGGCATGGAAGATGCCTCCGTTGAAAGCATTTGTGCTTCGGTGAAGGACGCCGTGGTGGTCCCCGCCAATTACAATAGCCCTGGTCAGTTGGTTATTTCCGGCTCATTGGAAGGTGTGGCCGCTGCTTCTGAGAAACTGAAGGAAGCTGGGGCCAAGCGTGTGCTGCCGTTGAGTGTGGGCGGTGCTTTCCATAGCCCACTGATGGAGCCTGCCCGTGTTGAGTTGGCTGAAGCCATCAAGGAAACGACATTCAACCAAGGCATCTGCCCGATTTACCAGAATGTGACGGGTCAATCGGTCAATGATCCTGAGATCATCAAGAAAAACCTCATCGCCCAACTGACTTCACCCGTCATGTGGACCCAGACCATGAGCAACATTCTTGCAACGGGTGTGCGTACGGTCATTGAGGTAGGTCCTGGAACGGTATTGCAAGGCTTGTTCCGCAGGGTGGACAGAAATCTTGACTTGTCGAGCGCAACCATCGAATAAGTTGCAAACACCATCATGGAAAACAACAGAATTCGTCCCATTTGGGTTGCCATCCTTCTTCTCTCAGGCGTACTCATCGGTCTTTATATTAATAAAGGTGTAGATAGACCTCAGGTCAACGTCGAAGGCGGCAGCAAGTTCGACGAGGTGATGTGGTATGTCGGCAACGACTATGTGGAAGTGCCGGATGCACTCAAGTTGCAGGACAAAGCCATCGCCGCCATGATGGAGGAACTCGACCCGCATAGTGCCTATGTGTCTTTAGACGAGTTTAACGAGATAAACGACCCGCTTTTGGGTAGCTTTGATGGCATCGGAGTGCAGTTCCGTTTGGAAAAGGACACAATCGCCATCGTCAACGTCATCAAAGGCGGTCCTTCCGAAAAGGTGGGTATCCTTGCCGGCGACCGAATCATCTATGTGGATGACACGTTGGTGGCTAGCAAGAAGTTGACCAACGAAGATGTGATGCGCAAGCTGAAAGGTCCCAAGAATACCAAAGTTCGCGTACGTATATTGCGCCGTGGGGTTGAGGGCCTGCTTAACTATACCATCACTCGTGCTGCCATCCCAACCTATAGTGTCGACATTGCCTACATGCTTGATGAAGAAACGGGTTACTTGAAACTCAGCAAATTCTCTGCTACTACCGTTGACGAATTCAAGAAGGGGATAAGAGACTTGAAAGCCCAAGGCATGAAGGAGCTTATCTTCGACCTTCGTGGAAACACTGGAGGTTACCTAAAGGCAGCTGTCGACATTGCTGACGAATTTCTGCCTAAGGGTAGCCTGATTGTTTATACCGAGGGACGCAACCGGCCGCGCCAATACATGAAAGCTGAACGTCATGGGAAGTTGGAAGACATTCCCGTGGTAGTGCTCATCGACGGCGAATCTGCCAGCGCAAGTGAGATTGTGGCTGGAGCCTTGCAAGACAACGACCGTGGCACCATCATCGGACGACGCTCTTTTGGCAAGGGATTGGTGCAGGAACAGATTATGCTCAGTGACCAATCGGCCATTCGGCTCACCGTGGCACGTTACTACACGCCTACGGGACGGTGCATCCAGAAGCCATACGACGAAGATCACGAAAAATACCTGCTTGAATCGTATGAACGCTACGAGAATGGCGAGCTATTCCATCCAGATAGTATCCATTTCGCTGACTCGTTGAAGTTCACCACGCCGAAAGGCAAGACTGTTTATGGTGGCGGTGGTATCATGCCCGACATCTATGTGCCGCTTGTCGACGACAGTACGGAGTATTATTTCAACCGTATCGTCAACAAAGGCCTACTCTATCAGTATGCTTTTGAATACACTGACAAACATCGTGCTCAGTTGCAAAACTACAAGACCGTGAAGGCTTTCGACCAGTCGTTTGCCGTGAGCGATGCCATGTTTGAAGCCTTGGTGAAGCTGGCAGAGGAGAAAGGCATCAAAGGAACGGAAGAGCAAAAGCAGGTGGCGCGCCGCCAGTCTGACATTCTGCTGAAGGCCTACATCGCCCGCAATCTTTTCGACGACGAAGGGTTTTATCCGATTTATGCCCCGATGGACGAGATTTTGCAACGGGCTTTACTTGAACTGAGAGGGGAATAAACAAAAAAAGACGCATTCGCGTCTTTTTTTTGTTTGTGGAGCATAACGGAGTCGAACCGATGACCTCTTGCATGCCATGCAAGCGCTCTAGCCAACTGAGCTAATGCCCCTCGTTTAGCTACGCTGAATCTTGCGATTTGCGGCTGCAAAAATACAACTTTTTTCAATCCGTCAAACATTTTTCCGTAAAATTTTTCAATATTTTTCACAAACGCTGTTGAAACCGCTGTAAAACCGTACTTTTGCACCCGAAAAAGTTGCAGTAGAATCAAGCCCTGAAAGGGTTTCAATAATCGACTATGAAAACCATAAAAGACATATATAAAATAGGTATTGGCCCCTCAAGCAGCCACACCATGGGCCCACAGAAGGCCGCTTCCATCTTTAACGAACGTTATCCTGATGCTTCAAGTTTTGAAGTGACCCTTTATGGCAGCCTTGCTGCCACGGGCAAAGGTCACATGACCGATTGGGCCATCCTCAATACCCTGCAAGCCCCGACCGAAATCGTCTGGAAGCCTGATGTCGTCTTGCCTTTCCATCCCAATGGGATGTTCTTCAAGGCTTTCAATGAGGCCAAGGAATTGTTAGGGGAGTGGCAGGTGTTCAGCATCGGTGGTGGCAACTTGGCCGAAGAAGGCAAGAAGAGTGAGCAGCCCGACCTTTATCCAATGACCAAAATGACTGACATCCTTGACTGGTGCGAACGAAGAGGGAGAACCTATTGGGAATATGTCTATGAACACGAAAACCAAAAGGAGATTGAGGACTACATGATGGAGGTGTGGCAGGTGATGAAGGCTGCCGTCGAGCGGGGCTTGCAAGCTGAGGGCGTGCTGCCTGGACCGCTCAACTTAAGCCGCAAGGCTGCCATGTACCACATCAAGGCTTCGGGTTACACGCATACATTGAAAAGCCGTGGCTTAGTGTATTCATACGCTTTGGCGGTTTCGGAAGAGAATGCCTCGGGTGGACGCATCGTCACCGCTCCAACATGTGGCTCCTGTGGCGTGATGCCGGCAGTACTCTATCATCTCTCCAAAAGTTATGAATTCACCGAGCTTCGCATCGTCCGTGCCTTGGTAACCGCTGGATTGGTAGGCAACATCGTGCGTACCAATGCCTCTATCTCAGGTGCCGAAGTGGGATGCCAAGGCGAGGTGGGTGTGGCCTGTGCCATGGCTGCCGCTGCTGCCAACCAGTTGTTTGGTGGTAGCCCTGCTCAGATAGAATATGCTGCGGAGATGGCTTTGGAACATCATTTGGGTATGACTTGTGATCCTGTGTGTGGTTTGGTCCAGATTCCCTGCATTGAGCGCAATGCCTATGCTGCTGCTCGTGCTTTGGACTCCAATATCTATTCCTCTTTCTCCGACGGTCGTCATCGTGTCTCTTTCGACAAGGTGGTAGAGACTATGAAGGAAACAGGGAAGGATCTGCCTTCACTGTATAAGGAAACGTCTCAAGGTGGTTTGGCTCGCGATTTTACCCAAATGGTTTGATTTTTTTATTTTACTGAAAAACAGTAAAATATAGCTTTAATTCAAAAAAAATCAAATTTTTTCGAGTGTCCGCTAAGGGTAAAATCCGAGTTGTTAGTCTTATTGATGTCTAGACAACAACACAACGCGTTTACTATGCATTCGAATGCTTGCATTATGCTTAGGAAAAATGATGCCGCCATGCCTTTTCGCATTGGGGCTATTCGTGTTTATATGAAACAAAACTTATTAATTCACTTATTTATTCACCAAATCAATTCATTATGAAAAAGAAAGTATTTTCTTTGATGATGACGCTTTTG
>CAMYXV010000037.1 GCA_947303055.1 uncultured Bacteroidales bacterium
GCTCAACTTTCATAACTTTCTTTACAAAAAAATCGTGCAAAAGTACGGAATTTCTTGATACCAAGACCAATTATTCTAAAAAACTGGTCTTTTTACCGTTTTACAGGCAAAAAAGAGGCGTCTTGCCAAAAGTCTGGATAAGATTTTTTCACCACCTCTGGGGTGTCGAAAGAAGCAGGACCGACCAGCATAGAGAGTGGCGCCAACGCCATCACAATGCGGTGGTCGTTGTGGGCTGAAAAGTGAATCGGACAGCTACCCAACTTTGCCAGTTCCATTTGCATCGCCTCCACCCTATCCGACTCTTTAAGAGCGAGGTTGTCGAGGCCCTTAAAAGTAGCTTTAACATTTAATCCGGCGCATATGGCGGCAACTGTGGGATAAAGGTCAGGATGTTGAGAGAAATCGAAGCTCAACGGCCGTTTTTCAAATGGGATTTTTCTTAATACAACATCATCCCCGTCAACGAAGGTTCCGACGCCTAACTGTTGCATCCATTCGGCAATGACCGTATCGCCTTGTAGGTAATGTTGGCCCTTCGGCCCTTCGACAAGCTCAGGGACCTTCAGGGACCTTAGCTTTATTTCGCATTCCTCGCTGAACGCTGCCATCTCGTACCAATAGGAGGCTGCGCTCCAATCAGGTTCAATGGCAAAAGGTCGGCTCTGATAAGGTGTTGGTTTAACGATGATGGTTCTTCCAACACGTTCGACCCGAGCGGAAAAATGCTGCATCATTACTAAGGTCATGTCGAGATAAGGCAAGGAGCTGAGGTCACCGAGCATTTCCATTTCGAGGCCTTGGGACCACATTGGAGCGGCCAGCAACAAAGACGAGGCAAATTGGCTGCTTTGGGTCATGTCGATGGACACTTTGCCGCCTTCAAGAGGTTTACCGTTGATTTGCAGCGGAAGGAACCCTTCTTTTTCAACATATTTGATGTCAGCACCCAAACTTAGCAAAGCATCCATCAGAGATGCCATAGGTCGCTGACACATTCGTTTCGTTCCCGTCAACAGCCAATGGCCTTCGTGACAGGCTAAATAGGTAGTCAGGAAACGCGCTGCTGTGCCGGAGTCGGCGATGTCAATAATCTGAGGATTACCTCCTATAGATTCTCGCTCCCCCACATCCCTAGGCAAAAATGACATAGGAGGTAAGCCACGCAACACTTCTTTTAAGATCAATGTATCATTCGACTCCGAAAGATTTTGGACATCAGGCGTAAAAGCTCCGTATGCAGCAATCATCAGAACGCGATTGCTTTCGCTTTTGCTGGCAGGCAGCGTGATGTCGCAGTGCAGTTTCATCTTTTCGACACCTTATTAATAATAGTGTACTCCAAGGACACTCTCAGAGTATCCTCAGGAATTTCCACCCCCCAGATTGGCTTCCCGAGAGATTCAAGCAAAACAAACTGCGTCTTATCACCTTTATTCTTCTTATCGTGAACGAGATACCCCAGAATGGGCTCAATATTGGCTTCAGAAAGCAAGATTTCAGCCTCAGAAAGCAACATCGGTAACTGTTTTTCAAAGTCATGCAACACTTTTTCATCCAAACCGCACAACTTTACCGAGAGCCACAAAGCCGCAGCCATGCCCAAAGCCACAGCTTCACCATGAAGCAAAGGATAATCCGTTGTCAAACAATGGCTTTCGATGGCATGGCCGATGGTGTGACCAAAGTTCAAAATTTTCCTTAAGCCAGCCTCATAAGGGTCTTGCGCCACAATTTCGCGTTTTATTTCGCCAGCAAGAGGTATGTAGTATTGATAATTCTCCAAATTGATTTCCAGCAACTTGGCATCGGCAATAAAGCCGTATTTCAACATCTCAGCCAAGCCGGAAAGAATCTCCCTCCTCGGTAAGGTGGATAAAAACACAGGATCAATCAACACTTCTTCTGCATCGGCGAAGGTGCCGATTTGGTTTTTGGCACCACCAAAATCGATGCCTGTCTTCCCTCCTATTGCTGCATCCACCATGGCAAGCAGCGTGGTTGGCACATTGATGAACTTGATGCCGCGCTTGTAGGTGGAGGCCGCAAAACCACCCATGTCTGTAATGACACCACCACCGAGATTGATTAATAATGCGTTACGGTCGGCATGATGTTTCATAAAAGTTTTCCAAATGCGCTGGACAGTTTGCAAGTTTTTGTGCTGCTCACCTGGTTTTATGACGATGTCGATTGCCGAATCGCAATGCAGCCAATGGGCCACTTCGGGCAACCAAAATGGGGCCACGTTTTCATCGGTGAGGATAAAGACTTGGGAAGCTTCACCTAGTATTGAACTCAGTTTATCGTTCATTTCGGGTCACATATTACGCTTTACCGTCATGGCGGACAAGGATCCGCCATCCCCTTTGCTGAAAGGTGTCCTTCGTGCATAGGGGATTCCGGATCAAGTCCGGAATGACGGTTAAGGGGCGGTTTAGTCGTTTCTGCATCTTCTTGACAACACTATCAATCTATCACTTGACAATGGATTATTCTTTCGTCGTTGGTTTCACCGTGCTGAATCTCCACGCGAATGTACTTTTCGGGCAGCAACGGTTCAATCATTTCAGGCCACTCGATAAGACAAAGGTTGCCGCTATAGAAATAGTTTTCGTAGCCAATGTCGTAGGCCTCCTCCAATTTCTTAATGCGGTAGAAATCAAAATGATATACCGATTCGCCTTCCTCGGTGACATATTCATTCACGATGGCAAAAGTCGGGCTGTTCACCTCGTCGGTGACGCCCATTCTGTGGCAGAGGTTCTTGATTAGGGTCGTCTTGCCCGCACCCATGGAACCGTAGAACGCGATGATGTCGGCCTCGCCTCGCATGGAAATCAGATACTCGGAGACCTCGGAGAGTTGCTCCACGCCGTTTATTATGAATTGCTTATCATTCATTGCAAACAATTTAGGCTGCAAAGATAATACTTTTACAACAATAATAATTCCATACAGGAATGGCAAGCAGATTGTTTTATCACCTCTTCGAGGTTTGATAGGTCCCCCTCTGAGAGGGGGGCAGGGGGGAGTCAAAGAACACGCGTTCAGAACATAATTGTTTCTTTTGGGGAAAGCGTGTCTTTGACTCCCCCGCCCTTCGGGCACCCCTTCTCAGAGGGTGAAGCGCAAAGCGACGCGGGTGCTACGCACAGAGAAGTTTATTGCTTCGCTCCGCTCGCAATTATGTAAACTACTTCAAAACTATTACTTCGCCGATAAATGCGTCACCGGGATCAGCATTTCGCTCATCGAGATGCCGCCGTGCTGGAAGGTGTTGCGGTAGTAGCTGACGTAATAGTTGTAGTTGTTCGGGTAGGCGAAGAAGTCGCTCTCGCCAGCGAAGACGTAGGTGGTACTCAAGTTCACCTTGGGCAAGAAAATCTTCTCGGGGTCTTTCACCTCAAAGACTTCCTTCGGGTTGTATTTCAGGTTTTTACCGTACTTATAGCGCAGGTTGGTGTTCACTTCACGGTCGCCCAAGATACGGACGGGCTTTTCCACATAGGTGGAGCCGTGGTCGGTGGTGATAATCATGTCGCAGCCCTTCTCGGCGATGAAGCGCATCATGTCGAAGAGGCTGGAATGTTCGAACCACGAGTACATCAGCGAGCGGTAGGCTTCCTCATCGTCGGCCAGTTCGCGGATGATTTCCATCTCGGTGCGGGCGTGGGAAAGCATGTCCACGAAGTTGTAAACGATGACATTCAGCTTGTTAGGCATCAGGTTGGCCATCTGCTCGAAGAGTTTTTTGCCCGCCTGCAGGTTCAACACCTTATTATATGAATACTTGATGCTCTTACCAAAGCGTTTCAGCTGTTCGCCCAGCAGTTCACCCTCAAACTGGTTCTTGGTGCCTTCGTCTTCCTCGTCGACCCACCATTTCGGATAGCGGCGACGGATTTCCAAAGGCATCAACCCTGCAAAGAGGGAATTGCGGGCATATTGTGTAGTAGTAGGCAGGATGCTGTAATACACATCATCAGCCTCCACGCGGAAATAGGTTTCAATCAGCGGTTGGATGGCCTTCCACTGGTCGTAGCGCAAGTTGTCGATGACGATGAGGAAAAGTGGCTTGTCGCTACCATCGAGGCGAGGAATTACCTTGTCACGCACCACGGTATGCGACATCACAGGCTTCTCGGATTTGCCTTGAATCCAATCAACATAGTTCCGCTCGATATAGCGTGTAAATTGCGTGTTGGCTTCCTGTTTCTGGTCGGCGAGTACGCTCTTGATGCCCTCGTCGGTGGAGTTTTGAAGTTCCAACTCCCAGCGTACCAGTTTCTTATACAGCTCAACCCACTCATCGTAGTTCAGGTTGTTATTGAGGTCCATGCTGATTTGGCGGAACTCTTGTTGGTAGCTCATCGAGGATTTCTCGTCGCGGAGTTTCTTTTTCTCAAGGTTGCGTTTCAATGATAGCAAAATCTGGTTTGGATTGACGGGTTTGATAAGGTAATCCGCTATATTAGAGCCTATTGCGTCCTCCATGATACGTTCCTCTTCGCTCTTGGTAATCATCACCACAGGCAGGTTGGGGTATTCGCGTTTGATGACTTCCAAGGCCTCGATGCCCGAGATGCCTGGCATCTGCTCATCTAAAAAAACAATGTCGAAATGGCGTTGGCGCACGAGGTCGATGGCGTCGGAGCCATTGTTGGCCGTAACTACTTCATAGCCTTTCTGTTCCAGAAACATAATATGGGGCTTCAGAAGATCTATCTCGTCGTCGGCCCAAAGGATTGTCGTTTTGTCCATAGTTTAAGTGTTTATGGATATGAAACGCGAAAATACGTTTTTTGTTTTAAAGGGACGAATTTTTTGGGGACGGCTTCAGAAAGCATAGATTCCAGCTGTCCCACAATCCCTAGCAGGAATGACATGCTTTCTGAAGCCTAATTGCACCTACGAGATTACCAGACCTCCAATGTCATTCCGACGAAGGCATGTGCGATAGATGGAATCTATTGGAGGTCGGGTAATCTCATACTTTCCGAAAGCTGACTAAATGAAAAAAGCATTACCTTTGCGGCAAATTTAGCAGCACATGGCAAGCGTATCCAACAAAAAGAAAATCTTCAACGACCCAATTTATGGCTTCGTCAGCATCCCTGACGAGTTGCATTTTGACATCATCGAACACCCTTATTTCCAAAGGCTTAGACGCATCAAGCAGGTCAGCATGACTAATCTGGTGTATCCAGGAGCCAACCACACGCGCTTTGCCCATAGCCTTGGAGCCATGCACCTTATGCGTCGCGCCATACAGTTGTTGCGCGGCAAGGGCTATGAGATTACAGACGAGGAACTCGAGGCTGCTTCATTGGCCATTTTGCTCCACGACAGTGGTCACGGGCCTTTTTCGCATACCTTAGAGAACAGCATCGTACAGGGTGTTTCGCACGAGGAACTCTCGCTGATGGTGATGCAAAAATTCAACGAAATCCACAAAGGACGCTTGGACAAAGCCATTGAAATCTTCACAGGCCAATACCCGAAAGGCTTCCTCAGCAAACTGATTTCTAGCCAGTTGGATGTCGACCGCATTGACTATCTGAAACGCGACAGTTTCTTCACTGGCGTGGCTGAAGGCAGTGTGAATGCAGAGCGACTGTTGGAGATGATGGAAGTGGTTGGTAATGAACTGGCTATCGAGGCCAAAGGCATCTATTCCGTGGAGAGTTTCTTAGTCGCGAGGCGCATCATGTATTGGCAGGTGTATATGCACAAGGCCGTGTTGAGCGCGGAATACACGCTGATGAAAGTGTTGAAACGCGCCAAAATGCTCAGTCAAGAACGCGATTTGTTTGCCACCCCTGCCCTGTCATTCTTCCTGAAAAACCAAAACGCATTCGAAGGCAGCCATGACCGCGATTTCGTCCTCGACCAGTTCTGCCAACTCGATGATTACGATGTGATGACCGCTGTGAAGGCCTGGCGCAATGACCCAGACCGTGTGCTTTCAGAACTTTGCAGAAGGCTGACGGACAGGCATTTGTTCAGAATTGAAATGCGTGATTCTGAGTTTGACCCGAACTATATCGAGGACATTCGCAAGAAGATTGCCAAATTGTATGGTTGGTCACTTGAGGATGCGGATTTCATGCTGTTGCAGGGCGTTTCGTCAAACCACGCCTATCATCCCAAGAAACCAGCTATCAACATCTTATACAAGGACGGCACCTTGAAGGACATCAGCGAGGCTTCCGACCAACTGAACATTTCGGTGCTTTCACAGCCCGTGGTGAAGCATTTTATTTGCTATCCGAAGGAACTAGAGGTTTAATGCCTCTGGTTCATCGCCTTAGCCCGTTTCTTCGAGTCCTCCATCACTTCCAAAGCCTGTTTTTGCAAAAAGCGTTCTTCCTCTGTTTCAGGCTCAAGCGTGATGCCGTGTGGACGGGAATGATGGTTTTCGTCCAAGTAGGAGAAGGTGGCAAAGCCGTCGGCGGCGACTTTCTCGGGTTCGCAGCTGCGGTACATTTTTGTATACACAGTCAAGGTGCTACGACCTACCGAGATGACCTTGCTCTCGAAAGTGACGATGTCACCAGCGAAAATCGGGAACTTGAAGTCGATGCCATGGAGCACCAACAGGACGGTATCCTTTGTGTCAACATATTGCGCCACAGCGAAATAGGAGCTCTCCAAGAACCACTCCGAGCAACGGCCTGCGAAAAAGGTCTGGTGGTGGTTCAAGTCGGCGAGTTTGATTAATCTTTGGGAATAGGTTGCTTTCATATCAGTTGTTCAGTTATTCAGTTGTTCAGTTTTCAGTTATCTTGATTTTCAAGCCGTCATAGGCAAGCATCATGCCGTCGGGGAGTTCTCGGTTGACTTCGGCGGCGAGACCCATGCTGTGGCTGCAATGTGTGAACCAGGTTTTCTTTGCCCCCACTCTTCTGGAAATCTCTATCGCTTCATCCAAGGTGAGGTGCGAGTAGTGTTTCTTCTTTTGCAAGGCCTCAATAATCAAGTATTCAACGCCTTGCAGTTTTTCAATCGCTTCTTCGGAAATCTCGCTCAGGTCGGTGACGTAGGCAAAATTCCCAATGCGGAAAGCATAGCAGGTCAAGGTGTAATGCTTCAATTTTATGGGGATGAAATGCAAATCGCCAAAGTCGAAAGGTGTTTCATCAAGGCGACGGATGTCGTAGGTTGGAGCACCAGGATAAGGATGCTCATCAAAAGCGTAGGAATACTCACGTTTGATTTCGGGCAATGCCGTATCATCAACGAAAAGTGTCATAGGCTTTTGCTGCTTGAAAATGAAGGGACGCAAGTCGTCAAGTCCACCGATATGATCCTTATGCTCGTGAGTGATAAGCACAGCATCGAGTTTGGTGACGTTCTCGCGTAGCATCTGTTGACGGAAGTCAGGGCCAGCATCCACAGCCACCGTCACCTGCTCCGTCTGAATCAAAATGGAAGTGCGAAGGCGTTTGTCGCGTGGATCCCTGGATTGACACACGGGACAAGTGCAGCCAATGACGGGTACACCTTGTGACGTTCCGCTACCTAATACAGTGACAATCATACTCTTATCCATAAATTTCACCTACCAAACAGCTCGTGAAAATTCAAGTGCAAAAGTAGCGATTTTTAAACAAAAAAACATGCTATTTCATGGAATTTGCCTACATTTGCCGCATGAATTTTTCATCCTACCTCAGAAATAGGGCTTTAAAACGCGCCTTGGAGCAATACCTCGCTGAGAAACCTACGGCAAAGATGCCTAATCTACAGCGACTTAACTCCATTTTGATTATCCTTGACGAAGGCGACAAAAGCATCGTCAAGAACATCGAGAGCAGTGCCAAAAGTCTGTTCGGTGCCGGTCGTTGCGGAGTCATCATCCTCTGCAACCAGATGTCGGATACCATCCTGCAAAGCGACCTCTACACCGAGATTACGCCCAAGGACTTTGGCTTCATGAATGTGCTTAAACCCGACAAGCACGAGTTCATCAGGAAATTGCCATTCAGCGCTATTCTTATCAACATGGCGGCAAAAAACGCCGAAATCAGCGACTACCTTTGCACCCTACCGAAGGCGGATTTCAGAATCTGTTTCCATAAGAGCAAGAACCAAGACATCTACGATTTAATCATCGAGAATCCGCGCGCTACCGACCCTGTTTCGAACATCCATGTCCTGCATAACTATTTGAAGGCTTTGTCAGGACCACAACAGTAATCAATAATTCGGGCCCTTCGACCTTTCGACAAGCTCAAGGCTTAGGGACCCAAAGTTCAATATAAAACAATGAAAAACAACATATTTAAAGGCACGGGCATTGCCCTCATTACTCCATTCAAAGCAGACTTTTCTGTTGATGTTGAAGCTTTGACGAGAATCGTCAACCATGTCATCGATAATGGTGCCGATTTCTTAGTCGTTTTGGGTACCACTTCAGAGGCTCCTACCCTCACGGCTGAAGAGAAGAGATTGGTTATCAGCACAATATTAAAGGCCAATAAGGATCGTTTGCCCATCATGCTCGGCATGGGCGGCAACAACACGCAAGCCGTCATCGAGGCCATCAAAGCACAAGACTTCACGGGTATTCAAGGCATTTTGAGCGTTGTACCTTATTATAACAAGCCCAACCAACGCGGCATGAAGGCCCATTTCGAGGCCATCGCCGATGCCAGTCCCGTACCTGTAATAGTGTACAATGTGCCAGGTCGCGTGGGCGTCAACTTGCAGGCCGCAACTTGTGTTGAATTGGCCAAGCATCCCAACATCATCGCCGTGAAGGAGGCTTCGGGCAACTTGCAGCAAATCATGGAGATTTTGCGCGACAAACCTGCCGACTTCGATGTGCTTTCAGGCGACGACGGCATCACCCAACCGCTGATGGCACTTGGCGCGCAGGGCGTGATTTCGGTGGCTGCCAATGCCTACACGAATCCTTTCAGCCGCATGATGAAAGCCATAAGTGATGGTCAAACAGACGAAGCACTGCGTTTGCATTATGCCATGATGCGTATGAACCAACTCATCTTCGCCGATGGCAATCCGGCGGGTATCAAGTGCCTGATGAGCCACATGGGGCTATGCCAAAACGTGTTGCGTCTGCCTTTGGTTAAGGCTAATGAGAAGGTGGAAGCTGACATTATTGAAGAATGGAAACAATTGAAAAACAAATAATTATCAATACAATGAAGGTTTTACGCTATTTTATCCTTTCGCTTGCCGTCATCGTTTGCGGCAACATTTTTGCTCAAAAGAACCAACAAGAGCTGAACCAACTCATGCAGCAACGCAATGAGTACTATTTTACTTTTAATCTGAACGGCAACGATGACCTGAATGTCATCGCCCACACTATTTCGGTTGACCGCGTGGACGGCTCTTTGGTGACTGCCTATGCTAACAACAAGGAATTTGCCCGTTTCCAGCAACTCGGATATGAGGTTACGCTTCAAACACCGCCTTCACTGGTGGAAGAAGTAGCCATGTGGGACGGCAGCAACCGCGCTGCGTATGATTGGGATAGTTACCCGACCTATGAGGCCTACGAAGACATGATGTTCCAATTTGCCATTGACCATCCCGAGAACTGCGAAATTATCGAACTCGGCACCCTCCCTTCGAACCGTAAGATATTGATTGCCCACCTCAAAAATGGCAGCAGCGAGGGCAAACCGAAGTTCCTCTACACCAGCACCATCCATGGTGACGAGACCACTGGCTGGATTATGATGCTCCGTCTCATCGACTACTTGCTTGAGAATCCCGATGAGCCTGAAGTACAGACCATCATGGACAACATCGACTTATATATCGGACCGAACACTAATCCCGATGGTACCTATCATGGCGGCAACAATACAGTGAACGGTGCCACCCGCGAGAATGCCAATGGCGTCGACATGAACCGCAACTATGCCGATCCCCATGGTGGTCCCCATCCCGATGGCTATGAATACCAAACCGAAACCCAATGGTTCATGCAATTTGCCGAAGAGAACGCTTTCGTGATGGGCGCCAACTATCATGGCGGTGCCGAGGTGATGAACTATCCTTGGGACAATACCTATACGCTCCATGCTGACGATGCTTGGTACCAACTCATCAGCCACGAATATGCCGACCTCACCCATGAGGTGAGTCCCAACTACATGAACCAATACAACAACGGTATCATCAATGGTGCCCAATGGTACATGATTGGCGGAGGTCGTCAGGATTATATGAACGGCTATGCCCAGTGCCGCGAACTGACCATCGAATGCTCGAACACGAAGCTTCCGAATCCCAGCCAGCTTCCCAACTTTTGGAACATCAATAAGAACTCGATTTTCGCTTACATGACCCAATGCATTTACGGCATACATGGCACTGTAACCGATGCGGCCAACGGCCAGCCACTCAACGCCACCGTCACCATCACCAACCATGACGACTCGTTCTCCGTCGTGGAAAGCCATCTGCCCGCGGGCGACTACCATCGTCCCATCAAAGGCGGCACATACGATGTGACCTACGCCTGCAATGGATATTATCCTCAGACCTTCACCATCACGGTGGATGATTACGAGACAATCATCCAAGATGTTCAACTCGAAGCAGGTGAAGGTCTCATCCCCGACTTCAACGCCAATATGACCGATGTCGCCCTCGGTGGCAGTGTCAACTTCAGCGACAACACCTGGGGCGCCAACCTCGTCAGCTGGGAATGGACTTTTGAAGGCGGCGAACCTGCTACCTCCAATGTGCAGAATCCTACAGGCATCACTTACAATGCCATCGGGCATTACGACGTCACCCTGACCGTCACCAATGCTGACAGCCAGACCGAGACCATCACTAAACACAACTTCATTCACGTGAGCGAGATGTACAACATGCAAAACGGCACCATCACCACCTGCAATGCCCTGTTTTATGATGACGGCGGCCCGAATGGCAACTACCACGACAGAAAAGAATACACCATGACCTTCATGCCCGCTACCACTGGAGGCATTTTGGAAGCCATTTTTGAGGAATTCACCTTAGAAAGCAATTATGACTTCCTTTACATCTATGATGGCACTTCCACATCGGCACCATCACTGGGTACCTTCACAGGCAACAACGGCCCTGGCACAGTGACCGCCACCAACGACGAAGGTGCTTTGACCTTCCGATTCTCTTCAGACTATGGCGTCAATGAACCCGGCTGGAAAGCTACCGTGCATTGCGTCGGCACCTACGCCCCGATTGAATTGGAAATCTCCGCAGACCCCGAAGCCGTCGAGGAAGGCGAGCCTTGCCAATTGAATGTTGTCGCCACAGGTGGCACAGGTGTCTACACCTACCTTTGGGAGCCTGCCGATGCCATCAACGAAGGCACCATTGACGACCCCACGAGTGCCAATCCTATCGTGCGTCCCATGGGTACACCTGAATCGACCTACAAAGTCACCGTCACCGACAGCGAAGGTAACACGGCGTCCGATGATATCACCATTCAAGTCAGCCCCGTGTCGGTACATGAAAACGACTTTGCATCACACATCTATCCTAACCCCAACAATGGTATCTTTACCATCAATGTCACAGGCGAATTCAACTACCAACTCTTCAATGGTTTAGGACAAGTTATCCTTTCGGGCGTAGGCAACGACAATACTCTGGTCAATGCTCAAGGACTGCCTCAAGGCATTTATTTCCTTCGCCTCGATTGTGAAAGCGGAAGCATGATTGAGAAACTCATTATCGAATAAGTTTAAAAATGAGGCACTTGCGGCATTATTTGGTCATCCTTGTCGTTACTGTTTGCGGCAATCTCTTGGCTCAAAATAGCCAAAAGGAGTTGGAACAACTCATGCGGAGCCGTGGGGAGTATTTCTTCACGCTTACCGTTCAGCAATCCACTGAAATCCAGTCAATCAGCGATATTTGTTCCGTAGCCAACACTGACGGTAAAACCGTTGAATGCTACGCCAATCAAAACGAGTACGACATTTTGCTTTCAAAAGGTTATCAGCCCAAGTTGCAAACCCCACCTTCGATGTTCGAAACACATATCATGTGGGACGGCAGTCATCGTGAGGCTTACGATTGGGACGCCTACCCGACCTATGAAGCCTACGAAAGCATGATGCAACAATTTGCCACCGAACATCCTGAGCGCTGCACCTATTTCGAACTTGGCACATTGGACAGTGGCCGCAAACTCATGTTTTGCCGCATCAACGATGGGCATCCCGAGGGCAAGCCGCGTTTCCTCTACACCTCCACCATGCACGGCGATGAGACCACAGGTTATATGCTGATGCTCCACCTTATTGACGAGCTCTGCTCCAGCAATGACGACCGCATCTTGAACTTGGTCAACAACTTGGACATCTTCATCTGTCCCAACACCAATCCCGACGGTACCTACTACAGCGGCAATAGTACCGTTTACGGCGCCCGTCGCAACAACGCCAATGATGTGGAACTCAACCGCCATTATCCCGACTTTGTGGCCGGTCCGCACCCTGATGGCGACTGGTGTTATCAAGATGAGACCCGATGGCTTATGAACCTCGCGCAAGACTACAAGTTCACTATGGCTGCCAATTTCCATACGGGCTCTGAGGTGGTGAACTACCCTTGGGACAACCTCACCCAACTATCCGCAGACGACGCTTGGTGGGAGATGGTCAGCCGCGAATATGCCGACTTCGTCCATGAAGCCTGCCATGACACCGACTCGACCTACATGACCTACTTCAACGACGGCATCGTGCGCGGTTGCAACTGGTACATGATTAGCGGAGGCCGCCAAGACCACATGAACTACTACCAGCAATGCCGTGAGGTCACCATTGAGCTTTCTCGCGTCTACACGCCCAACGCTACGCAGATACCCATGTACTGGGACTTCAACCACAACAGTTTGTTGAGATATATGGAGCAGTGTCTCAATGGTATACATGGCACCATAACCGATGCCGAAACTGGCGAGCCCATTGAGGCCACGGTCAGCATCTTGGGACACGACCATCACGGCTCGGAAGTCAGTTCGCATTTGCCTGCGGGCGACTATCACCGTCCCATCAAAGGCGGCACCTACGATGTCACCTTTTCTTCTTACGGATATGAGCCTCAGACATTTACCATTTCCGTTAACGACAACGAGGCCGTGATGCAAGACGTGCAACTGACGCCTATTCCCAGCACTCCTTTGCTTGCTGATTTCACCGCTGAGAGGGAATTGGTCTCGGTCGGTTTGCCTGTCAGGTTCAACGACTTGAGCAAAGGCTTGCGCATCGTCAGCTGGGAATGGCAGTTTGAAGGTGGCACCCCTGCCACCTCCACCGAGCGCAATCCATTCGTGGTTTATGAAACGCCAGGATTGTTCGATGTAAAGCTCACCGTCACAGATACCAACGGACAGACCCATACCACCACCAAAAGCGAGTTCATCGATGTGTATCATCCCATCCCCATTCAAAATGGTGACATGACCCTTCCCGACTGTAGAGGACTATTCCTCCCCTCAGGTGGTGACTGCGGGCATTATGCGGGTAACGAAAACTACAAACTGACCATACGCCCCGAAGGAAATGACAAATATATCAACGTCACCTTCCTCAAATTCAAAACCCAACCCAACGCTGACGTGCTTTCCGTCTATGACGGTGCCAGCATCAACTGCCCGCTCATCGGCACTTTTTCAGGTTCAGAGTTCCCTGACAGCATCACTGCCACCAATCCCTTGGGCGCCTTGACTTTCACCTTCAGTTCCGACATGTACATCAACTTTTTTGGCTGGGTGGCTACGGTGACCTGTATCGGCGGAACGGCGATAAATGAAGAGGCCATGGAGACCGCAATAGTCTATCCTAACCCTTGCAAAAGCAGCTTTACCCTCGAGGTCAATCGTGTTGCAAACTACGCACTTTACAACAGTCTTGGCCAGCAAGTGCTTTCGGGCAAGGTCGACGGTAAAGCACAAGTTGATACCCATGGCCTGCTGCAAGGAATCTACTTGCTGCATCTCTGCGATGAAAACGGTAGCCATGTTGAAAAACTCGTCATCGAAAAATAATAATGAAATCCTCTCGTTAATAACGCAAAAATGAGTAATTTTGCAGCCCGATGAAAAACAGACTTTTGATATTAGCAGTTTTGGGTCTCATGGCCTTCACTTCGTGCGATGACTTCAACCATTTGGTGAAAAGCACCGACAACGAGATGAAGTACGAGGTCGCAGTGGACTATTTCGAGCGTGGCGACTACAATCACGCGCTCCAGCTGTTTGACCTGCTGCAAGCCTCATTCCGCAACACGCCAAGAGGCGAATCCATCACATACAAGACTGCTTTGTGCTATTACAAGCAAAAGGACTATGAAATAGCGGGCTATTATTTCAACAAATTCACCCAGACCTATCCCTTCTCAAAAGACGCCGAGACGGCCTCTTATATGAGTGCTTATTGCAGTTACATGCTCTCGCCCGAATCGGGACTGGACCAGACCAACACCCATAGCGCCATCAAACAGCTCAATGCTTTCATCGAGCGTTATCCCAATAGTGACAGCCTGTTCCGCGCCCAAGAGTTGCTGACCGACCTCAACAACAAGTTGGAGGAGAAGGACTATAACGTTTGCCGACTTTTCTACCGCATGGAAAACTACAGCGCGGCCATTACCTCGTTTGAGAACATGCTGAAGAAATATCCCAACACGACACACCGCGAGGAAATCCTCTACGACATGGCCAAAACCTATTACGACTATGCCGAGAACAGCATCGCGGAAAAGCAACGTGAGCGTTACGAATCATGCGTCGAGCAGTGCAACACCTTGGCTTACCTCTATCCTCAGAGCAAGTACCTGCAAGACGTGAACGGCATTGCCGCCAAAGCAAGAAAGAAATTAGAAAACATCAAATAACTATGGATTTCAAGAAGATTAAAACCGAAACGACGGTGGTCACCCGTCAGAAAGACCAATTCTACAAAGGCACAGGCAACATTTACGAGACCGTTGCCATCCTTTCAATCAGAGCCAACCAAATCGCCTCTGAGATGAAGGCCGAGCTCAACGAGAAGATTGAGTCGTTTGCTGCCGCCACCAACGACAGCTTGGAGGAAGTGTTTGAGAACAAGGAACAGATCGAGATTGCCAAGTTCTACGAGCGTCTGCCCAAACCCACGCTGATTGCCATCCACGAATTCCTTCACGACCAGATCTACTTCCGCAATCCCGCCAAGGAGAACCAGGAAGCCTTCTGATTTGCGAACACCATAAAGGGAGAAGCCATGAAAAGAGTCTTTGCCATACTACTCATAGCCCTCGGCTGCCTGCTGAGCTTCAATGCATTGCAGGCGCAGGAGCTACAATGCGACGTACGCGTCAGTTCCAACAAGGTGCAAGGTAGCGACAAGACCATCTACCAGAACCTGCAGACCTCCCTCTATGAATTCATCAACAACACGAAAT
>CAMYXV010000038.1 GCA_947303055.1 uncultured Bacteroidales bacterium
ACTCATCAAGCGTAACCTCCACGTTCACAGATACATAGTTCTGGCCCGCAACAAGATTTAACGTCTGGGGAAGAGTCTGCGTATCAACTTTCTTATACAAAGACAAGGCTCCACCAATGGATGAAGAATAACAAGCGAAGCCATAATTGACATTGTTTCTAAGAAGAGCATTGACCTCAGCTGCAGCGTTGCCTTTGTTTTCAAATTCGTACATCTCAGTGACAGTCCACATGGCAAAGTCATCCGTTCCATCTGCAAGCATTTGAGCTTTGTTCTTTACACCAGTACCAGCGGCGTATTTATTGGCATCAGCGCTATAGATGGTCCAGTAATCACCGCTTTGGGCAATATGCCATACGATGGTAGCATCATCGGTAATGACAACACCATTATCAGGAGTGACTTCCTCGTATGAAAGTCTGTCATTAACAACCGTGTTCTTCATAGCAGCAGTCCAAGTAGTATTGTGATAACAAATCACATAGTCGCCTTCAACAAGTTCGCCAGTATAAAGGACGTATTCATCACCCGTGGGAGGAACCACAGGAGCAGCTTGGTTGATGGTGACGAGGTTAGAATAGGTTTCTCCTACATTCACCTTGAGGTAAGCCGTGCGAGCTTCACCGTCGTTGGCGTTGATTGTGTATTCAACATCATTATCGTCGTTAACTTCAGCCGTAATCCAAGTGTAAGTGGTAGCTGCGCCTTCTGCATCGCAGAAAAACACATTTGCTGTAATGTCGGTGATGTTTTGGTAGGTCACCGCAAGAGTGCCATTGCCGCCTTCAGCAGCAGCATCGACAATGGCGGGGCTGACAGTGATTACGGGGTCGGTGACCGGCTTAGCAATGGTGATGGGACCAACACCGACATTGCTACCCTTGGTAAAGTACAGTCTGACGTATCTGACGTCTTCGCCAAAAGTACGAGTAGAAGTAAGGTTAACAATGGCATTTTGAGCGCCGCTGATGGTGAGTGCTTCGCCTTCATCAAACGTTTCACCATCCGTTGAACCTTGAACGGTAATGGTGGACTCGTTTCCACCACCTATCATCTTCACTCCAACGGTGACGATGCCTGGTTGGCTGTCGGTGTGCACTTGGATATAATCGCCTGTACCATCGAATTTAATAAGGTAAGGGGCATGACTATCAGCGTAGTCTGAACCGTTACCATACATGGTTACACCATCCAATTCCGCAAAGGCTTCACTTGAACCGCCTTCCCAAATGAAGGGCAGAACAGCGTAGTCAAGTACAAAGTGGCCTTGGGTCACGGTGACAGTCTTATCTTCGGCACCAGCGTAGGTCAGCGTGATAGTAGCCGTGCGATCTTCCTCACCTTCATTTTCGGTGACATCAAAGGTAACTGAGCTTTCGCCGACAGTGATACTGCTAATCCAATCGGCAGTGGTGGTAGCGTAAAGGACCGTTCCTTCCACAGGATTGTCGATGGTGTAAGCAATCTCGCCCGAGGTGGCATCATAGGACAAAGTGATGTTTTCAGCATTAATGATAGGCACAACAGGACGCTCGAAGCTGACGAGGTAGTTGCCAGAAGCAAATTCGATGGTACCTTGGTATTCCTGTACATTGCCGAAGATAGTAACAATGTCACCCACTTGGATATCGTCATCAGAAGTGAAATCAGCGTTATTCAAACCTCTTCCCTTGTAAACCTCAAGTTCATTAGCGGCCTCGCCATCAACGGAGATGTAATAAGTTAATTGTGCACCACTGATTAAATTTTCCGGGGCAGTAGAAACAATACCGCTAACGAAAATGTTGTTTTGCGGATAACTGGTGAATGCCAAAGCCTCAGTCACCGTGTATACATTGTCGCTTGAAAGGATGTAGTAGGTGGCTTCTGCCACAGGGCTGTTACCAGCGCCAACATAAGCGATGGCTTTAATGGTAGTGGTTTCCGTAACGCTGATAGCACCATTGTATTGCGCACTAGCGCTGGTGGGATCGCTGCCATCAAGCGTGTAGTAAATCACAGCATTGGGGGTCTCGCATGAAAGTTCCACGCTTTGGGCTTCGGCATAGCCGCCAGCGGCAATGCTGAAGGCAGGAGCCAAAATTGAAGGATGCGTCAGAGAAACGAGTTGGCAATTTGCATCAAACTCGTATGTTCCGTTATAGTTTTTCAAATTTCCATAGACAACAACCACATCGCCAACCTGTACTTCGGAAGCATTAGCAGTAGAAGAACTCTTGCAACGATAAGCTTGTAAGAATTCCGTATCGCCGGCATTGTCAACAAAGTTGAAAGTGATGTTGCTGTATTGGGAATTCCATGCCGTCGGGATAGAAGAAACAATACCCGTGGCATACACGCCTTGAGTGCCTGTTCCGGCATCGATAGCGGCGCGAGCTTGGGCGACTGTGTATGGATTAGCTTGGGTACCAGGCTGATTCGGGTCAACATAGGTGTAAGTGGCGGTGGCCACAGCGCTAGTGTTGTCGTCGCTGTCAAAAGCGATGGCCTTAATGGTGGTGGTCTCCGTCAAACTGATAGCCTCCGTGTATTCCGTGCTTTCATCATCGGGTTCACTACCATCGAGCGTGTAATAAATGGTCGTGTTTTCAGTAGCGCAAGAAATCTCTACTGAAAGACCTTCGTCACCAAACTCGGTGCCGCTGGCAGGGTTGAAAGTAGGAGTGGCAACAGCAGGGCCAGTGCCCTCTTCCATATAAAAATCAGCTTGTATAAATTGTGCATATTGATTACTTGATCCAGCAGTAACATTATAAACGAGCTTGAAATACATATTCGTCCAATCAGCTTCTGCAGGTCTTTCAAACGTAGTCGTTGAAGATGCTGCCCATGTACCAGAAACGGTACTTGTCGGATTGGAAAAATCTGCATTTGCTGAAACTATCAGTGTCATGGAATTCACTGTTAGGTTAGCTGTACCATTAGTAACAACAACCTTTGTGATGTTATTGGCAATTGTACTTGTGGAATACAAAGGGCGATCCACACCATCCAAATTTTTACCGCCAATGCGCCAAGGATTCATTGTAGTGTTACCCGTAACCATCCAAGTAATGACGCCTTGAGTGATTTCACTTTCGGTGGCATAACCATTGGTGCCACCAGTTTGTGTTCCGTCCAAAGTGTAGGCAACCACTTCAGCTCTTTGCGCCCAGCTAAGGCCGCTCATCAGCAGCAAAGCTGCCAAAAGAATTGTAAATTTTCGTTTCATCGTTTTTGCTGTTTTAATTATTTGATATCTAATCGATTAATTGTATTTAAACCAAAAAAAAGCAAAAAAATACACAGTTTTTCAAGCGCAAATATACGGATTAATTGGATTAAAAATAGCAGAAAGGCTGCTTTTTTTATCAACGCTGTTGATAACTTCAGTCAGCACTTCGCACATTATACAATCAGGGACGGCGCAATGCACCGTCCATGATGGATAAATTACTGTGTGTGACAAACTTACTTCAACAGTACCTGTGGTCCCATGTTGTAATAGATGTCAACAGGAATACCAGCAGCATTCACACGGTCGAGGTCAGCTTGCAGCTCTGGCTTAATGACGCTCATCTCACCCATCCAAGCTCTGGTGGCTTCATAGTCACCATTGCCTTGATGTTGGAGAATATCGCCAGCGAGTTTCTCAACAGCCACTTTCATCTTCTCAAAGTCGATGGCATAACGGCCGTCTTCATTGCGAACGAAAGCACCCTCATTTTGAAAGTAGTTGAAGGTAAGCATATTGGCCTTACCATGAGCACTAGCAGCACCGAAGCGCACCGAACGGAAGATGCCCGCCATGAAAGTGGTGTAGTTGTCTTCCATCGTGGTGTTGGTGTACTCGCCCATCTCGGCCAGCTTGGTGACGAGATAGAGGCCCAACACGTCGGCTTTGGCTTCCTCAAGAGCATTGTATTGGTTGCTGAGGGCTTCGCGAACGGTTCCCTTGCCCGTGATGGTGTTCTTGATGCCCATTCCGTGGGCGGTCTCGTGGAACATCACGTTGGCAAAGAAGGCATCAAACTTGATGTGCTCCATCGACTCGGGAGTCATCAGCTCCTTGGCAATGGGTTCCAGAATCTTGTCAAACTTGGCCTGCATGGCGTTCTTGAGTTGGAGCTTGCGGGTACCACGTTGCAGCTGCACACGCTCGTCGTTAGGCAGGTTGATGGCGATGGTTTTGCTGTTGGCATTGCAGTCGCCAGCATAGTAAACCACATCGTAAGCAGCCAAGTCGACATCGCTTCCAGGCACTTCCTTCTTATACTCGGCAGGCACAGGCAGTTGCTTCTGCAACTCAGGCACAAAGGCGGCATATCGAGCCAGTTGTTTGGTCCATTCTTGATCCTTGATGAGGATAAAAGCTTCGTGCGAAGCCTTGATACCGTAACGGGCATCAGTGTAGTTCTCGATGGGACCAATCACAAGGTCGACATTGTTGTTGCGGACATCCATCCACTGCATGTCGCTCTCGAAATATTCATCTGTACGGAGGGCTTTGGCACGGAGACGCAGATATTCGGCAAACTCTTCGTCACCAGCGAGTTCTGAGGCATCGTCAAGCAAAGAAGCGGCTTTCTTGATTTGCTGCTCAAAGTAGTCATGATACCACACACACTTCAAGTTGCCGTTCTCATCACGGACAATCATCGTGTATTGGCTGGTCTTGTTCGGGTCATCGAAGGCGGTCCATTCCTCTTCTGTCATATCGGAAGGATAGAATTGCGCTCCAGCGGGTTTCGGACCAATACCTTCAACAAAAGGCTTGTTACCATCGAGGCCGTCCCAAGGACCGTATGCGATGGTAGCCAATTTCTTGATGTCGGCATTATCGCCGATACGAGCCATCAATTCGTCTTTGTCGCCATAGTTTTCATTCCAGAAAAGACCATCCATGATGTCGGCGGCTTCGAAGAGCAACTTGAGCATCTCGCGCTCATTGTCACTGAGGTGGCTGATGTCGGTCGTCAAGGTATACTCTGCATACTTGTCCGACAGATGGGTTGTTTGTTCTTGAACAGGTTCTTGTGGCTGTTCAACTTTCTTGTTGCCGCAAGCAGTAACAGCGAAGGTTACCACGGCGACTAATGCTAAGTACTTGATTTTCATAATTTTTTATTTAGTTTGACTATTGTGATTCTTTGAGATTCCCTGCGGGAATGGAGTTGCTTTACTTGTTTACATGCGGCGGTTTATTACGCTTACTATTTGGAAACGTGACTTTCCGCCGCAGTATACACAACATATGAGTTTCCATTCCCGAAGGGAATCTACATCAGCAACCAATGGCACGCGAAATCACCAAGCGGAGGATTTCGGAGGTGCCTTCACCGATTTGAAGGATGCGCTGGTCACGGTAGAAGCGCTCCATGTCGAATTCTTTCAGTAGGCCGTGACCGCCCATCACCTGAACGGCTTTGTCGCAGACCTCAGCGGCCACTTCGGAGCAATAGAGCTTTGACATAGCCGCCTCCATGCCGAAGGGGCGATGCTGGTCTTTCAACCAACAAGCGCGATACAGCAAATTCCTTGCAGCCTCAATTTTCATGGCCATGTCGGCCAACTTGAAGCTCACTGCCTGGAACTTACACACGGGCTTGCCAAACTGCACGCGTTTCTTGGAATAGGCCAAGGCCATCTCATAGGCACCCTGAGCGCAGCCCAAGCCCATGGCAGCAATCGAAAGACGACCCGAATCCAAAGTGGCAAGCATGATATGAGAGCCTTCGCCTGGCTTACCTAAAATGCAGTCTTCGCGGAGTTTTACATCGTTGAAAATCAGCTTGCCCGTATTGGAGGCACGCCACATCATCTTGTCGTGCATGGGCGTTTGAGTGTAGCCTTCCTTTTTGTTCTCGACGAGTAACGCAGTAAATTCTGGCTTGCCGTCTTTTTCGCCCGAAACAGCTTGTACGGTAGTACCCAAACTGATAGGCGTGGCACTATTCGTGATGAATATCTTGGAGCCGTTGAGGTGCCAGAATGTGCCGTCAAATTGAGCAGTGGTCTTGGTGCCACGCGAGTCGCTGCCTGCGTCTTCTTCAGTCAGGCCGAACCCCCAGAGACGGTCCTTGCAAAGTTGAGGCAAATATTTGCGTTTCTGTTCCTCGGTGCCGTAATCCTTGATGGGTCCAATGCCCAAGGAGTTGTCGGCAGCGATGGTGGCAGCGGTGGAGCCGTCAACGCGGGCGAGTTCCTCCACTGCAATGATATAACTCAAGTTGTCAAGCCCTTGACCTCCATATTCTTTCGGGACGGTCATACCCAAAAGGCCTAATTCGGCCATCTTGAGAGTCAAGCCCACGTCAAAATGCTGGTCTTCATCATTTTGGCGGGCGACGGGTTTCACTTCCTGTTCGGCGAAGTCGCGCACACGCTGGCGGAGGGCTTCCTGTTCTTTAGTGAGGTCAAAGTTCATATTATTCAAATTTTAAATTCAAAAATTCAAGATTCCAACTCTAAAAGTTGCATTTTATTATCCACCATCTGGCCCTCTTCAACAAAAATCCGCTTCACTTTGGCCTTCCCAGCAGCAACGATATTATTCTCCATCTTCATCGCTTCCACCACCATCATTATCATACCTTCATTCACTTCATCGCCTTCCTTGACATTGATTTTCACCACTTTGCCAGGCATGGGTGACACCAAGCGCGACTTGTCGTTCACCGACTCCTTGCAGGCATAGTCCATGGTGTCGTTCAGTTGGTCAGTGCGGAAACAAGTGAAATTAAGGCCATGGAAATTGACTATGGTCTTCTGTTCATCATTGATTGAACAATAGACTGTCTCAGTGCGACCATTAAGCATGATTTTCAACTGATTATGCTCGTATTGAGTAAACTCCACCGAAAAAGGCGTCTCCCCTATCGTCCCTTTGATTTTGCCTGCTTCGGCAGCACTGATGTTGACAGGAATCTTTTTGCCTTCCATGTCGACGGTCAGCTGCATGTGGTAACGCCAATAGCCGATTTCTTCCCAAACATTTTCAGGGTGCTGTTCGACCTGCTTCTTGCAGAAATCGTACATCAAGAAAGCAGCCACTATATCATTGACATTCTGAACGTTTCGACTGTCTTCCAAAGCCTGAATCAAAGCCTCTTGATGAGTCGTGCAGAATGAAGTATCAATCTTGTTTTCGATAAAATCCTCGTTCTTAATTACCTCCCAAAGATAGGCCTTGTTGGTGGTCAGACCTTGGATGATAAACTCCTTCAAGGCACGACGGGCAGTCTCAATGGCACTCTGACGATTTTTGCCATGACAACTTAGCTTGGCAATCATCGGGTCGTAAGCCTCAGAAATCAAGCAGTTGCCATCAATGCTGCTATCCACCCTGGCACCACGCACCTGTGGCTCATGGTAAGCCGTCACCTTGCCCGGAGTGGGCAGGAAGCCATTAGCGGGGTCTTCGGCATAGATACGCAACTCTATGGCATGACCTTGAGGTTGGATGGCCTCTTGTGTCCAGCCCATCTCCTTCCCTCTTGCAATGCGGATTTGTTCCTCCACAATGTCGATGCCCATGCGCATTTCTGTAACAGGATGCTCCACCTGTATACGGGTGTTCATCTCCAAGAAATAGAAATTCAAGTCTTTATCAACGAGGAATTCCACCGTGCCCGCATTGCGGTAGCCGATGGCCTTGCACAGCTTGACGGCAGTCTCACAAATCTGCTGACGTTTTTCGTCAGTGAGTGTGGGTGATGGCGACTCCTCAACGATTTTCTGGTAACGGCGTTGGATAGTGCATTCACGCTCGTGCAAATGGATGACATTACCGAAATGGTCTGCCAATACTTGCACTTCAATATGCCGCGGACTTTCAATATATTGCTCAATGAAGACCGTACCGTCACCAAAATACTTCTCAGCCTCGCGTGAGGCACGTTCCATCTCTCGCTTCAGCTCCTCCTTTTCCCAAACGATATGCATGCCCTTGCCGCCTCCACCGGCAGCCGCCTTAATCAAAACGGGATAAGGCAACGTGTCAGCCATTTCCATGATTTCGTCTTGGCCACCCATCATTCCGAAAGTGACGGGGATGCCATGCTTGATGGCTACTTTCCTCGCCTCAATCTTGTTACCCATCAGTCGCATGGACTGGGCATCAGGACCAATGAAAATCAAATTGTTGGCCTCGCAGGCCTCGACTAGATCAGGACTCTCCGAGAGGAAACCATAGCCAGGATGAATGGCATCGGCACCGGCATCAAGTGCGGCATCGATAATCTTACGGACGTTGAGATAGGTATCCTTCAAGGCGCCACTGCCCAGTGGACAAGCTTCGTCGGCCATGCGACGATGCAAGGCATTGGCGTCATTGTCAGCAAAGACCGCCACCGAGGCAATATGTAATCTGCGCAAGGTTTTGATGATGCGTACCGCTATTTCGCCACGGTTGGCAATCAGTACTTTATTGATTTTTTTACTGTTCATATTGCAATTATGACCCCGCAAATATACAAAAAGAAAGACAACCTTTACAGATTGTCTTTCCTTTTTATTTGTTTTGCCGTCGAACGGCAGAACAAGCAAATTAGTACACCAAGAACTTCACGCTAGCGTTGCTGGCACCCTGGTTGAGACGCAGGATGTAGGAGCCGGCGCTGAGGTTTTCGGCATTGATGCTCACCTGATGCTCGCCTTCGGCGAAGCGGCCCAGACCTTGGTTCATCACCATGCGGCCCGACATGTCGAAGATCTGATAGCTGACATTGCAGCTTTCATTGAGGTTGAAGCTGAGGGTAGCTTGACCGCTGACCGGGTTAGGATACATCGTCACGTTCACTGAAGCCACAGCAGGAGTCTCAGGCACGCTTGCTCCGCTATACTTCTTATAGTTCTCGCAGCGATACATGCCCTTGCCATAGGTGGCAGCATAAATGATACCCGTGTTGTGAACGCCAGGATAAATCGTCACAAACTCACCTTCATCAGTCACATTGACAGTCATTTCGTCTTCGTGGTGGATGGTTTGTTGCTTGAGTTCCATGACCGGCACTTCACCCATGGCGGTGCCTTCATAAGCCCAAGTGGGGTTGCCGATGTTTTCGGTTCTGTAGATACCGCGTTCAGTACCCAGAATCACAACACCCGTTTCCATTTCAATCACTGAAGAATAAACCGGCATCTTGGGCAGGTTGGCCTGCTTGCTGACGAATGTAGGTTCATCGGCCATAGCGTTGGTGGAATAGAACACATAGGCATCGTTGCCATAGTTACCGCAGGTCACAATCACCTTGTTGTTGTCGCGCGGGTCGACGCTGACCGAAGTAACGCACTGTCCGTCGATGGGCAGGATGATTTCGGTGGTCGTCACGGCAAAGAGTGAATCGGTGATAGAGCCCGAGGTGGCATCCATAACGGTGTTGAGGCCAGAGACGCGGAAGAATCTGCCGCCCTTCATACCCACGAACATGTTGTTGCCGTCGGGAGTAATAGCCATGCTGAGAGGTTCACCGGTGAAGCCTGTGTGAGCCTTATCGGCGACTTTGTACCATTCAGCTTCCACGTCAAACTGGAGAGGCGTACGGGTCATGCTCAGAGCATCGGTGAAGGCAACAAAGAAGGTGGCAGTGACAGGATCATGCACCTCGATGGAGTCGCCAGCAGCCAAAGGAGCCGTAAGCGTGTAATGGAAGGGGAACTTGTTTTTGCCCACTACCAAAACATCGGTGCCGCTAGGCATGTCTTCTTCGGTCGTATTAAAGAACCAAGCTGTCTCAGGATTCAGTTGGTTGTTGTAATTCTCATAAAGCAGGATGGGCATGCGGAAAGATGTGGTGCTCAGGCCCAAGCTTGAACTGGAGGTGAAGTTGGTCGAAACCCAGTCTTCGCCAGCAGTCTCAGTACGCTCCATACCACCACCCTTATAGGTGACGAAGAACGTATTGGGGTTAAGGAAGGAGATGGCGCAAGGACCTGCATGGGAATCATCATTGAAATAACCCATGTTGGTGCCTGTAGGATTGATCCACAAACCGCTATTGATGGTGTTGGCATTTTCATCGCCTTCAATCACCACGGTGCCGTGGTCGAGACCAGCGGCCAGGATACGAGTGTCCTTACCCGAAATACCCACATTGAACATACGCGTGGTAGGATAGTTGCGGTTGCAATTGCTGAAAACAAATCTACCTGTGGCTTTGAAAATACCACCATCGGTACCAATGTAGCATTCTTGGCTGTTGTTGGGGTTAAACACCATGGTATGAAGACCCACGTGGATGTAAGATTCAGAATAATCAATAGTCGAATCCAATGTAACTTGTTCGGCGAGGTAGAGTCCGCCACCTGCAGGTTTCTCGAGTTTCCACATGTAATAACCTAACACATACAAAACCTCCTCATTATCGGGGTCGACGACAATGGCGTGGTTGTAAAGGCCAAATCCACCAAAGAGATCATGACCTTGGTTGTTAGAAACACTCGGGAATGCCGTGGTCCAAGTCTCACCCTTATCTTCTGAAACGAAAACGCCCGTGTGTTTGCCACTACCATCGATGCAAGCCACGTAGATGACATCTTCATTTGAAGGAGCAATAGCGACATCTACCATACCAGCAGGTTGAGGCAGAAGGCTGTCGCCTTGCAGCGAGTTGGTGGTACCAGAGTGGCAAACCAGGTTGTTGACATTCTTGCCGATATAAACCTGATTATCGATGACAGCGACGATAGTGTTGTCTTTGCCAACCTTCACCGAAACGGCTTTGCCTTCAACAGCGTTGTTCCAGCTGTGACCCTTGTCGTTGGAGCACATCAGGCCTTCGTTGGTAGCAGCCAGAAGCAGGTTGCCAGCAATGGCCAAATCATTGATATAAAGCCATTCGTCAGCCGTCGGGGCCTTGAGAAGTTCAAACTCGTCGTTGGTGAGGGCGTAGAGGCCTGTGCCGACGAAGCTGTTGTCGTAGCCTTGTTGAGAGAGACCATTGTAGTTGATACTGCCGGTACCATCGCCGGTACCAACGTAAATCACGCCATCGGCATCCTGGACCATGCAGCTGACCATCAAATCGAGGCCACCCACCTGATGCCAAGTGATACCGTGGTTATAAGTCTTGTAGACGCCACCGCCTTTTGAGCCGATGTAAACCACACCATTGGCATGGCCTTGGTAGAGTCTGTTGTCGTAAACGATAGCAGTGGTCTGACCACCCATGTTGTCAGGACCCATGCTGATCCAATAAAGCGGGTCACTAGCAGTAGCTCTCGATACTGGAGCCTGCATCGCCTTAAACATGTCGGCGGGGTCAATCAAGCCCGTTTGTTGGTTAGCACGAAGGCTACCCATAAAGCTCTCCGCGTTCATTGTGGGTTGCGTACGCGGCACATAGTGACCGCCCTGGTCAGCGATAACTGACTGACCTAAGATCATGATTACCAGAAGTAAACTGAAAGGTAAAAATCTCTTTTTCATATCACGAAATTTTAATTAATTCTTTCTTTTACATGTGTTTTGACACTTTTTCACTTTAATATGGTCTGCAAATATAGGACATTCTTTCAAAGAAAATACATTTTGAGGAAAAAAAATTCATTTTTTTCTCAAAAAAATCATTTTATACCCCGTAAATGGTCAGAAAGATAGCATTTTATCCACTTCAAGCCATCCTACGCTTCCATTGGCGATTTTTACTTTGTTCCATCCATCTGACGTTTCCAACACCGTCACTTTGGTACCTTCGTGCAGCACAAAGAGGTCGACGCTGGCCACATTAGGGGAACTTTTCACAGTTACTGTAGGTGCCATAATGATGGCTTGGTCTTGGGTTTCTGAGGCCCGTTTCAGCTGTGCGGCAAAGATCACCGACAAGGCAAAAGCCAACAGAAACACAACGCCTGCAAAGAAGCCCAGTTTCCTCACCCCTATCTTGCGAGAACGCAAGAACAAAAACAACGAAACCAACAGCAAAGCGAAGAAAACGATGGAGCACCATGCCCATTGGTCACCCGAAAGCGAAGCCCGGGCATTGCGCCAACCTCTGACAATAAACGACTGAGGCACAGGCTCAATCTTGTCGACTATGGCATGGTTGGCAATGGCGAGGTTGGTCTGCACATCTTCATTTGATGGGTCAAGCTTCAAGGCTTTTTCATAATAATAAATCGCCATCGGGTACTCGCGCATTTTATAATAGGTGTTGCCCAAATTGAGATAGAGCGGCACCGACTCCACATCGGTGGCCAAAATCTTCTCGTAGACGATTCTGGCCGAGTCGTAGTTGCCCATGTTGTAAGCCGCATTGGCTTGTTCAAACCAATCATTGGCGGTTTGCTGTGCCTTACCGGCAAAAGATAAAAGTGCCAATATTAATAATAAGGTGTATCTTTTCATCTCTGTATTCCTTTCATGTTTACAAGACTTTTTCCGCTTTCGAAATCACGTCGATGCCACGCTGGTAGAGGTCGTCCATCTTTTCCTCGGCGCTACCTGGGGCGAAACGGGCGAACTCGCAGCTGTTGAGCGTATCAATAAACTGTTGCGTCAGTTCGTCAGGTACATTCTTGCCCTTCATGGTCTCGCTCACCGTGTCCATCGAGAGCTTGGAACGTTCAATGCCCAACTTGTCTGCAATATAGCCCCACAGCGCCTGCGACATCTCTACATAGAATTTCTCCTGGTCTTTAGCCTTCAGATGCTGATAGGCATTCTTTAAACGTCCACGCGCCACCTTGTCGGCTTTACGGTTGCGGTTGGCAGCCGTATCTTGTGTCAACTGTTCGCGTTTCTTCAAGACAAACAGCAGGATGATGAACAAAGCCAACAAGACGAGAAGCGCCACGAAATAAGCTGCCGAGCCGAAAAACACCGTGTGCATGGGCTTCAGATGCGCATTACCCGTCATGATATGACGGATGTCGCTGCCCAAATACTTGATGTCCTCCTGATTGGAAGCAAAGATGCCACCACCATCGTCAGAACCAGTACCCTTTTCCACCTGGATTTCGTATGGCTCCGAGGACAAAGTCTGATAACTTTCATTCGAAGGGTTGAAATATGAGAATTCTATAGCTGGGATGGTGAAACTGCCTGCGCGACGCGGAATCGCCAGATACTCAGCCTTTTTCGTACCCGTTAGACCCTGTGAATTGACATCAGTCGATGTAGTAATTTTAGGGTCATATACCTCAAAATCAGGCGGGAAGACGGGGGTCGGCATTTGTAACAGTTCCACATTGCCCGTTCCCGAAACGGTCAGTGTGATGGTGACCGCCTCGTTGGTGCTCAGCTCTGTCTTGTCAATATCTGATCTGAAGTTATAGTTACCCACAGCACCTGCAAACGAGGCTGGTTTGCCGTTTTCAGGAAGGTTCTTCACCTCCAGATTAATGGTCTGCGATGTCAATTCCTTCTTCACATTGACAATGTTACGGTTGAAGAAAGGATCGTTGAAGAAGACATCAAAGGGATCCATGCTGCGGCTGTTGTTGCGTTCGGTACGAACCTGAGCGATACATTCCAGTAACATCGGGTCGAGGGTGAGTTTGCCTGAACGTTGAGGCACAATGACGACCTTGTTGACCTCGGCAGACGTATATTCAATGCCGTTGATGTATTCGCTCGACTGTTTTAACGTTCCGCTATTATCAGAGATGTCTTTGGTCCAGAAGCCCGCATAGGACGGCATCCTAGACAAGGAGACAGACGACACCGGTACCTTGGTGTAAAGCTTGTAAGTCAAGACAACCTGCTCACCGACATATGCTGACTTCTTGGAAGGTATGACTCTCAGAAACAAATCTTTACCACTGACTTGCGGGTCATTGGTGTTTTGCTGCGATTGGCCTTGACCGGAAGAAGTGCCACCACCCGAAGGAGCTGCATGGCTGCCGTCGTCGGGTATCACCTTGATGTCGAAAGGCTCACTACTGACTTTGGTTCCCTTGACATTCAACGAGGCTGAACCGATATGGAAATTGCCTTCCTGATTGGCTTGCAAGGCGAAGGTGTAGGTACACTTGACGGTATGCGACATCGAGCCGTTGACCATCGAAAAATTCGAACTCGTCGAGGTGAACGGGCCGCCTAACACGGTAAAGCCATTGAACGAAGGCGCTTGGAAATTCTTGCCTTCGGCGTTGGCCTCAAACACCACTTGAAAACGCTCGCCCACCATGACTTGTTTCTTGGTTGAAACGGTCAAGGTTGGGTCGTCCTGCGCCCAAAGCCACAGGGGAGCTAACATCAAAAACAAAATGATTTGTCTTCTCATATTCTCAATTCTTTCTTTTGGGTTGCAAAAATAATACAATTTGTTGTGGAGACGCGATGAATCGCGTCTCTACAAAGTTACCAATCCTTGTCACTCTTCTTTTTGGGTTGTTGACGCACTTTTTGTTCGTTGACCTTTTCCATGGTCTTCTTTTCTTGGTTTTCAAGGGCATCGAGCATACGCTGGGCATCCTCCTTCGACATCTGCTGACTTTGCTGTTGCTGCTGGTTTTGTTGCTGCTGTTGCTGGTCTTGGTTCTGCTGCTGGTCTTGCTGTTGCTCTTGATCCTGTTGGTCTTGTTGCTGGTCTTGGTCCTGCTGCTGTTGCTGCTGGTCCTCACCTTCGCTCTTCTCGAAGATGGCCGAAACTTCCACGTCGAAGTCGGGCATGGTGAAGAAATTGCCCAAAGGCTGCACCTTTACAGCGGTGTCGCCCACCTGATGGATGACATATTCCTTAAACTGATAACCTGGTTCAGGAGCATTGCGTAACATGACCGTCTCGCGACGCGTGGCATCGGGCTGGTCGAGAAGCACATGACCTTCTTTCAGGGTGGTGTCAGGGATAACCTTGAAATAATCAGTCGCTTCCACAAATTCAGCCTTCACCGTCACATCGGAGTCGAGCATCTGGAAGACATTGTCGTCGGAAACAGGAGCTGATTCGGCGGCATCCTTGTCATTGATCACACGCAGGTCGCCCAGCTGATATCCTTTGTCGGGCTTCACGATAATAGCGATGTTGTCGCCAGGTTTGACCAAACTATCCGTTACCATAACCTTGCCGTTTGCCACGCTGTCGATGCTGACCTTCAGTGCCGTACGGAAGGTGGCCGTCACCGTCACATCGAAATCGGGCATCTGGAACACCGTATCATTGACTGGCACCGTGTCGTTTCGGCTTCCCGTCTTATACA
>CAMYXV010000039.1 GCA_947303055.1 uncultured Bacteroidales bacterium
CTGCATCACCCAACACATTGAATGGATATACCATCCCCATGTAATAGTCGGTGCGATAGGAGCCGAGAAAAGCATTTTTGTAATAATCGAATGCATTCGCAAGGTAATCGTTCTCGAACTGGAAAGATGGGAAGCTAAACTCTTCAAGGTAAAGCATGGTAATGTGGGGTGTTTAACTCGTCCAAATTCTCTTGAACGGTGTTATCAATTGTTGTGAAATCTATATACTCAGCCGCTTCCAAAATCTTTATCACCGAAAGAATCCATTCGTTGAAATGGATGATAACGGACGTGTGGCCGAGTTTGGAAAGCGACCAAAGTGCGAGGCCAACGGTGCTGTACTTGTAATCGTGAAAAACAAGGCGACCGTTGTTAGTCCGAACAAAATGGAGAGGCCAAGAAGTTTCATGTTTTGTAGCCCAAACAATGGCAGCAGCTGCCTCCGCTTCTGAAATTTGGCGATTGGTTTTGGCTGAGATATAAGCATATTGGAAAGGTGTTAGTCGGTCTTTGGGCAGTGGATAAGCGCCATCTTCGCAGACTTTCAACAGCAGACCAGGATAGGCTACGCCATCAATAACACCTTCGCTATCGTTTTCCATAGACCTTATCTTCGCCTTTAGATAGTCAGGGGAATCAAACTGGACGATTACCTTCAACAATTTATAATTCTCCATGTCTCGCTCCCAATGGTATTTTACCACATCGAGAAATTCATCCTTCCAAAACAGTGTGCCGTAAGTATCGAAGGTTTGGCCTTGAAAAGCCACTGTTTCGGCATAGTTCTCGACAAGGTGTTTGGAACACCAGACCACATCGGTTTTCGTGCCTTTTTTCATAAAGGCCGCGATGATTGATTCCTGGTCGGAAAACGACTGCCCATCGAAACGCTTCTGGAGTTCACGCCTGGCACGCTTTAGCTGCTCTCCTTTGCTATTGGCAAAGGTGTCGAGCAACTGCTGAAGCGGAGGGTTGGCCATCTTTATCTTTACCTCCGTTGGCTTGGGATTGATGTATTTGTCGGCATAGAACCAAAGGTCATCGTTGGTAGCTTTGTCACGCAATTCAATCAGTTGTTCATTTGACAAAGAACTGACCAAATGCTTTAGGATGTCGATGCTTGAATCTTGGTTGTTGAGTAGGTATTCTAAAATGTCCATGGGCTGATGTTGTAGATTTTGGAGCAAAAGTAGAATTGACTTACGCAAAAACAATGTGGAAGCTAAAAATTCTAGCTTATGCTTTGTTTTTGCACAATTGGTTTATAATTTTGCCGCTGTAATACCAGAACGAAGGGTATACATGTTTCTTTTGACTGTTTTTAACAATGATATACAATGAATATGGAATGTGAAATGCTTGCAAACCGACTTACAGCGGCAGAATTGGAAATGTGTCATAAGTATTATGCTCTGAAAGAAGAGTTTAAAACAGAAATACATGCTGAATTTATGAACAATGGCATGTCATTCTGTTGTAATAATCCTTCTGGTGAAATCCTGCTTACTGGAATAAATCCTAGTGGGAATGACACTGCGGTTAGAGACTATACATTCAAAGAAGCTAAAGATTGTGGTAGTAGTCATTACTGGAAAGATAAAAAAGAACAGATAACAGGAACAGGTGCACTTATTGACCACGTAGCATATCTTGATTTGTTTCCATATATCGAAAGTAGCCAGAAGAAGTTCATGAAAGAAATACGCCCTCATATAACATTCCAAGTTAAAGCATTGGAAATAACACAGAGAAAAATAGAAGAGTATATCAAACCTCGATTGATTATTGCAGCCAATAAAAGCTCCGCGTTCTACTGGGGCTATGGAAAGTTTACATGGATGGGGTATGATTTTGTTGAGGTACTAGATAGACCAGATTGTTTGAAAAACAAGGAAATCAGACTTTTCCAAATAAACCCTCAAAATGGTTTTAGGGGTGAAAATGACAGAATAAATCAAGACAAATATACAGAATCTAAAATCAAAGGAGCATATTTTATACCATATGCTATGTATGACACAAATGAGAAAGGAAGAAACCATTACCCCGAACGAATGTTGACTCCAGATTTGGTAATGGAGCTTTACCAGTGGGTTAGAATACAATAAGTATAGCCTTTTTAAACAGGCTTCTCCTTATAAACTTTGATCATTCTTTCAATTTCAACCATAATTTCCTCTCTAAACGAAATTGGTTCTAAAACTTCAACCTCACGCATATAGGAAAGAATCTTCTGCTTGAAGTCGAAGGTGGGACATAGGTCGTAGGAGAAGACGGTGAAAGCATTGTCTTCGGAAACGATTTGCTGGGACTCGTGGAGCGGCAGCGTTTTCAGGTATTTCGCTTGGAAAGTGCTTGCCTTTAAAACGATGTGCTGTTTGGAAGTGGTATCCTTGATGATGCCGTAACAATCGCTGAAAAACTCGTTGATGGAAAAGTGCTTTGGCATCTTGAAAGTATTGCTGTTTTTCGTCAAACAGGCAATGCGGTCGAGGGAATAGGTGTGGAGCGTATCATTTTCAGGATTGCGTGCCAGCACATACCAACGGCGTTGGAAAATCTGCACGCCGTAAGGTTCCATGTTGCGATAGATCTTTTTTTCATCGGCATAGAACTTCTGGTACTCCATATCGAAAGTGCAATTGTTGTTCATCAGGTCTATGATGTCGATGAGGTAATCATGGCCAGCTGGGATGTCTTCAAGACCAATTCTGTCTTTGAGGCCCTTGCTTTGGCTTATGATGTTATTCAGATTAAAAGTGTTAATCAGCCAACGCATTATCAAAGATTGGTTCTTCAGTTCATCCCTGTCGCTGATGAAATAGCGGTTGGTCTTTCTGTCGCAACAGATTTCCACGTTGAAGGTTTCCTGGATTTCCTCCTTGTGTTGCTCAAAAGTCCTTTTGGGATAAGCCCTTCCTTCTGACAGCAAATCGTAACGCTGCCATTTTTCGTTTATTTCATCGAAGGTAATGCCTCTTTCTCCTGCACGATAAATCGTGTCGAGCAGCCATACATAACGCCTGATTTTATCGACTATCATCTTTGATTAGTTTGGGGCAAAGGTAGTTTTTTTTAGATAATTCGTTCACTTAATAGGTGTTTTTCACAGAAAAGGTGATTCCAGAAAGTACCATTGAAAGGACTCAGCATGGTTTTTTATTAGTATAGGGGAAGCAAATCATTTATTTAATTATCCAATTAAACAACTGATAATCGATAAATTAAATCATTTTTATATACTAATAATTTCTATTATTCCTAAATCAAAATAGTTTCTAAATCAAAATGGTTTATTTCACAAATCAACCATGCCCAAATGAACGACGCCATCCTAAAGTTTCGCCGCTACGAGGATGCCTCATTAGAATATACTGGCGTTAACAGGCATTCTGAAGATAAACGCATCGGCTTGATGGACAGCACCGTGCCTATTGAGGCGATGCCATAGCATTGATTGGTTCCGAAAACATACAACATCGGTTCACTTTTATACACTTCCCCCACGGTCATTCAACCTATTTTTGTCTTTTCTTAAAGACAAGATGTTATGACCGTCAAAACCTTTATAGACAGACCCTTACTATCCATCGTCATCAGTGTGTTCATAGTGGCGTTGGGCGTGATTGCGCTCACTTCGCTGCCGGTGGAGAAATATCCCGACATCGCGCCGCCAGCCATCAATGTGTGGGCATCGTATCCGGGTGCGAGTGCGGAAACGGTGCAGAAGAGCGTGGTGACGCCCTTGGAGGAGGCCATCAACGGCGTGGAGGGCATGACTTACATGAAGTCGTCGGCGAGCAATGGTTCGGCGAGCGTCACGGTGTTTTTCGAGCAAGGTGCCAATGCCGACATGGCGGCAGTGAATGTGCAGAACCGTGTGATTCAGGCACAAGGGCAATTGCCTGCCGAGGTGCTGCAAATCGGCGTTTCCACCGAGAAACAGCAGCCCGGACAGCTCCGTATCATCGCATTGGAAAGTCCTAACGGCACCTACGACGAGAACTTCCTGAGCAACTACTTCTACAACAACCTGCGTCCCGCCATACTGCGCATCAACGGTGTGGGCAAGGTGGAGGTATGGGGTGCACAATATGCCCTGCGCATCTGGCTCAAACCCGATGTGATGGCACGTCACGGTCTCATGCCGAGCGACATCAGCGCGGTGCTGGCCGAGCAAAACATCGAGGCCTCAGTGGGTGCGCTGGGCGAGAACTCCGACAATGTGTTCCAATATGCGCTAAGGTACACGGGACGCAAAACCGAGATTTCCGAGTTTGAGAATCTGGTCATCACCTCACTCCCCACTGGCGAGGAACTACGACTGAAAGATGTGGCCGACATTGAGTTAGGGCAATCTGACTATGCCTTCACCAACCGTATCAACGGGCATCCGGGCGTGATGGGTGCGGTGCATCAGGTGGCGGGTTCCAATGCCACCAAGATCAACCTCGAAATCGACAAACTCATCAGCGAGGTGGAACAGTCGCTGCCCAAGGACATCAAAATCGTCACCTTCGACAACACCAACGACTTCCTCTTTGCCTCCATCCGCGAGGTGGTGGTGACACTCATCATCGCCATTTTGTTAGTGTTGGTGGTGGTCTTTTTCTTCCTTCAGGACTTCCGCGCCACGCTGATTCCCGCCATTGGCATCGTGGTGTCACTCATCGGTACCTTTGCCTTTATGAAGGTAGCAGGTTTTTCCGTCAATTTGCTGACGCTGTTTGCGTTGGTTCTGGTCATTGGAACCGTGGTGGACGATTCCATTGTGGTAGTAGAGGCCGTGAAGGCAAAGTTTGATTCAGGCTATAAATCGGCCTACCAAGCCTCTGTTGATGCCATGAAAGGGTTGGCTATCACACTGTTTACCACGACCTTGGTGTTTATGGTGATCTTCATCCCTGTGTCGTTCATGGGCGGCACCACGGGCATTTTCTTCAAGCAATTCGGCCTGACGATGGCGGTGGCTGTGGGCATCTCGTTCCTCAATGCGCTGACCTTGGCACCGGCGTTGTGTGCGCTTATCTTGAAACCGTCTGCTGTAGAGACGATGTGCACATCGTCTCTACAATCAAGGGTTCGTACCGCATACACAACGACCTTCAACGCATTGTTAAAACATTACGCAGATATGGTGCATTGGCTGCTCGGTCGCAAATGGGTGGTGGCAGTCAGCGTTGCTGTCGCTGCTGTGCTGATGGTGGTGTTGTTCAAGATGGTTCCCACGGGCTTTGTCCCTAATGAGGACATGGGCAACCTGTTTGTGGAAATCAACACGCCTTCAGGCTATACAATGGAAAAGACCCGCGAGGTGATGAACCGCGTGAGCGACCAGATACAGGAATTGCCTGCCGTCGAAGCTGTGGGCGGTGTGGTTGGTGTCGGCGCAGGCAGCAACGGTGCTTTCATTTATGTGCAGCTGAAGCCTTGGAAGCAGCGCAAGGGCTACGAGAACTCATCAACGGGTGTGATGGAGCAAATCAACGAGATATTAGCCGAGGAGCATGAAGCGCAATCGTTTGCGATGGAGCCTGGCATGATTGAAGGTTATGGCGGAGGCGGCGGTTTCGAGTTTTCGGTGCAGGACCGCAACGGCATGGATGTCCGCACCTTGAAAGAGATCACTGACCGTTTCTTGGAGAAGTTGCAGGAACGCCCTGAAATCGGCGAAATCTATTCCAACTACGATGTCAACTACCCGCAATACCGTGTGGATGTGGACGTGTCGCGCTGCAAAAAGGTAGGCGTTTCGCCTTCAACGGTGCTCAACGAACTGGGTGCCTATCTTGGTGGCGACTACATCTCTAACTTCAACAAATACGGCAAGGTGTATCAGGTCACCACGCAACTGCGACCTTCCGACCGTATCCGTCCCGAGTCGCTTGACCAGCTCTTTGTCCGCTCGGAATCGGGCGCGATGTTGCCCATCAGCCAGTTTGTGACACTCACCAAGGAATACATGCCACAGACTTTGAGCAGCCATAATATGTTCAGCTGCATCGATGTGTCGGGCAACGTGGCGCAAGGCGGCAGTACGGGCAGCGCCATCAAGGCCATCCAAGAGGTGGCGGCGAAGGAGTTGCCTGTAGGCTACAGTGTGGAGTTCAGCGGCATTACCCGCGAGGAGAGTCGCACTTCAGGTCGCGTGGTCTTTATCTTCATCATCAGCGCTTTGTTCGTCTATCTGGTGATGGTCGCGTTATACGAGAGTCTCTTCATCCCGATGGCTGTGATGCTGTCGGTGCCCTTCGGATTGGCGGGCAGTCTGCTGTTTGCCAAACTCTTTGGCGTGGAGAACAATATCTACATGCAGATTGGCCTTATCATGTTGGTCGGCCTATTGGCGAAGACCTCTATTTTGATTACGGAATACGCCTCGCAAGGTCGCTTGAAAGGGCTATCCATCGGGCAAGCCGCTCTTCAAAGTGCGAAGGAGCGTCTGCGTCCCATCCTGATGACTTCACTGACGATGATTTTCGGTATGTTGCCTTTGATGTTCGCTACGGGTGCAGGAGCCAACGGCAGCCGTACCATCGGCGTTTGCGTTGTAGGCGGCATGTTGTTCGGCACCTTGGGCTTGCTCGTTACCGTGCCGGCGTTGTTTGTGGTGTTCCAGAAGGTACAGGAGCGGTTTAAACCATTGGAAAGAAAGGAGGAAAAGCGATGAAAAGAATGGTATTGATGTTGGTATTTGCCCTTTGTTCGAAAATGTTGGCAGCACAAAGTTGGCAGCAAATCTTCCCCGACCCGATATTGCAAACCTACATCAACGAGGCCTTGGAAAACAACAGCGACTTACGAACGGCGCAACTGTCGCTGGAGCAGTCGGAGGCGATGCTGAAACAGGCACGGTTGAGTTATCTGCCGAGCGTGGCCTTGTCGCCCTCGGGCACAGTGACGAAAACGCAAAACACATCGGCGACCTATACCTACGAGCTTCCGCTGACGATGAACTGGGAACTGGATTTCGGAGGCAAACGTCACCATCAGAAGGAGATGGCAGGAGCAGAACTGCAAAAGGACTCGGCACAGCTACGCTATGCGCAGATTCAGCTGGCTGCGGAGGTGGCCAATGCCTATTATACCTTGGTTATGCTTGACCAACAATATGCTGTCACGCTGGAAGGCATCCGCGTTCAAGAGGAGAACTTGCGGGTGCTTCGGGCGATGAAGGAAGTCGGGCAGCAAACGGCAGCCGCCGTCAACCAGGCGGAAGCGAACTATCAAAGTTTGATGGCTACTTTGCCCATGCTGGAAGCGCAGATTCGAAAAGCGGAGAGTGCGCTTTGCCTGTTGCTCAACCGCCAACCCGAGACGATTGCACGAGCCTCTTGGTCAGCAGTGAGAGGCGCGGTAATGGACACGGAACGAGCCATTCCCTTGGAAGCATTGTCAGCCCGCCCCGATGTGTTGGCGGCAGAATACCAGTTAAGGGCTTCTTTCAGCAATGTGAAGGTGGCTCGGTCGGAGTTTTATCCTACTTTGAGCATCAGCGGGAGTGTCGGCTGGACCAACAACAGCGGCGTGACCATCAATCCTGCCCAGATACTGCTCAACGCCATCAGTTCGTTGGTGCAACCCTTGTTTGCCCAAGGGCGGCTGAAAGCCAACCTGAAAGTGGCACAGGCACAGCAAGAGCAGGCACAAATCGCTTTCGAGAAGGCTTTGCTTGTTGCAGGTGGCGAGGTGCGTGATGCCTTGGTGGACTGTCAGGCTTGTAGCACCCGCGAAGAGGCTCTTACCCTACAAGTGGAAGCCAGCCGACGAGCCTACGAGAACAGCCGTGAACAGATGCGTTATGCCGGTGCCACTTACTTGGAGGTGCTCATTGCCCAAAGCACTTGGCTCGATGCGCAGTTGCAGCAGACGACCGACTGGCTCGAAAAGCAACAAAGTTACATCAATTTGTATAAAGCGACTTGTCCAGAATAACAGAACTGGCATGAGGACGATGAAATGTTTTTGTTTAGGAAGGTGATGCGATAGGACTATAACTAGAATGACTGCCGCTGCAAAGGTTTTTGTCCTTTGCGGCGGTTGTTTTTGCAAATTGCGAAAAAAAGACTATCTTTGCTGCAAAATAATCCAAACAATGAAAAAACTAACAATTATCCTTATGGCAACCCTAATAATGGCATGTGGCTGCACCTCTAAGAACAATGAAACAGCCACAAAAAAAGAACCAGCCGCCAAGCAAGAAGGCGCAACGGTCTATCTGACCAGAGAAATCACTCCTGAATCGCTTGTCAGGATTTACAAGGCGCTCGGCGTGGAAGCCACAGGCCGCGTGGCCGTGAAGATCTCGACGGGCGAAGGCAGCAACCCTAACTACCTGAAACCTGAACTCATCAAGAACTTGGTGCATGAGGTGGACGGCACCATAGTGGAGTGCAATACCGCCTACGGCAATGGTCCCGGCGACGAGAAGGACGAGCGCAACAACTCAGCCGTCCACTGGGAAGTGATCCGTCGGCACGGCTTCACTGATTATTTCCCCGTCGACATCATGGACGAATATGATGAGATGCGCATCCCAGTGAAAGACCAGCGTCACATCAAGTATGACATCGTGGGCGGCCACATGGCCAACTACGACTTCATGATTGCGCTGAACCACTTCAAGGGCCATCCCATGGGCGGCTACGGTGGCGCGCTGAAGAACCTCAGCATCGGTTGCGCCAGTAGCAATGGCAAGGCTTATATCCACTCATCTGGTAAAATGGAGAAACTCGATATGGCCAAGCTTTGGACACCCGAATTCATCGGCGACCAAGACGGATTCCTTGAGAGCATGGCTGCCGCTGCTCAGGCTATTGCGAACTACTTCAACAAGAAGCAGGGCATCATCTACATCAGCGTGATGAACAACATGAGCATCGACTGCGACTGCGTCGACCATCCCGCCCCTGTGAAGCTTGAGGATTACGGCATCTTGGCCTCCACCGACCCCGTCGCCCTCGACCAGGCCTGCGTCGACATCATCAACAACCAAGAGGTGACCGCCAAGAACGACCCCACCGACCTGCTGAACCGCATCGACAAGCAGCATGGCACCCACACCATCGACCATGCCGAAGCCATTGGCTTGGGCACCCGCAAGTACCACATCGTGAATATCGACAAGTAACCTGTTCATTCACGGCTATAACCATGAATACCGCTGCAAGGGCTTATCCTTTGCGGCGGTTTTATGTATTTGTATTTGTGTTTTTTTGTATTTTTGTCGCCTAACTATGCTCACAATCACACTCATAGCCGCCCTAGTGCTGGGAATCGTTATCGCTGCCTTGCCTCATGTCGTCTGGCTGTTGGCTTGGCTGGTTGGGAAAGGGTTCCACTACACGGTGCCTTATGCCCCTTTCGGTTGGACGGCGCTCGCGCTTGTCGTGGTAGTGTGGGCTGTGCTAGCATGGGGGTGTTTTGTGGGACGATGGCGGCTGCAGACCACGCGGATGGAGTTTGCCCATCCCGACATCACGTCCGCATTCGACGGCTACAAAATCGTTCACATTTCCGACCTGCACCTCTCCACCTTCGACGACAATCCCAAGCAATTGCGGCGTTTCATGGACAGCATCAACACCCTTGAACCCGATCTGATTTGCTTCACAGGAGACTTGGTCACCTTCGGCACGTCGGAGGCGGAACCTTACACCACGGCGCTGCGGCAGTTGCAGGCCAAAGACGGGGTCATCAGCGTCCTCGGCAACCACGACTTCCTTATCTACAATCGCAAGCTAGAGGATGATGTGATGCGTCAAAAGGAGGTTGAAGCTGTTGCACAATTTGAGCGCAATCAGCTTGGCTGGCGACTGCTGCGCAATGAAAACACGGTCATCGAACATAGCGGAGAGAAGCTGACTATTGTTGGTGTCGACAATACCGTCGGAAAAGGTCAGGGATTCAGCACTATTGACCGTGGCGACCTGCCAAAAGCCATGTCTGGCACCGACGGCTTCCGCATCCTCCTCACACACGACCCAAGTCACTGGCGGTCGGAGGTGCTGCCTGACACCGATATTCCCTTGACGCTCAGTGGTCACACCCATTCGGCCCAAGTGAGGCTGTTCGGCTGGACACCCGCCTCGTGGATGTTCAAGGAAGCATGGGGACGCTACGACGAGGGCGGACAGACCCTCAACGTGAACGCTGGCCTTGGCTGCACCTTGCCCGTCCGCCTCAACTGTCCAGCAGAGGTTACGCTTATCACGCTGCGCAAGAGATGACCGTTGTCATCGGAATTTTAAGAAACTGATAATAGTGGTTCTCAAATCGCCAAAACTGGGGATTCCATCGAAAGCAAATTACCCATCAATGGGGATTCCACACTTTCTGGAATCGCCGTTTCTTTGCAGCAGATTTTTGTCATACATTTTTAGGATGAATTTTGAGTTAGTTTCAAGATGCGGGACAAAGCCTTTGCCCCGCATCTTTTTTGTACAAACTCAAAATCATCTCATCACGGAAGTGACAGAAAGAAGTCGTTGAACCAACGCGTCGAAAGGATAAAGCCCGTCAGCATTGGCGTTCAAGCCTTTGAGACAGACGGGGAACACCATCGGTGGGTTTTCCAAGTCCAGCAAGCTCATGTTGCGCAGCTGCTCGGTGCTTTGATATACAAGGTTGAGTGCGACAAAAGGCCGTCCCTCAGCGTCTTCCCATTTTTCAATGACCAGTTTGCAACCGATGGGTGTCTTCTTCTCAATGGTGTAAGGCAGACTATAGTCTTCTGCATCCAATGATGCCAGCACGCTACCGATGTTGGAGTCATGGCCACAGAGGAAGGTAAACTTTCTACCGTCTTGCTGAAGCTCTCCGAGCATTGTCCGCAAGAGCGGTCGGGCCACTTGACGTGCCACCACAGGCGCGGTAAACAGCACATCACCATACCAGTCTTTGATGGCCGAGATGCTCTCCCAATCCTCCCAAGTCAACGTGTGGCCGAAGGCCGCCTTCACCGCGTCTGACTCCTCGTAGTATTGCAGGACAAGGGCATCAGCAGCCTGACAAGCAAGGCGCAACGAGCCGCCCATGCCTGGCTCGCGGTTTTTGATGAGGTAGACATGTGCGTCGTCGGTGCGGAAGTGGCAGGTGTCGCCTTCAAGGCAGGCCTTGCTTTGATCCATGCCGAGCACCCGCTCCAGCACCTTGTAGTTTTCCGTCATCCTCTCCCCTATTCCAATCAGTCCTTTCTCGCCGCCCATGGCTGTGATCTGCTGCTGGGCAAGGACTTTGAAAGCCTCGCTGTCGTCGGTGATCTGCGGCGCAAATACGGAGTCCATCCTACCCACTTCGCAATGGTGCTCGATGCGGATATTGGCCACAGGCAGCATCCCTGAGGAGAAATACTGCGCCGTGGCGATGGTGCGCTGCAAAGAGTTGGCATAGAAACGCATGGTGCCCTCTGCGGGAATCTCGTTTTCCTGCATCAGTCCCTCGCTGACGAGCCATTTGCGAAAATACTGGCCCATCATCGTCTCCGATGCGCCGCCACGCAGTGACAACTCACTGGGCACCGACGACCAATGATACCATTCATGAGGCGTGATGCGCTGCAAGGTTGAACGTTTCCCCGAGAGAGGCGAACGGATGTTGTGGCGACTCAGCACCACGACTTGTTTCAGCGTGTAACGTTCCCTGAAACCGATTGGACGATGGGTTTGGGCGAATGCTGAAAGCGAGATGCCCAGGAAAAGGAAAAACAGTATGGTTTTGGATACTTTTGACATAGGCTTTGTTTGCTGCAAAAATACGCTTTTTTTTGGATTCTAACCGCCTCTTGCAGCACGGATAGCACCCAAACAATGAATCCTAACCACTCGCCTAGTTCTTTGTACAAATCCGAATCCATGTTAACCCATCACAATATCTAAAACCATCATCAGTACAAATCCAACGGCAAACCCAATCGTGCTAAGATTGGAATGTTCGCCCGAGGATGCCTCAGGAATCAGTTCTTCGACCACCACATAGCACATGGCACCGGCAGCGAAGGAGAGCATATAAGGTAGAATGGGTGTCAGCCAAGCGGCTAACAACACTACCAGCAATCCTCCCAAAGGCTCCACTACCCCACTCAGGCTACCGATGAGGAATGATTTTGCCTTGCTGTTGCCTTCGGCACACATGGGCATGGAGATAATGGCGCCTTCAGGGATGTTCTGGATGGCGATGCCAAGCGACACCGCTACAGCACTGGCTAATGTAATACCTTCTGCACCTTGGGAAGCGGCGGCAAACACCACACCCACAGCCATGCCTTCAGGCAGGTTGTGGATAGTGACAGCCAAGGCAAGCATCGCCGTGCGTGATAGTTTCGACTTCAGTCCTTCGGGCTTGTCGGTTCCGATATGAAGGTGGGGCGTGAGTTCATCGATTAATAGCAAGAAGCCCACACCTGCGAGGAACCCTATCGCTGCAGGCAGGACAGACCAACTGCCGCTTTCTGCCCGCATCTCGATGGCTGGAATGAGCAGCGACCACACCGAGGCGGCCACCATAACGCCCGATGCGAAGCCCAACAGCGACTTCTGCAAACGCGGTGACATGTCTTTCTTCATGAAGAAGACGAAACCCGCGCCAAGCATAGTGCCTAATAAAGGGATGAGAAGTCCGACGGTGATGCCCATAAAGCTATGATTTGTGTTTGCAAAAATACACATTATAATAATGTCCGTGGCATCTTTGTTATGGTGATTTATTGTATGAAAAATCGCTATTTATGGGGATTGTTGCGTCCTCCGCAAAGGCGGAATTTTGCAGCGTTAAACATTTAAAAAGTAAACCTATGAAAACAGTATTAAAAGTCTTCCTTATGGCCATCGCTTATCTGGCCTTGTTTATTTTGGGCGCTTGGAGTGGTGCCATCCATCCTGCATGTTATGCGTATATCGGTGCATTGCTGCCGCTGGTGTCCGCCTTTATCTACCTTTACACTTGCACCCTCATCCGTGGCTTCGGGGCGGCAACAGCCTTGAACGGATTCATCTTCGTCCTGTTCTTGATAGCGGGCGAAGCGGATCTGGCTTACATCATTGGAACGGTTGTTTTGACCGCATTGGCCGAGATTCTCAGAAAGATGAAAGGCTACGACACGATGAAAGGTGTCCGCTGGAGCTTCGTTCCCTTCGCTTTCTCGTTTTTCGCCTACACCCTTCATTGGTGGACCGACACCGAAGGATCTCTCGCCGCTGCTGTCGAAGAGATGCCTGCCGGCTATGACGAGCTGATGAAACCCGTCATCGACAACATCCCCATGCTGATTGTCGTCATGGCATTGACCATCCCCATCGCCATCCTAGCCATGCGACTGGCCGTGCGTGTGATGAAAAAGTCTGCCGAAGCATTGAATTAATCATTTTTGTACTGCCACCGTCAAAGGCGACATCACCGATGAGGCCGTCATCAAGGCCATCACTGACATCGGCTATGAGGCGAAGCGGCAATAGGCCAAAATAAGTTAGTTTCGCGTCCTTTAGACGCCCTAGAAGGAGGTAATTTTATCCTCCTGTTTTTCAGTAATACTAACCAAAAGGTGCGTGTATTGACAAAAGGTAAGTGACTGAAATATAGAAATTTTTGTATATTTTTGCCGCGTTAATTCAGAAACAATGAACAACAAAAGAGAAATACAAAGCGCCACATTCCCTGATTGTCCGATACGCAATGTGATTTCGCATATCACCGACAAATGGTCGTTGTTAGTGCTTTACACCTTGGAGCAGAAGGAAGTACTAAGATTCAAGGATTTGTGGCGACAAATCCCAGACATTTCACAAAAAATGCTGACCTCAACGCTACGCCATCTTGAAGACGATGGCATTATCAGTCGCGAGGTGTTCACAGAAGTTCCGCCACGAGTGGAATACCAGCTCAGCGAACGCGGAAAGAGTCTCATGCCCCATTTGGATGCATTGATTTTATGGGGCATTGAAC
>CAMYXV010000040.1 GCA_947303055.1 uncultured Bacteroidales bacterium
TTGCTTTATGGTTCTCGCGCCAGAGGTGATTACCGTGAGGACTCCGATTGGGATTTGCTTATTCTGCTCAATCGTCCGCAAGAGTCGTCTGATTTTCAGAATATTGCCTATCCCATTATGGAACTTGGATTTGATTTGGGTGAATATTTTAGTATACAAACCTATTCGCAGCAGGAATGGGATTCTTTGAGTTTTTTGCCCTATTACAAGAATGTTGAACAAGATAAAATCGTATTGGTATAATCCATGCACATCGGAATCCCCATTTGGATGTTAGTCGTATCGCTGCTGGCAGGTCTGGCAGCGGCCACGGTGTTGTATTTCCGAAACAAGACACAACACTATGGCAAAGCATTGAATGCCATTCTATTCGCACTTCGAACTTTGATAGTAGGATTGGTGGTCTTGCTGCTGTTCAATCCCTTGATTCGGCAGAAATTCAGCTCGGTGGAGACGCCTACGATTATCCTCGCGCACGACAATTCTTCATCCGTCGTCCTTTGCAAGGATTCGGCGTTTTACAAAAAGGATTATCTGACCCAGTTTGAACAGTTTAGGAAAGACTTGAACGCTGATTTTCAAGTCGATGAATACCTTTTCGGCGAGGAAGTCCGCGATTTTGTGCAACTCGATTTCTCCGACCAGCTGACGGACTTGTCATCGCTCATAAAGACTTTGGACAGAAGATATTACAAACGTAATGTGGGTGCAGTATTGCTCTTCTCCGATGGCATCTATAACCGTGGCTTCGAGCCTGAGTTAGTGGCGGAAAAGTTTCCCTTCCCCGTGCATGCCGTCATCTTGGGTGATACGGTCGCCTATCCCGACCTCGCCATCCGTGATGTGCATTATAATAAGGTGGTGTCATTGGGCGCGACGTTTCCCATCCGTGTGACGGTGGCGGCCCGCGATATGGCCAACCGCAAGGCGAAACTGACCCTCTCGCGCAATGGCAGGACGCTGGAACAGCGCGACATCGACATCCCGTCCAACCGCTTCTCTAAGGAAATCGATTTTATGCTTGAAGCCGAACGCAAGGGTGTTATGCAGATTGACCTTGAACTAGGTGGTGTGGCTGGCGAGGAACAGCTACAAAACAATGTGCGGCACATCTTCATTGAGGTACTCGACCAGAAATACAAAATCCTGTGTGTGGCTAACGCCCCGCACCCCGATTTGGCAGCCTTGAGGAGCGTCCTCAACGATAACTACGAGGTGGATTTCTGCTTCGGTAAAGAGACCTTGCCCGACTTTGAGAAATATGATCTTGTCATCCTGCATCAGGTGCCCTCGGCGCGCACCGACGTTGCCGCCTTGAAATCCCAGCTTGACAGTAATGCAAAACTGCCCGTGTTCTTTATCATAGGTGGTGAGACTGAGGTGCAAGGCTTGGCCAAGTTGCAGCAGGTGTTCGATTTGCGCAAGGGTGCCACTAACACGATGCTGGATGTGAAAGCTCAAGCCAATCCCTCGTTTTCAACCTTTACCATGGATACCAAAGAGGTGGAGAAAACTTCAAAATTCCCGCCTTTGGCCATGCCACATTTGGAAATCAGTACGTTGAAGTCGCATGATGACCTGCTACTGCAAGAGGTGATGGGCGTGAAGTCGGGGTTGCCGCTGTTGAGTTTCGCCAACAACGGACGCAAGATGGCTTTCTTGTTTGGCACCAATGTGTGGCGCTGGCGCCTGTTCGAGTATTACCAGACGAAAGGCCATGCCGTCTTCGATGAGATGTTCTCCAAGTCGCTGAAATACTTGCTATTGTCGTCCAATGACGGCTCGGCCATCTATGCCAAGGAGACTTATTACAGCAACGAACCAGTGATAATCACGGCGGAACTGCGCAACCCGAGCAACGAGTTGGTGACCGATCCCGAGATGACTATACAGATTGTCAACAAGTTGACGAACGAGACCTACGACTACACCTTCTCGAAGCGCGACCATGACTATGAGCTGAACGCGAGCATCTTGCCCGAGGGACTCTATTACTATAAGGTGCAAACCCAGATGGGCGATAGAATGATTAGTGTGGGCGGCTCCTTCTCGGTAGTGTCGCTCGGTATTGAAGCCCAGCAACTTACCGCCGATGCCGAACGGATGCGCAGTCTCGCTCGCTTGACCAACGGTAATTGTTATACCTCACAACAACTGACGCAACTGCTGGAAGATTTGCACAAAGACACGCGCATCACTTCCGTGGAGCATCATGAAAGCCGCTTTGAGGACTTGATTCATTCCAAATGGATCTTCTTCGTCCTCATCGGCTTGGCCGCCGTGGAGTGGCTCCTCCGCAAAATGTTCGGCAGTTATTAGTAACTAGATACAACAATTAAACAATTAAACAATAAACAATTCAACACTATGAAAATTCAAGATCAAGCTGTCGTCACCATGACCTACGTCCTGCGTGAGAACGACGAAAACGGTCCCATCCTTCAGGAGACCACGAAAGAGAACCCCTTTGTGTGCATTTTTGGTATGCACCAGCTGCTGCCTAAGTTCGAAGAGAACCTCATGGGCAAGGAACCCGGCGACAAGTACGCCTTCCATCTGACCCCCGAAGAGGGCTACGGCGAGCGCGACGAGGCCTATGTGATGGACCTCGACAAGAGCATGTTCATGAAGAACGATGTGCTGATGGACATGGTGAAAGTCGGTGCCCAGCTGATGATGCAGACCTCCGACGGTCGCCCGATTGCCGGTATCGTCCGCGAGATTGGTGACAAACACGTGAAGATGGACTTCAACCACGACATGGCGGGCAAGCACCTCCATTTCTCAGGCGAAATCCTCGACGTGCGCGAGTCGACCGATGAAGACTTCAACCCGGGCGGTTGTGCCGGTTGCGGCGGCGACTGCGAAGGCGGTTGCGAGGGCTGCAAATAATGTCAAATTAGTAGAGACGTAGCGCGCTACGTCTCTACCTTGTTTTGACAAAACTCTGGGGAAAAATCATGAATTTTGTGATTTTTCCCCAGAGTTTTCTATTGTTTAGAATAATTCTATTCTTTTTTTTGCTGAATAGGAGATGGTAAATTGCACAACTTGGTTGAAAGTTTTTCTTTGGAATAACGTTTTTTGGGGAGTTTATCATCTTGATTCCTCCACCTAAAATAGTAAAAGATAATTGAGTGTTTTTTCATGATTTATTCTGAATATGATGCTCGTATTACGAAAGTTGTTTATTTTTGCATCTTGAGAATGAAAAAGGAGGAATCATGTCAGCAGTAGAAATGAGAATGTTTGAAAACCAGTTGGAAGGGCTTTCATACGCCGAACAGCTTTATGTGATGGAGTATTTGCTGAAACTGATGCGCCTCAGACAGCAGAACGAATCGGCGAAGTCAGTGCTCAGCGAAATCCAAGGCATGTTTGCAGAGGATAAAGGTTGGGCTTCCGAGGATGAGATGCTTAAGGATTTGGCTGGTTTTAGGCGTGAAAGGGTTGCCCAATGCGCATATTGATCGACACGAATGTGTTGGTGTCGGCTTTCGTTTTTGGTGGTAAAGCAGGGACCTTGATGAATATGCTGTTCGAGAGCAGCCATGAACTATTAGTGTCCGATTATGTTGATGCCGAGTTTAAGGCAATACTCGAAATGAAATGGAAAGAAAAGTCGGAAAAGGTTTATTCGTTATACCACAAGCTGCCTTTTGTGTTTTGTGGAAGTTCCCCGATGCCAATGGGTAATTTGCGAGATGCGAAAGACATCCCTGTTTTAAGTGATGCCCTTTTCCATCATGCCGACATGATACTTTCTGGCGACAAAGACTTCATAGAAGCAGAGATTGAACGTCCTCTGGTCTTCTCTCCTTCGATGCTCTATGATTATTTGATTTCACAACAAGGATTATAATTGCCTCAAATCCATCCCCGTTTCTTCATCTCCTTGAAGCATTTCAGTGTGGCTTTTACATCCGACATGGAATTGTGGGCATCCTCAAATTCGTAGCCGAAAAGCTTCTTGTGGAGTTCTTGAAGCTTGGGCTGTTTGAATGGATGATAGTAGTTGCGGCTTGGAATTTCGCAAAATAGAATGGATTCTTTCATTGTGCATATTGATTCTTTCGACATAAAATCATAAGAATTCATATCATCATACTCGTTGTTTAGCCTAAGTCGTATTAGCTCGGTGTTTATTACCTTTTTGTCGAAATCGATATTGTGTCCCACTAAAGTATTGGCTGCATAAACATCTTCCATAAACTTCTCTATCACTTCTTTGATTGGGGTGCCTTTTTCTTTAGCAATTTCGGTGGTGATGCCATGAATACGCGTTGCCGCTGGTGGAATACTGTAACCTGTGGGCTTGATTATATAATCGTGTTGTGAAATGATGTTGCTGTCTTTATCCGTAGTAATCCAACTTAGTTGAACCATGTGAGGCTGCCTCATCATTTGAAATCGCAAATTATTAAAATATGAGTGGTGTAGGTCGAAAGATTGTTTTTCATCAACAAATAGCCCTGTGGTTTCTGTGTCGAAGAACAAATAATAAATGGATTCTTTTTTGTTTTGACCATTGATTATTTCCATTCGCTCTTTTGCATCTTCATTTCCTTGTTTGGCGGCTTTAGTGTACCACTCTATGGCTTTGGTTAGGTCTTTTTCAATGCCAATTCCGTTTTCGTAGCAAAAGCCTAGTTGGTATTGCGCTTCTGCACAATTGTTTTCTGCTGCTTTGCTATACCATTCCAAGGCCATCGAAATGTCTTTATCAATACCTTCACCATAGTAATAGCATTGTGCAAGTACGTATTGAGCATTACCATGTTTTTGTTGTGCGGCTTTAGAAATCCATTCTATAGCTTTGCCAAGATCTTTTTCAACGCCTTCTCCATTTCCATAACATCGGCCTAAATGATATTGCGCACCTGCATGGCCTTGTTTTGCGGCTTTGCTGTACCATTCCACAGCTTTTACCATGTCTTTCTCAACTCCTTTTCCAAATTCATAACACAAACCGAGGTTTAATTTCGCTCTTACAACATAGCCAAAGCTGTGTAATGTGGATCCCATACGGCCCTTGGTAGCTTTTGAATACCATTCCACAGCCTTTACTAAGTCTTTCTCAACGCCTTCTCCAAATTCATAGCAGAGACCTAGGAAGAATTGCGCACTTGCATAACCATGTTCAGCAGCTTTTGAGTTCCATTCTACGGATTTTTCATAATCTTTGCTATAGTAGTACAATTCACCTAATTCACATTGGGCATCCATATCATCTTGCTCGGCGGCTTTGGTGAACCATTCCACAGCTTTGGTAAGGTCTTTTTTTATCCCTTCACCTTTTTTGTAAGAATAACCTAACGCAGATTGCGCCGAAGCATTTCCTTGTTTGGCAGCTTTAGTGAACCATTCCACAGCCTTGGCGTAGTCTTGTACAACATCTATAAACTTGTAGCGTAGTCCTAACCAAAATTGCGCTAAAGCATCTCCTTGTTCGGCAGCTTTGGTGTACCATTCCAAAGCCTTAAAGATGTCGTGTTCAACCCCACGGCCATCTTCATAACAACATCCAAGTCTGAATTAAGCTTTGGAAAGGCCTTTCTCTGCGGCTAAAGAATACAAGTCAAATGCGTAGGAATAGTTTGTAGAAATATATTGTTCTTCTGCCTTATCACATATTGTTTCTGCTATTTCTATTATTAGCTGATAATCACAGTCTGCATCTTTCACTTCGTATGTAATTGTCTTTGAAATGCTTTCGTCTTCTAAATAGACAATAGTCAATTCATGTATACCCTTACGAAGTTCAAAATTACAAAATGTGTCAGCCGTGGTAGTGACAAGTTCTTGGCCATAATCATAGACTATGCAATCGAAATCGGTCTTGATATGGATGGTGGATGTGTTTGCCATGTTATCGGTTTTTATTGAAAAACCGCCTCCCAAGATGGTTGAGAGGCGGTTTCAGTAGTCTGTATTAGCCTCTTACTTCTTTAATTCGTTCAGTTGTTGCATAATACTGGCAATGCGTTCTTCGGCATCTGCTTTTTTCTTGCGTTCTTTTTCGACCACCGCAGCAGGTGCGCCATTGACAAACTTTTCGTTTGAAAGTTTGCCTTCCACGCTCTTAAGAAATCCCTGTTGGTATTTTAAATCTTCTTCAAGTTTCTTTATTTCGGCTTCAATATCAATATGGTTGTTTACTATTCCTATTGTTTTGGTAACAACCATAAAGCAAATCGAACTCTTTTCTCTTTTTTTGGCAAAGTTCACCTTGATGTTACAAAGTTTATTGGCAACACAAATGATTTTTTCCCACCAACTGCTTTCGGTATCTTCAATTTCTAGTTCAATAGATTCATTATTTGGAAGATTAAGCTTTGAGCGTTGCCCGCGAGTATTATTAACGAACTCCTGAAGGAAAGCGTATTGTTCCAATGCTTCTTTATCCACAGCTTGAATCTTGGGCTGCTGCGCAACGATGATATCGTCGCCATCCTTGCGCTCGGCGATGGCGTGCCAAATCTCCTCGGTGATGAACGGCATGAAAGGATGCAGCATCAACATCAGGTGCTCGAAGAACTGGATGGTAGCGGCGTAGGTCGCGGGGTCCACACCCTGGCCTTGCGGAGCTTTCACCATCTCTAAGTACCACGAGCAGAAGTCGTCCCAGGTGAGTTTGTAGATGCCCATCAAGGCGTCGCTGAGGCGGTACTTGTCGATGTTGTCGTTGGTCTCGGCCAACACTTGGTTGAAGCGGGCTTCGAACCACTTGACGGCCATCTTGGCGGCCTCGGGCTGGACGGCGTTTTCGTCCACGTTCCAACCTTTCACCAGACGCAAGGCGTTCCAAATCTTGTTACAGAAATTACGGCCTTGCTCACAGAGAGCCTCGTCGAAGAGGATGTCGTTGCCGGCAGGGGCGCTGAGCATCATGCCCATACGCACGCCATCGGCACCGAATTTGTCGATAAGCTCGATCGGGTCGGGGGAGTTGCCTAACGACTTGGACATCTTGCGGCCTAATTTATCTCTCACGATACCAGTGAAATACACATTCTTGAACGGCACTTCATTTTGGTATTCCTCACCAGCCATGATCATACGGGCCACCCAGAAGAAGATGATGTCGGGGGCGGTGATGAGGTCGTTGGTGGGGTAGTAGTACTTGAACTCGGCGTTGTCGGGGTCGAGGATGCCGTTGAAGAGCGACAGAGGCCACAGCCACGAGCTGAACCAAGTGTCCAAAGCATCGTCATCTTGACGCAAGTCTTTGAGGGTCAAATTCTTGTTGCCTGTCTTCTCGATGGCGAGTTTCAAGGCTTCTTCGGGTGTCTCGGCGACCACGAAACCGCCTTCGGGCAGGTAGTAGGCCGGAATCTGATGGCCCCACCACAGCTGACGGCTGATGCACCAGTCTTTGATGTTCTCCAGCCAGTGGCGGTATAGGTTGACATACTTGGCGGGATAGAACTTGATGTCGCCATTCAACACGGGTTTCAGTGCGATGTCGGCGAGGTGTTCCATCTTGAGGAACCACTGCATCGAGAGCTTCGGCTCAATCGGCACATTGGTACGCTCGGAGTAACCCACCTTATTATTATAGTCCTCGATCTTCTCCAGCAGTCCGGCTTCCTTCATGTCGATGATAATCTGCTTGCGGCAGTCCTCTCGGCTCATGCCGATGTACATGCCAGCAGCCTCGCTCAAGGTGGCGTCGTCGTTGAAGATGTTGATGCTCTGCAGGTTGTGCTTCTCACCCAGCATATAGTCGTTCACATCGTGGGCGGGAGTGACCTTCAGACAGCCCGTGCCGAATTCGATGTCGACATAGTCGTCCTCGATGACAGGGATGACGCGGTTGACCAGCGGCACCACGACTTTCTTGCCGCGCAGCCATTGGTTCTTCGGGTCGGCAGGGTTGATGCACATGGCGGTGTCGCCCATGATGGTCTCGGGACGCGTGGTAGCCACCACAGCGTAGCGGCGACCTTTCTCATCGGTGTGGATGATTTCGCCTTCAGCGCCCGTGGCACCTGTGCCGTCGTCCTCGTGGAGGTAATAACGCAGGTAGAACAGTTTGCTGTGTTCATCCTTGAAGATGACTTCCTCATCGCTCAAAGCCGTTAAGGCTTTCGGGTCCCAGTTGACCATGCGTACACCACGGTAAATCAGGCCTTTGTTATACAGGTCGACGAAGGCACGGATGACGCTCTTCGAGCGGATGTCGTCCATGGTGAACGAGGTGCGTTCCCAGTCGCAGGAGCAACCTAAGCGGCGCAGCTGCTTGAGGATGATGCCACCGTGTTCGTGGGTCCAATCCCAAGCGTGCTTGAGGAACTCCTCGCGTCCGATATCCGTCTTCTTGATGCCCTGTTGCGCCAGCTTGTTCACCACCTTGGCTTCGGTGGCGATAGAGGCGTGGTCGGTGCCGGGCACCCAGCAAGCGTTCTTGCCTTGCATGCGTGCGCGGCGGATCAGGATGTCCTGAATCGTGTTGTTCATCATATGGCCCATGTGAAGCACGCCGGTCACATTCGGCGGAGGGATCACGATGGTATAGGGTTCGCGTTCGTCGGGGGTGGAGTGGAAGTAGTTCTTGTCCATCCAGTGTTCGTACCATTTGCCTTCAACTTCCTGAGGGCTGTATTTGCTGCTGATTTCCATAGTCGTAAAAATGAAGCGCAAAAGTAGGGATTTTTCGGCAATGCTCGGACTTTTTTCTCCATTTTTGCTATTGCAAAACATTTTTCCCTATCTTTGTCCGCTGTTGGAAAACGAGAAATCAATTCAAAATTCAATAATCATTAAAAAATTCAATTATGGGTACATTATCAAATCTTTGGCAGAACCATAGGATGTTGATGGTTTTTGTCATGATCTTAATCATTGTCATCCCTTTCTTGATCTTTTACTTGAACAAGGCCAAGAAAGAACATCCTAAAGGCCTGATTGCCGCTGCCTTAAGTAACATGGGCGAGCGCTTCGGCTATTACATCATGAATGCCGTGCTGGTGCTGTTCATCTGCTCCAAGTTCGGTATCTCCGACGTAACATCGGGCGTTATCTTTGCAGTGTTCTATTTCTTGATTTATGTTCTTGCGCTTCCTGGAGGTATCATCGCAGACCGTACGCAGAACTATAAGAGAACCATTATCTCCGGTATCGTCGTGATGGCCATAGGTTATGGCTTGCTGTCTATCCCTGTGTTCAGTGAGGGTGGCGGCATGAAGTCATGGCCTTTCGTTCTCGCTATGCTCGCCTTAATCCTCATCGCCTGCGGTAACGGTCTTTTCAAGGGCAACCTACAGGCTGTCGTGGGTCAGTTGTACGACGACTTCGAGGCCGAGGCTGCCAAGCAAGGCCCCGAGGCTCTTGCAGCGGCCAAGGAAAAGCGTGACAGCGGTTTCCAGATTTTCTACGTGTTCATCAACATTGGTGGTGTGATTGCCCCGTTTGTGGCTCCCATCATTCGTGATTGGTATTTGAAGACGAAAGACTTGGTTTATAATGCCGACCTCCCGCGTCTGTGCCACAAGTTCATCATGGGCACCATGGAAGGCAACGATATGAGCAACCTTACGGCTTTGTCGCAAGGCTATTCTGGTGCCAGCGAAAACCTTGCCGGTTTCTGCCAGAACTACATCCAGGTGTATAACACGGGTGTGCATTATTCCTTCATCGTTTCGGTGCTGGCTATGTTGATTTCCTTGGCCATTTTCATCGCTGTCAAGCACAAACTTCCGAATCCTGTGAAGAAGGTCAAGGCCGATGTAAAAGAATATACCGAAGCTGAGCGTCTCGCCGATGCCAAGGAAATCAAACAGCGTATGGCTGCCTTGTATGCCGTTCTCGGTATCGCCGTGTTCTTCTGGTTCTCATTCCACCAGAATGCCCAGTCGCTCTCCATTTTTGCGCGCGACTTCGTAGATACCAGCGCACTCGCTCCTGAGATTTTGCAATTCATCAATCCGTTCTTCGTGATTGTGCTGACACCTATTGTCATGTGGATATTTGCTTCCCTTCTTCGCAAAGGCAAGGAGGTCTCCACACCTAAGAAGATTGCCTTGGGTATGTTTATCGCTGCCTGTGCCTACATCTTCTTGATCATCATTGCCGTGGCTCACAACTATCCGTCTGGCAATGCTTTCAAGGCCCTTCCCGAAGCTGAAAAGGCTGCTATGAAGACAGGACCGTGGGTGATGATTGTGACCTACTTCTTCCTTACTGTGGCTGAACTGTTCATTTCACCTCTGGGACTGTCGTTCGTTTCCAAGATTGCTCCGCGCCACATGGTGGGTATGTGCCAAGGCTTGTGGCTGTCAGCGACGGCCGTTGGCAACCTCTTGATCTTCCTCGGCGTTAGGATGCTGAATTCCTTCCCGCAACAGTGGATGACATGGGCCGTGTTCGCCTTGATTTGCCTCATCTCTATGGGCATCATGTTCGGTATGCTGAAATGGCTTGAGAGAGTCGCTAAATAATTGAAATACACCAATGTATGACAAGGGCTTGCGCAAGCAAGCCTTTGTCATTTAACTGAATAGCAATCAACTATCAATTGTAAATTCTCAATTATCAATTATGTTTAAGGGTCATCCAAAAGGGCTTTACGCCCTCGCATTGGCCAACACAGGCGAACGCTTCGGCTACTACACCATGCTGGCCATCTTCGTGCTCTTCCTGCAGGCCAAGTTCGGCTACAACGAGGCGCAGGCGGGTAACATCTACGGCATCTTCCTCGGATGCGTCTATTTCATGCCCCTCATCGGTGGTATGCTGGCTGACCGTTTCGGCTATGGCAAGATGGTGAAGTCGGGCATCGTGGTTATGTTCCTTGGCTACCTGCTGTTAGCGGTGCCGATGGCAACTACCACGGCTAAAATCACTATGTTCTCTGCCTTAGCACTCATCGCCATCGGCACGGGTTTGTTCAAAGGTAACCTCCAAGTGATGGTGGGCAACCTCTACGATGAGGCCAAATACAGTGCCTTCCGCGATAATGGCTTCAGTCTGTTCTACATGGCCATCAACATTGGTTCGATGTTCGCACCCATGGCAGCGACAAAGGTCACAGATTTGTTTCTCGGTAAGGCGGGCTATAGTTATGTGCCGCAGATTCCATCGCTGGCGCATCAATACCTTGATGGTACTATCTCGACTGATGCCCTGTCCAGCTTTGAAGCTTTGGCGGTGCAGCAAGGTGGCAATGTCAATGATTTGGCTGGCTTTGCCAACAGCTATATCGATGCTCTGTCGGGTGCATATAACTATGGCTTCGGCGTAGCCTGCATTTCGCTGATTCTCTCCATGGCCATCTACTTGAGCTGCCGCAAGTGGTTCAAGCATGCCGATGTCAACACCAAGCAGGCCAAGGCAATGGAAAGCACCACCGTGAATGTGACGGAACTCTCAAAAGAACAGACCCGCGAACGCATCACCGCTTTGGTGATGGTCTTCGCCGTGGTCATCTTCTTCTGGATGTCATTCCAACAGGCTGGTCTCTGCTTAACTTACTTCGCCCGCGACTACACGCAAAGCTCTGTGACAGGCTTCACTCGTATCGGCTTCAATATTTGGTCGTTGACCTTAATTGCCATCTCTGTGTACACACTTTTTGGCATCTTCCAGTCGGAGACGAAACGCAACAAAACCATTTGCGGTATTGTGACGGTGGTGTTGTGGGTCGGAGCCATAGCTTTGTATCTCGGTATGCCCGACCCGATCAGCGTGTTGCCGCAGCAGTTCCAGCAGTTTAACCCGTTCTTCGTGGTCGCGCTGACGCCCGTTTCGATGGCGGTCTTTGGCGCGTTGGCAAAGAATGGCAAAGAGCCTTCCTCGCCACGTAAGATTGGTCTGGGCATGATTGTCGCCGCATTGGGCTTCCTCATCTTGGTGGTTTGTTCCTTCCCGCTCGCCAGTCCTGCCGAACTAAAAGCACAAGGTGGCGTGAGCAGCACTTTGGTATCGCCCAACTGGCTCATCAGCACCTATTTTGTGCTGACTTTCGCTGAGCTGTTGCTGAGCCCCATTGGCATCTCCTTCGTCACCAAGGTGGCACCACCCAAGTACAAGGGCATGATGATGGGCATGTGGTTCTGCGTGACCGCCATCGGCAACTACCTCACCAGCGTCATCGCCCGCATCTGGGGCACCGGAATGCCACTCTGGATGGTCTGGGGCGTGCTTGTCGTGCTCTGTTTGCTCTCCGCTGTGTTCATCTTCTCGATTATGAAGAGACTAGAGCGGGCCACATCGGGGTGTTAAATATGGTATATCCTTCGGATAGAAATCTGTCTAAAAATTAAATCAAAATCCTAGATAATCCGTGTCTATGGGTCAAATGACTGGAAGACACGGATTTTCTTTTGATTTTTGAATGATTTTTGATGGATTTCTGCCCTTTAGGGCATTCCGTCAATTAACATTTACTAATTTTGCAGCCAAAATACAAACCTATGTCTAGAAACGAACAAGAACTGAAAGGCGTCACGTTGTTGGGCAACCAAAACACGCAGTACAGCTACGATTATACCCCCGAGGTGTTGGAGACGTTTGAGAACAAACATCCTGAGAACGAGTACCTTGTCACTTTGGATTGCCCCGAGTTTACCTCGCTGTGCCCCAAGACGGGTCAGCCCGATTTTGGACACCTGATCATCAACTACATCCCGCGCACACTGATGGTGGAGAGCAAGAGCCTGAAACTCTATCTCTTCAGCTTCCGCAACCACGGCGACTTCCACGAGGACTGCGTCAACATCATCATGAAGGACTTGGTCAAGCTGATGGATCCCAAGTATTTGGAGGTCATAGGACTGTTCAATCCCCGCGGTGGCATCTCCATCAAGCCCTTCGCCAACTACGGCGACGCTGAGCATCAGGACATGGTCAAACAACGTATAATGTCAGCTTTCCATAACTCATGAAAGACGCTGTGATTATCATCTCGGGTGGCATGGACTCGACGACCATGCTCTATGAGTTCAAGGACGAAATTGCCTTGGCCATCACCTTCGACTACGGTTCAACCCAAAATGGCCGCGAGCGTGTTTGTGCGGTGACACATTGCCAACGCCTGGGTATCAAGCATATCGTGGTGCCACTTGAGTTCATGCACCGTTATTTCAAGAGTGCCTTGTTGATGACCGCTGACGACATTCCCGAAGGCAATTACGATGACGAGAATATGAAGTCGACCGTGGTGCCTTTCCGCAACGGCATCATGCTGGCCATCGCTGCTGGTATTGCGGAGAGCAACGGCTTGAAACGCGTGATGATAGCCAACCATGCCGGCGACCACTCCATCTATCCCGACTGCCGCCCTGGCTTTGTCAATGCCATGTCAGAGGCCATGTCGGAGGGAACCTACGAGAATATCACGGTGTATGCGCCCTATACCTATTTGAGCAAGAAGGAAATCGCCGAGCATGGCAAGGCCTTGGGCTTGGACTATACCGAGACCTATTCCTGCTACAAAGGCGGTGAGAAACAATGCGGCAAATGCGGCACCTGCCGCGAACGCCGTCAAGCCTTGAAGGATGCTGGAATCGAAGACCACACCGAATACGAATCATAATGCTAAGGTCCCTGAGCCCGTCGAAGGGCCGACCGGAACCAAGACGGTGCTTCGACAGGCTCAGCAACCTGCTTCAACTGAATAACTGAACAACTAATAACTGTCAACTGAAAATGTATTACGTCAGAAAAACCCTAGAAATATCCGCCTGCCATCAGCTTTACCTCGATTACGAGAGCAAATGCGAGAACCTGCATGGCCACAACTGGAAGATCAACGTGTATTGCC
>CAMYXV010000041.1 GCA_947303055.1 uncultured Bacteroidales bacterium
AGCCGTCCTTGTACCATGAGGCACCCGTGAACTTGGCCCATTCGATGTGGTCGGGAAGGAGTTCGAGGGTGGCCATGTCCTTCACGTAAATCTCGACCCAGTCGGAGCCGCTGCGTTGGATGGTGTAGGCCATGTATTTGCCGTCGTTGGAGAAACTGATGCCGCCCAACGAGACGGTGCCGTCGTCGGAAAGTTTGTTGGGGTCTAACAAGACGGTAGGCTCGCCGTCGAGTGTCTCCTGCATGTAGATGACGCTTTGGTTCTGGAGGCCGTCGTTCTTCGAGTAGATGTAGCGGCCGTGTTTCTTCGAAGGCATGCCATAGCGCTCGTAGTCCACGAGTTGTGTGAGGCGGTCCTTGAGGGCGCTGCGGAAGGGGATGTGGCTGAGGTAGTCTTGCGTGACTTCATTCTGTTCCTTGACCCATTTAGCGGTCTCGGCGGAGGTGTCGTTTTCGAGCCAACGGTACGGGTCGGCGACCTTCGTGCCGAAGTAGTCGTCAACGACGGTGGTGTCTTTTCTCGTCTCGGGATAGGCCTTGACGGAATAGCGTTCAGCAGGCTGCGGTTTCGGGTTGCAGCCCATTAGGGTGATGATACTGCCCATAATTAATAAGGTGGATTTTTTCATTATTTTATTGATTTTAAATTTAAAGATTGACTTCGTTGAATTCTTTACATTTCAAAGATCTGTGCTGTATTTATCCTTATTGTTGCTTTGAGTCACCGTGGGGAACAAATAGTCTTGATTGTTATTTGAAGCAACAAAAGTACAATAAAATATCAAAAGACTCTTTGTTTCTTTCAAATTATGTTTATTCAACCAGCCTCCTTAGTTTTTCGCTGAGAAGCAGAAAAAAAGTTTAACTTCGTTCTGTTGGATATATTATTTTCAAAATAATCCCTTGAAGTAGTTTCATTTATGAAAATAATTCCTACCTTTGCCGCTCCAAATCAAATAGGAGTTAAAGATGAATAAACGTTTGATTTTTATGGCTTTAGCTTGCATGATGGGTTTGTCTTTCGCTTCATGCAGCCGTCCTTCGATTGAAGGAACCTGGGTTGAACCTGCCGCTGAAGGCAGTCTTTTGGGCGAAGTGGGCTTCACTCTGCTCGAAAATGGTGAAGTGGTGTCTATCAACACGGGCTTCAGGGAATATAAGACATGGGAGAAAGTTGGTGACAAGTTGATTCTCAATGGTGTAACCAACGGATCGGTACAGAGCAGCTTCTCCGACACCAACACTATCATCTCGCTTGACGAGAAACAGTTGGTCATCGGTCAGGACGGCTATACAGTTACCTACCAAAAGAAATAATAGTTTTTAAATATCAGATAATGAGTAAATTAGCAGTCGTCGCTTTCGGAGGCAATGCCTTGTTGAGAAGCGGTCAAAAAGGAACATGTCAGGAACAAATGCAGAACGTGGCTGATACGTGTCAGTCGCTGTTGCCCTTCCTGAAACAGGGTTATAATTTGGTTATCGGTCATGGAAACGGGCCTCAGGTGGGCAATGTGTTGCTCCAAAATGAGGCAGGTTCGCAGATGTTCGGTTTGCCGGCTATGCCGATGGATGTCTGTGGCGCCGAGACCCAAGGTCAAATCGGTTACATGATTGAGATGGGTCTTGAGAAGGTGATGGTGAAGGAAAACATCGACCGTAACGTGGTTACTTTCGTGACCCAAGTGCTCGTCGACAAGGACGACCCGATGTTCAAGAACCCCACCAAGCCCGTCGGACCTTATTATTCCGAAGAGGAAGCCGAGGCTTATGCCAAGGAAACGGGTGCCATCTATAAGGAAGACCCCAAGGGCAAAGGCTGGCGTAAGGTGGTTGCTTCACCGAAACCGATTGACATTCAGAATATTAAGTTGGTCAAACGTTTGGCCGAGGAAGGCAATATCGTCATCACCGTTGGTGGTGGTGGTATCCCTGTCATCTTGAAGGATGGTGTGCACGTGGGCGTTGAAGCTGTTATCGACAAGGACTTGGCTTCCGCTATGACGGCTATCAAAATCGGTGCTGACGAGTTCTATATCCTCACCGATGTCCCGAAGGTGTACATTAACTTCCGCAAGGAAAACGAGAAGGCTCTCGACACCATCACTGTGGCTGAAGCCCAACTGTATCTGGATGCTGGCCATTTCACCGAGGGTAGCATGGCTCCCAAGATTAGGGCCGCTATCTTGTTTGTGAAAGAAACGGGCCATGAGGCCATCATCACCGAAGCCACTAAGCTCGGCGACCCGACCTGCGGAACGCGAATCGTCAAATAAGGCGGTATTTGTTTTTGAAACGTATTGGACTGCGGAGCTTAGGCTTCGCAGTCTTTTTATTGGCTGTAGGCCACGCTCCAGGCATAGCGCTTCTCGCGGTTGAGGTGCGTCTCCAACCGATAGCCTACACCGTCAAGCACATGGTGCAGGTCGTCTGTGATGCCGGTGCCGCGTAGCTTTACCACGGCTTCTTTTTTGGTCCAATATTGGGTGAAAGCCTCCACGGGGTCGGAGGAGGAACGTATCCATTCGGCTTCGGCAGGGTTCATGGTCTTGCGGACGAGCGCGAGGTTGTCCCTGCGGAAACTCTCAATGTCGATGCCGATAGGGGAGAGGTCGACCACCACGGCGATGCCGTTTTTGCAATGGCTTAGGTTGAAATGTACCTCGGGATGGTGGGTCAAATAAGGCTTGCCGTGCTCGTTTTGGTCCATTTTTAAATTGGTGATTCCCAGAGGCTTCAGCAGTTCTTTCAGCATTAACCACGACTTTAGGCAAGCGAATTGTCCGAACAGGTGCTTGTAGCGCAAAGCCTCGTTGCGGCGTTGTTCGTCAACTAAAGGCAACATGCGCTGCACCTCGGTTTCGGTCACTAGGGTCATATCGTCGAAAATGGAAACCATAACGAGAATTTGGATGCAAAAATAGTCATTCTTGGATGATTTGGCCAAAATTATTTCGTTGAAAAAATCGGTGCTTTTGTTCGTAAAATACCCTCTCCATTGGATAAAATAACGCATTGATTGATATTGTTTTTATTTTCGCACCGATTTTTAGAATATGGATAAAAAAGCAAACAAAGGGACAATCATTCAAGCTTATCCCGATATTCCGCCCCGTACTTTCGACTTGTTGCCGAGATATGTGGAGAGGTATGGTAAAAAGAAAGTAATGTTTGCCTGCAAGGTGGACGGGGCTTGGAAGAAGTACATCAGCCGCGACTTTGTGAAGATGACCGATGTGATCAGCCAGGGACTGATTGGTTTGGGCGTGGGCAAAGGCGACCGCGTGGTGGTGGTTTCCAACAACTGTCCCCAGTGGAACATGGTTGATTTCGCCGTGCAGCAGATTGGTGCCATTCTGGTGCCCATCTATCCTACGGCGCGCCAAAGCGACTACGAGCATATCCTAAATCATGCTGAGCCTAAGGTGGTCTTTGAGGAAGGCGCTCTTATCCATAAAAAGGTGAAGCCTGTCCTCGACCAGATGTCAGTGCGCCCTAAAGAGTTCGCTTTCAATCCCGTGGAAGGCATGATGACCTTGCGCGGACTGATGGTTTCGGTAAAAATCGACAAGAAGAGCCAGGCCGCTTTGCAGTCACGGAAAGAGTCGGTTTCCATCCATGATGTGGCCACCATTATTTATACATCGGGTACGCTCGGAACACCCAAGGGCGTGATGCTGACGCATTACAACCTGATGAGTTGCGTGGCTAACTACGGCCCGCATTATCCGGTGCCGTCCTCGCACAAGGTGGTGAGTTTCTTGCCCTTGTCGCATATCTACGAGCGTTCGGTGCTGTATACCCATCTCTATCTCGGCAATTCCACCTATTATGTGGAGAATTTCGGCACCATCATGCGCGACATCGCTGACGTGAAGCCTGAGCATTTCACCACTGTGCCTCGTGTCATCGAGAAGGTGTACAACGGTATCGTCCGCAAGGGCGACAAACTGAAGGGCATGAAGAAACGTGTCTTCATGTGGGCTTTCAAGTTGGCCGAACGCTATGATGAGACGGGCATTAAAAAGAACAGAGCCTATAGGTTTAAGTTATATTGGGCCAACAGATTGGTCTTCAGGGATGTGAGGAAGGCCTTCGGTGGCCGTTTGGAGTTCATCATCTCTGGTGGTGCCAGTTTGCAGCCGCGTCTGGTGCGTTTGTTTGCCGCCATGGACATCCCGATTATAGAGGGCTATGGTCTGACGGAGACCTCGCCTGTGATTGCCACCAATAGCTTGGCTTTGGGTATCATCAAGGCGGGAACGGTCGGCGTGCCATGCAAGAGTGTGGAATTTAAGATTGACCCAGAGTCGGGCGAGATTCTTGTGAAAGGCTCGGCGGTGATGAAGGGCTATTACAAGGACGAGGAACAGACCAAAATCGCCATCGACGAGGAAGGCTATTTCCACACGGGCGACATCGGTGAGTTTGACGAGGATGGCTTGCTGAAAATCACGGGCCGCATGAAGGAAATTTTCAAGGACTCGATGGGCAAGTACATCTCTCCCGCCTTGATTGAGAACCGGTTTATGGAGTCACCGTTCATCAATAGCATCATGGTGGTGGGCGAGAACCAGAAGTTCGCTGCTGCCTTGATTGTCCCCAATTTTGATCATCTGAAAACTTGGTGCGAGGAGAATCACATCGCTTATACTACCAATGCGGAAATGATTAAGGTGAAAGCCGTCAACGACCGCTTCCGCAAAGAGGTCGACAATTACAACAAGTTCTTTGGCGACTATGAAAAGATCAAGCGCTTCGAACTGCTCGACCGCGAATGGACCATCGAAGACGGCGAGATGACCCCTAGCCTCAAAATCCGCCGCAAAGCCATCGCTGAACATTTCCAGGATTTGATTGACGGGATGTTTGCGGAATAAGGAGAAGTTAATTTTCATTTTTTTAAGCATTCCTGCAAGCCCAACATGGGAAGGGGTGGTTATTCTCGGTTTCGAAGGGCTATACTAACGTTCCCACCATCATCGTGGACTTGGTCCGTAGTCTCCAATGAGGCAGAGGAATAATTGCTGCGGTTTTTACATAATCATGATGAGTTTTAGAAAAAGATGTATTTTTGTAGTTCTCTTAGTATACAATCTTCATGGAAATCATCAACAATATATCCAAAACCCTAAAAGATGACCTGATGGTGGAAATCAAGCTCGAAAGCAAGATTTCCATTGCAGCTTCATGTTTTTCGATTTATGCTTTTCAGGAGTTGAAAGAGCAACTGAAGGACATCAAAGAACTTCGCTTCATCTTCACGTCGCCCACTTTTACCACGGACAAAGTGAGTAAGCAACAGCGTGAGTTCTATATCCCTCGTTTGTATCGTGAGAGGAGTCTGTATGGGTCGGAGTTTGAAATCAAGTTAAGGAATGAACTGACGCAGAAGGCCATTGCCAAGGAATGCGCGGAATGGATTAGGCAAAAGGCTTGCTTCAAGTCGAACAAGACCAACGAGAGCATGACGGGTTTTGCCAATGTTGACCAGATCAATTACATGCCGCTGAATGGTTTCACCACGGTGGACTTAGGATGCGAGAAAGGTGATAGCGCTTATACGATGATTGTGAAGAACGATTATCCTTCCTCGAAAGAGTTTTTGTCTTTGTTTGACCAAATTTGGAATGATAGTTCAAAACTTCAAGTGGTGACGGATGATGTGATTGATAACATTTCAAACGCTTATAAGGAGAATGCACCTGAGTTTCTGTACTTTGTCACGCTTTACAATATATTCCACGAGTTTTTGGATGACCTGTCGGAGGATGATTTGCCTAACGAAGCCACAGGGTTTAAGAACAGCCTCATTTGGAACAAATTGTATAACTTCCAGAAAGATGCGGCCTTGGCCATCATTAACAAACTTGAAAAATACAACGGCTGCATTTTGGCGGATAGTGTGGGTTTGGGTAAGACCTTCTCTGCGTTGGCGGTCATCAAGTATTACGAGAACCGTAACAAGACGGTGCTGGTGCTTTGTCCCAAGAAACTGAGCGACAACTGGATGACCTACAGAAGCAATTATGTGAACAACCCCATTGCAGGAGACAGGTTGCGTTATGATGTACTTTATCACACGGATTTGTCGCGTACTTCAGGCGTATCGAACGGGATGGAGTTGAACCATATCAATTGGGGCAACTACGACTTGGTAGTCATTGACGAAAGCCATAATTTCAGAAATGGTGGCAAGGTGACTGCTTCTGAGGACGATGAAGACCCTAAGGAAAACCGCTACCTCCGTTTGATGAACAAGGTGATTAAGGCAGGCGTGAAAACCAAGGTGCTCATGCTTTCGGCTACGCCTGTCAACAACCGTTTCAATGACTTGAAGAACCAGTTGCAGTTGGCCTACGAAGGCGATGCATCCAATATTAACGCTTTGCTGAAAACGGAGAAGCCTATCGATGAGATTTTCCGTCAGGCACAAAGAGCGTACAACGAATGGGTAGAGTTGCCACTTGAAGCCCGAACCACAGAGCGGTTGCTGAAGTCACTGAGCTTTGATTTCTTTGAAGTGCTCGATTCGGTGACGATTGCCCGAAGCCGTAAGCATATTGAGCAGTTTTATGATACGGCTGACATCGGTAAGTTTCCTACCCGGTTGAAACCCATCTCCAAAACACCGCCTTTAACGGATATCGACAAGGCTATTACATTTAGGGACATCATCGAAATTGTCCAACAACTCAACCTTTCCATCTATACTCCTTCGGCATTCATCCTGCCGAGCAAGAAAGACAAGTACGGCATTGACACCGAGGACGAGTTGGATGTCGAAACAGGGGCGCACCGCCTTTCCATCGAAGACCGTGAGTTGGGTATTCGTCGCTTGATGGGTATCAATATGCTGAAACGTCTCGAGAGTTCGGTTAACTCGTTCCGCTTGACCATTAGCCGAATCCAGCAGCTTATCGCCAATATGATTGAAAAGATTGATTCGCGGACGGAGGAGGAATATGTCGAGGAATTTGATTTCGACGACCTTGACATTGAGGATGAAGGCGATACCATCATTGGCAACAAGAAAAACAAAATCGACCTGCGGGATATTGACACCATTTCATGGAGAAGATACCTGGTCGCGGACAAAGAACGTTTCGATTTGTTGCTTCTGATGCTGAAAGATATCAGCCCTGAACACGACAGCAAATTGCAGCAACTTATCTGTGATTTGAGGGAGAAGTTTGCCCATCCCATCAATGGCTCAAACAAAAAAGTGCTCATTTTCACCGCTTTCGCTGACACTGCTGATTATCTTTACAAGAATCTGGCGCCATTGATACTGGAGAAAACCGGATTGCATTCAGCGATGGTGTCGGGCACGATTGAGGCGAAAAGCACCGTCAAGCTGAAGCAAAAGATGGACTTCAACACGGTGCTGACCTTGTTCTCGCCTGTGTCGAAGGAAAAGGATGTGCTGTTCCCTGGCTTAAAGGAGGAGGTGGATGTGCTGATTGCCACAGATTGCATTTCGGAAGGTCAAAACCTGCAAGACTGCGACTACTTGATCAATTACGACATCCATTGGAATCCGGTCCGTATCATTCAGCGGTTTGGCCGTATCGACCGTATCGGTAGCAAAAACGAGGTGATTCAGCTGGTGAACTATTGGCCCGACATGGAGCTTGACGATTACATCGACCTGAAAGGCCGTGTGGAGTCGAGAATGAAGATTTCGGTGCTGACCAGCACGGGCGACGATAATCCTTTGTCGGTGGAAGAAAAAGGCGATTTAGAATACCGTCGCCAACAGCTCAAACGCTTGCAGGAGGAAGTGGTTGACCTCGAAGATATGAATACGGGTATCAGCATCATGGACTTGGGGTTGAATGAGTTCCGTCTTGATTTGTTGGATTACATGCACGAAGGCCACGACATTGAGCACACGCCATACGGGATGCACGCTGTGGTGAAAGGCAGCAATGGCATGCCACCTGGGGTGATTTATGTGCTGAAGAACCGGTCACAAGGTGTTAACATTGACCATAAGAACCAACTGCATCCGTTCTATTTGGTGTATGTGGATGATGGCGGTGGCGTAGTGGTGAACCATCTTTCGCCCAAGACATTGCTTGATGATTTCCGATTGCTATGCAAAGGCAAAGCGAAGCACGACAAAGCACTTTGTGCCGCTTTCAACAAGGAGACCAAGGACGGCAAGAATATGAAGCATTATTCTGAATTGCTGGGCAAGGCCATCCAGTCCATCATCAATGTGAAGGAGAAGAGCGACTTGGATTGCTTCCTCGAAGGGGTTCAAACGGAACTCTTCACCAAGGAAATCAAAGGCTTGGATGACTTTGAACTGATTGACTTTTTAATCGTGAGATAATGTTTGCCCTGCCTGCCACAACGGAAATCAAGAAGTCGCTGCCGAAAAAGGCCATCTACGAGAAATTCGGCTTGAAGTCGTCGCAGCGCGATGCCTTTGATGCCGATATCAGCCGCATCGACATCGTGAATGTGGTCTCGCCATCCACCGTACCTGGCTTGAAGGAAGGGGAACGCGTAAAAGAATTCTATGTGTTGCTTGTCACGCTGAAACGTCAGCACTTTGACGAGAAAAACATCCTGCTTTTGACCAAGTTGATCAAGCAGAACATGATTTTCGCTTTAGTCTACAACGACATGGTGCGTTTTGCTGTCGTGCATGAAAAGCTTTTTGTCATGGATTGGGAACTGCTTGCCGATGCCGCTATGCCTTTGATGGGACTTGACCTGGACAAGGTGTGGGAGTATTTGGTGACCACCATCGGCAGCTTCGAGGTGATGGAAGGCGTGACCATGGAAGAGCAGATTGCCATTGACGGCGAGAAGCTGAAGAAGATAAAGGCGATCGAGAGCCTCGAAAAGAAGTTGAGGGTGGAGAAGCAGCCGAGGAAGAAGTATGAATTGTATCAGCAATTATGCGAATTGAAGGAACAATTGGAATAACCCCTGTTCCTTTCAATAAACGTATCAATTTGTTACGTTTATTCGCGTATTATGCATGTTTTACCCGATTTTATTTGATAAACGTAAAAAATCCGACATTTTAACCGAAGAGGGCGGCCGGTTCGGTCACCCTCTTGTCACGACTAAGCAGTTGCTTTAAAAGTACAAATTGTTCATGCGTTGAGTTTGGTGAATAAATAGTGCGGTCACCTGGCCGGACCGCTTCGGCCGCTCGATTCTGACGGGATGAGCTGCCCGAAACGGCTTACAGATTGCTAGGTACAGGCACTAGATCCCAGTAAACATCAAACTCATCGGTTCTTCCGTTACATGAACGACAAAGCGGAGTGACGTACCAAGACTTGTCGGTGCTGTTGGCTTTCTGTACGTGAGCTCCGACCAGATCTTTGTTGTCGCATCCAGAAGCGCCACAAACGTTTACTCTTTTTCCGGTCTTATCCTCCCAGTATTCTAGCCAAGAGGAGTACCCTTTTGGAGCAGAATACCTACCAGAGCCGTTCACATTTTTTACTTTTGTCCAAGACATAATAAGAAATGCTTAATGGTTAAACATCCTATTCCCTGATAGTTCAGCTTCAGCCCGGTTGCTTTATACAGGTGTTGAAGTATCCTGTCGAGGAAAATGTGTCAAGTTGCGTGCCGTTACATTAATTCTGTCAAATTTGCATATAAATATGACAAATTTTCAATTTTATATGTCAATATGACAAAATTATTGCATATTTATGAAATAAAATGTAAAAATATGCGATTTTATTTGGCGATTTGGATACGAAAGTGTATTTTTGCGGTGTTAATAACCCAATCTTGGCAATAAACACAGTTAATGTTATGATACAAGAGCTTAAAATAAAGAACTTTATGTCGTTCAGGGATGAGGTGACGCTCAGTTTCGAAGCGACAAAAGACAAGACGTTTGAAGATAGTCATATTGTTGAGGTGGCTCCCGGGGTTCGTTTGCTCCGTTTTGCCATGGTATATGGAGCCAATGCTTCAGGCAAAACGAACCTGCTTTTTGCATTGGTGTTTTTGCATGATTTTGTGTTTTACAAGCCGGATGACATTGAAGAGGAAACCGGCTCGGAGCCTTTCCGCCTTGATGCAGCAACTCCGAATGAACCAACAGAGTTTAGTATTAAATTCTATGTTGATGACATTAGGTATTGGTATGAACTGAAACTTGATCAACAAAAAGTGCTTTTGGAGCGCTTGTATTATTATAATTCGGTTCAACCTACAAAGTTGTTCGAACGTACATGGAGAGATGGTGAGTCTGTTCTTGATTTCAATTCAACAGTTGTGAAGATTAGTCAAGCGGCTAAAGAGGAACTGTCATTGAAGTGCCTTCCCAATATGTCATTTTTTGCAGCTCGTAAACAGGTGAATGTGGCCATGAAAGAAATAGATGCTGCTAGGGAGTGGTTCCGAAATGGGATTCTTCCTATGGTGAAACCGCAAACAAGAATGTTTGAATATGCAAGCGAAAAGATGCTTGAAAACAGCGTTCTAAAAGAATATTTGCTCGATTTCATTCACAGGGCGGATTTCAACATCTCTGATGTTAAGACGGATGTGATAAAGCAACCCATCCCACAAAAGGTGCTCAACCTAATGCTGCAAGATGATGGCGCGCCGAATGAGGTTAAGGAAAGGTTGACAAAAGATAAAGCGTATGATGAGATTCGAACGAATTTCGTTCATAAGGTTCATAACAGCCGGGGCGAAGAGAGTTATGTCCTTCCTGATGAGTATCAATCGGACGGCACAAAGCGCACTATTGGTGTCGAAGCGGCTATTTTTGAAGCAGTACGTAAACAAGCCATGCTTTTCATTGATGAAATAGAAGCCTCTTTGCACCCCGATCTAGTCGAATTTGTTATAGAGCAGTTCCTTTCGCAGCGCAATAGGGCGCAATTGCTTGTCACAACTCATTATGATCCCTTGTTAAATACCGTTGGGGATGATCTCATTCGCAAGGATTCCGTTTGGTTTACGGAAAAAGACGAAACGGGAAACACTGACCTTTATTCTTTGGTGGAATTCAAGGGATTGAATAGAATCTCATCCTTGCAAAAGGCTTATCGCAATGGAGTTTTTGGGGCATTGCCTAATATTAAATAAACTGTTCCCATGGCGAGAAAAGCATCCATAAGAATAAAGAAAAGCCCGATACCTACCCTTATTGGGGCGGGTATTACCGAGCAATGGTATTTTAAGCATTTGAAAACGCTGAAGGATTACCGCGTAAAGATACGCCCTCGCTTTTTTGGAACGGAAACAGCCAATGGCATGGCGAAAAGGATTGAAGAAGTGCTTCAGAATGATGGCTTTGCCATTTGTGTGTTTGATGCCGATGTGTCAACATGGAATGAGTTGGAACTTAAAAAATGGAATGCCCTGCGGCGAAAGTACAAGGACAATCCATCGGTGATGCTTTGCGATTCGCTTCCGTCAATAGAATATTGGTTTTTGCTTCACTACAGAAACACCAACCGTTATTATGGCACTTCGCAGGCTGTGATTGAGGATTTGAAGGGTTTCATTCCCCAATACGATAAGACTGAAAAGTTCTTGCAGCAGGAGAAATGGGTGGCCGAAATGGTGGATGAAGGTCGACAAGAAGAAGCTTGTGCAAGAGCAGAGGCTTTTGGAACAGACGGTGAGTCTTATTCTAAGGTCTTTGAGGTTATTAATGTAATTGCGAAAATTTGAACAAATAAAATATATAATATGGACTTAAAAGAATTCACAAAAGAGACAATTACACAAATAGTTAGTGCAGTCCGTGAAGCCAACGAACAAATTAATGATTTTGGAGCCTTAATCCCGACAGATTATTTCCATGGCTCCAAAGCTATTTCCAGTTTCAAAGACGGAGAAAAGAATATTATTGATATTGAATTTGATGTAGCTGTCTCTGCCGTTGAGAGTGCGAATGTGGGAGGTGGAGCAGGAATAAAAGTCGCATCAATTAATATTGGACTTGGAGCTAATTCGCAAAATGAAAATTCAACCTTAAGCCGTGTAAAATTCAAGCTTCCATTGGTTTTACCTGAAAAATCGAAATAACATGGATAAACTCAACATGCAAACCACCAACCAAGTGGACGAAAACATAAAGAAGATTGCCGAACTCTTCCCCAACTGCCTCACCGAGCGCCTCGACGAGAACGGGAAGCCGGAAGCGGCCATCGACTTCGACCAGCTGCGGCAGGAGCTCTCGAAGGACATCGTGGAAGGCCCCGAGGAACGCTACCAGTTCACCTGGCCCGACAAGCGCAACGCCATCCGCCTCGCCAACGCGCCAACCACCGACACGCTGCGCCCCTGCCGCGAGGAGAGCGTGGACTTCGACAACACCCAAAACCTCTACATTGAGGGCGACAACCTCGAAGTGCTGAAACTGCTGCGCGAAAACTACCTCGGCAAGGTGAAGATGATTTACATTGACCCGCCCTACAACACGGGCAACGACTTCGTGTATAACGACGACTTCGCCCAGACCGCGGGCGACTATGTCCACAACAGCGGGCAGGAGGACGAGGAGGGCAACCGCCTCGTGGCCAACACCGAAAGCAACGGCCGCTTCCACACTGACTGGCTCAACATGATCTACCCTCGCCTGAAAGTGGCCAAGGACTTGTTGAGGGAGGATGGGGTGATATTCATTTCGATTGATGATAATGAGGTAGCCAACCTGACCAAAGTGTGCAATGAAATTTTCGGGCAGAGCAATTTTATTACAGATATCATTTGGGAAAAAAGATACACACGAAATAATGATGCAAAACTAATGTCTACAGTCATAGACCACATCCTATGCTACCGAAGATCTGATAAACTCATCATGTTAAGGGAACCAAGAACAGATAAACAAAACTCTACATATTCAAATCCAGATGATGACCCAAGAGGAGTATGGACTAGCGTTCTTTTTACTAGTCAAAGAACTAAAGAAGAACGGCCTAACTTGTCGTATTCCATAAAAAATCCTTTCACTGGTGAAATGATAGAGCATCCAACCAATGCATGGAAATATAGTAAGCAACAATACGAGCAACTTGCGGCCGACAACAGACTTTACTGGGGGAAGGACGGTGGCAATTCATATCCTAGACTGAAAAGATTTCTATCCGAACTGGACGAAGGAATTGTTCCTATTAATCTGTGGTACTATAAAGATACGGCAACTTTAGATGAAGGAACAAAATTAGTAGATAGTATTCTTGGAAAAGATGTTTTTGATTACCCCAAACCAATTCAGATAATTCAACGAATGCTTAGGTTGATGGGTTCTAAAGACTTTATCGTGATAGACTTCTTTTCTGGCTCTGCCACTACCGCCCATGCCGTTATGCAACTCAATGCAGAAGATGGTGGCAGTCGAAAGTTTATCATGGTGCAACTACCTGAAGCAACAGACGAAAAGAGCGAAGCCTACAAGGCAGGTTACAAGAACATCTGCGAAATCGGCAAGGAGCGCATCCGCCGTGCAGGCAAGAAAATCGTGGAGGAATTGGAAAAGAAGAAAGTGGAAGAAGGTTTGTTTGCTGGCTCTTCGACAGGCTCAGAGACCAGGCCATTGGACATCGGTTTCCGCGTGCTGAAGCTCGACAGCTCCAACATGCAGGATGTGTATTACTCGCCCGAGCAGTTCAACGAAA
>CAMYXV010000042.1 GCA_947303055.1 uncultured Bacteroidales bacterium
TATTCTCTATTTTTATCTCTACGATACGTTTGGTTTTTATTTGGCGCAAAGATAGCGTATTTTTCTGATAATTGCATTACAAATTCAGAAAACCCACCTCCATTTAAGGAAGTTCCTGACGGAAGGATTGAAATAAACACTATCTTTGCAGCAAATAATCCATCTATGAAAAACCTCATCCTCACCTTTGCCATCCTTTCAGCAGTGTTCTTCTCGGCCTGCTCGTCGGAAAAGGAAACGACCTTAAACGAAAAACAAGCCCTGCAATTCCTCTACCAATACATGCCGCTCGGCGACAGCGTGGACTACACCGAGGACTACTACCGCGAATGCGTCCACTATGCCTTCCTTGCCAAGGAAGAGCTGCCTTGGGGTGCAAGCATCCCCGAGCGCGAGTTCAAGCATTTCGTGGTGCCCGTGCGCGTCAACAATGAGAACCTTGACCGCTTCAGAGCCACTTATTATGAGGAGTTGAAAGGCCGCGTGAAAGACCTTTCGCTGTATGACGCCGTCCTCGAAGTGAACCATTGGTGCCATGAGCACGTCAATTACAAGGGCAGCGACAGCCGCACCAGCGCGCCTATGGCGACCATCAAAACCTCGTGGGGTCGTTGCGGTGAGGAATCGACGCTATTGGTGACCGCCTTACGCACCGTAGGCATCCCTGCACGACAGGTTTATACGCCCCGATGGGCCCACTGTGACGATAACCACGCTTGGGTGGAGGCCTGGGTGGACGGAAAATGGCATTTCCTCGGTGCCTGCGAGCCTGAGCCAGTGCTCGACTTAGGCTGGTTCAACGAGCCTGCTTCGCGCACCTTGTTATTACATACACGTGTCTTCGGTGATTATGATGGTCCAGAGGAAGTCATCAGCCGCAGCGCCAACTATACGGAAATCAATGTGGTGGACAACTATGGCAAGACCGCCAAAACCACCTTCACCGTGGTGGATGAGAACGGTCAGCCACAAGCCAACCTGCCTGTGGAGTTCAAGATCTACAACTACGCCGAGTTCTGCACCGTGGTCACAAAGACAACCGACGAGAATGGCCAGACTTGGCTCACTTCCGGTTTGGGCTGCATGATGGCTTATGCCGCCAAGGACGGCAAGTTCGGTTTCCAAGTGTTCAAGTCGGGCGAGAAAGACAACATCACCATCACCCTCGACCATGAGCAAGGCCAAAGCGATGTCTTTGAATTTGACATGGTGCCGCCCGCCCCGACAAGCATTTTGCCTGAAGTCACAGCAGAGATGAGAGCAGAGAATGATCGTCGCGTGGCTTACGAAGACTCGCTGCGCAACGCCTATATCGCCGAGTGCAAAAAAGCTCAGATGGAAGTGGTCATGAACACGGGTAACAAAACCCTCTGCCGCATCTACGAAAAAACTTGGGGCAACTGGCAGACCATCGCCGACTTTGTAAAATACGCCAAGAGCAAAAACAACGAAATCAAAGCCGTGGAGCTGCTCAGTAACATCTCCGACAAGGACCTGCGCGATGTCAGCCTTGAAGTGTTGAAAGACCATTTCGATAACACACTAGGTCTTGAGCAATCCATCATCTCCATGCCGCCTGAGCTCTATGCGCAATACATCCTGAGCCCACGCGTGAGCAACGAAATGCTGGTGCCTTACCGCAAAGTCCTCACCGAGTTCTTCCCTGAAACAGAGCGGAGACAATACCACGACAATCCCGCCCTGTTGGTCGATTGGGTGAAAAACAACATCAAAACTGACGACAACTTGGCTTTACAACGTATTCCGATTTCACCTTTGGGCGTGCTGAAGGCACGCAAGGCCGACCGCCATTCCCGCGACATCTTCTTCGTCAGCATGGCAAGGAGTTTGGGCATCGCCGCACAAATCAACCCAGTGAACGGCAATGTGCAGTACTTTGGAAAAGATTGGACCAATGTGGACTTCGAAGCTGCTGAGCCTGCCAACACGGCTGTCGGGTATTTAGATATCCACTATTACCCCACCGCTTCCGTTGCCGACCCGAAATACTACACCCACTTCAGCATCAAGAAGTTTGACGGCAACAGCTTCCACCTCTTAGCCTACGACGCCAAAGACCCAGGCATCGACGATGGCATGATGCTCTCCTCTTTCGACCATCCCACGCCGTTGGATGAAGGCTATTACATCCTCACGGCAGGCACCCGCTTGGACGATGGCACCGCCCTGACCCACAGCGAGTTCTTCTCCATCAAAGCGGGTGAGACCACACAAGTGAACCTAGTTTTACGTCAACCTGACAATGAGCTACATGTCATCGGCAGTTTTTATGCCGACAGCAAATTCACGGACCCAGAAACGGGCGAAAAAGGCAACCCGAAACAACTCATCCAAGACAGCTATTTCATCCTCGGCCTCTTGGACCAAGGCAACGAGCCGACTACCCACGCCATGCAGGACATCGCTGCCTTCCGCAAGGACTTTGAGAGCAGCAACCTACCAATGATTTTCGTCTTCAGCAGCAAAGAAGATTTTGACAAGTTCAAGCTGAAGAACTTCAACGAATTGCCCGAAGGCATTGTCTACGGACTCGACGAAGGTGCCATCCGTGACGAAATTGTTGACGGTCTGCATCTCAACACCGACAGTCGCCCCATCTTCATCATCGCCAATGCCAACAGCGAGGTGGTGTTTGTGAAGCAGGGCTACACGATTGGCTTGGGTGAGCAGATGCTCAAGGTGATTGCGAAACTTAAGTAAATACAATCCGAGCCGAAAAAGAGGACTCCTTTCCGGCTCGGACTGTATATTCAGGAATTATCTGTCTGGCTGAGTAGTCTTGTCTTGAACTAGACGCACTGATTCGCCGTAGGGTCGGCAACTAAAGCTACAATAAATGGATGAAATGAAGTAGATATGGCTCGCATAATAGTAATAATACTGGTAGCCTGTATAAATATAGCAAGACGCAGACCAATAATTACCATGTTCGCCAGCATGGATAATCTCATCCCCATAGTGCATGCCAGCAGCCGGAAGGAACACCGCACCGAATTCCTCTAAAGTAGCCCATTGTTCCGCATTGATGACGTTGCCAGAATAATGGTTGGTGTTAGCCAACAAAAAACACGAATCGCTCCAATTGTCCGGAAGTAAAATCGCTCCATTTATGTCGTTGACTATTGCCATCGTGAAACTCATGCCCGACGCTGTAGTACGGGTGTTCAAGAGATAATCCCATTCAGATTCCGTCAAGGTACGCCAACTGTTTTCCGTATTGCCTCCATTAATGATAGGATTGTAGCCCCAATCTGCTTGACCTGTCTGGTCATTCAGATTGCCCTCAACATTTCCGTATGCATAAAAATGACTTGGATCCTCATAGGTTGAACTCCATGGTTGGTAGCAAACCGCCCCATGGTTATAACCACTTGTTCCCCAACAGTATAGATCAATCCATCCGCTATACTGAGGAGTAGCAAGGGCATTATCGCATTTTACACCGTTTTCATAAACAGTGCCACACGAATCATTACCCACATAATCCCACTGAAGCTCAGCAAACCTCCATGTTCTTGTTGAAGCTTGATACTGCAAATTACCTTTCGAGAAATACACTTGGTCGCCGTTTTCATTGATGGTGAACAAACCATTGACGGCACCTTCGGGAAAATCACCCGACGGTGTTGGAGGCGTTGGCGGCTCCGGCGTATCGGATGCTAGTGTATGTAAAGTCTTTCGATCCGTCGTGAAAGCATCACCATTGATGGGGAACAACTCATAATAGTACCAATAAAGCGTGTCGCTCAGCAAGTCGTTGAGGGTCACTTCGAAGAAAGTTTCCTGCTTTGTCATTTCAGCGGCTTCGTATTGTTGGGCGTTGCCGTTGGCATCGGCGAGGCAGTAATGGAACAATGCACGACTGAGTTCCGTATGGTCTGTCCGCGTGTACTCCACATGGACATCATTCACGCCCACCGTAATGACTTCGGGATTGTCATCTCCTGTTTCAGGAACGACTTCCTTGTCCTTGGTGCAGGCACTCAAGGCTACCAAGGCACATGCTAATATGATTGATAGTTTTTTCATTGTTTTTGAGTTTTACGGGTTATCATCTTGAACCAAACGAACAGAAATACCACCAGCTCGATAGAGGCCATAATATGTGTTAAGATCGTATTCCCCAAAATGCACACTATAAGCACCTGCACAATTTTCGTCATTGTTGTTATAAGTTGTCGACCAGTATTCGCCATGTGTACCAACATAGTTAATTATTGTCTTCCCTCGCCCGCCTGCAGCAGGTAGGAAAACAGCTCCATTAAATTCAATCGTTTCCCAATCTGACGCATTAATAACATTAGTGGCGAAAACCGCATCTTCTCGATTGATGTAATTCAAAGTAAAGACCGAACTATTCCAATCATCAGGTAACAAGATAAAACCATTCACACCATTAACGACACCTTTGGCAAAGCGAATGCCCGATGACGTGGTTCGGCTGTTTATCAAATAATTCCATTCCTCTATTGTCAGGGTGCGCCACTGACTTGGCATATTGCCGCCATTTATAATGGAGTTGTGAATGCCCCAATCGGCATTGGCGTATGTACCTGTCAGATTAAAACGATAACTTGTTCCATCTGTGGGGCCGTAGCCATAACCATAATCATAGGCATTCCAAACAGACAATTCTTCATAATCGTAGGGCTGATAATAAACATTGCCGTTATTCCAACCGCTAGTACCCCAACCAAAAAGGTCTATCCAGCCTATATATGTAGAAGAAATATAAAAATTATCACTTCCAAAAACTGTTCCCCCTGGGGTTCCATAATTTGGGTGCTGTGTTCCTACATAGTCCCATTGGTTTTCAGCAAAACGCCAAATACCTGTCGACGCTTGATATTGAAGATTACCTTTTGAGAAACGGACCCATCTGTCTTCTGCAACAGAGAACATACCCGACAGAGCACCTTCATGTTCATTACCTCCTCCAGAAAGTGTAGTAAACTCTTTATCCTCTCCATACGCCGTACCAGCCTCGTTAGTTGCATAAGCACGAACATGATAAGTGGTGCTGGCCTGCAAACCGCTCATTGTGGCAGAAAACAATCCAGTTCCCGTGCCAGCAGATACATGACTGTCGCTAATTGTCGGATTGGCACTCGTATTCCAGCAGATACCGCGCTCGGTAACTGTGGCACCGCCATCGTCAGTTACTTCACCACCGCAAATGACAGAGTTTGAAGTAACATTTGAAATGTCAGAAGTAATAACGGTAGGCGTTTGGATTGAAGGTTGCGGTGTCGCATTTTGGGCAAGTCTGACAGAAAAACATATGTCACGCCAACTACTACCAACATCATTGGGAACAACAATTTCTTCGTCAAACCCGAACCTATAGATTTGGTTTTCATCATATGCTGTTGACAAAGCATACTGTCCCCATGAGTTAACCATAGCAATGCCAAGGCCTCGCCTTAAACCCGCAGCGGGAAAGAAAACAGCACCTCTTTGCTCCAAAACGTCACTCCAAACTATTGAAGAAATGATATTGTCGCTATAGGGATTATTAACCACATTAGGACTATTAAACTGATAGTTTGTAATATCCCAATCATCAGGTAATAAAATTACTCCTTTTACGCCATTTACCACAGCTCTGACAAAACTGATTTCTACACCACGACTATAAAAGACATAACCCATTTCTTCTTGTTTCAACGTACGCCAAATATTCTCATTATTACCACCATTGATGATAGAATTATATCCCCAATCAGCTTGCCCAGTATTATCGTAGAGATTAGATGAAGGACTACCATAAGCATAATAGTCGCTCCAGTTTGTACTAGTGCTCCAAGGCTGGTAGCATATTGCACCGTGATTATAACCACTAGTTCCCCAGCCAAAAAGGTCAATCCAACCATCATAAAACTCAGAAACTAAATGGTTACTACTCCCTGTTACATTGCCTCCAGAAGTGCCATCATACACGACCTCACTGCCCACAAAATCCCATTGATGTTCTGCAAACCTCCAAGTATTAGTAGAAGCCTGATACTGCAAATTGCCCTGTGAGAAATACACTTTTTGGGTTGGACTCACCGAGAACAAGCCATCAATGGCTCCATCCGGAACTCCACTGCCATTACCAACCGTCACAAACTCCCTATCCAAACCATAAGCCGTACCAACCTCATTGATAGCATACGCACGGACATGATAGGTAGTATTGGTTTCCAAATCATTCATCATGGCAGTGAAAGCACCCATTCCCGTGCCTGCGGCAACATGATTGTCATCCAAAGTCGGGTTTTCATTTGTGCTCCAGCAGATACCGCGCTCGGTCACTTCAGCACCACCATCATTGGTCACTTCGCCGCCGCATTGGGCAGAACTTTCAGTTATCTCGGTCACTTCAGCTGTAATCACCGTGGGCAAAACCACAACAATCGGAGTCGTTTCAGTCTTGAAGGTCTTAGCCACAGTCCGCATGGAGTTGAAGCCATTATAAAACTCATAGTAATAGCTATACGTAGTGTTCTCCTTCAAGCCCGAGAGGTCAACATACAGCGTATTTTGCACCACGCGCATTTCGGCAGTGTTCATGTCGGCCTCGTTCTCGCCTTCTCCGTAATAGAAATAGGCTTTCTTCAAGGTGGCAATGTATTGGTAATCGCATTGCACTGTGGCTGTCGTGGCGCCCACCGTAATCAGGTCGCGCTCCACGTCCACATATTTCAGGTTCACTTCGGGCACTTTCTTGCATGATGCCAAAATGGTTATCAGAGCCATTATTGCTAAACTTATCTTTTTCATTTTCAATCTGTTTTAACGGTTTTCAAAACTATATCCCAAACCGACCTTGCCTTCAAAAATCTTGAAGTTGGTCGTCACGGCATCCAACGAGAGGACAAAGCCGCCGAAGCGGAACATCATGCCTGCCGAAACGTCAACGCCCACGGCGGAATAGGCACCGTTGCGCACCCAGCGGTCGTCCAAGGTTTTCCACGAGAGCGAGCGGTTGCCGAAGCCCACGCCGGCCTTGAGATACATCATATCGTTAAGGCGCATCACGCCGCCACCCATGATGGAAAGTGCTGTATGCGCGTATTCGTCCTTGTAGAAAGGCAAAATCTCGCCCACAAAACCCTCGGCATCGCTTGTGGCCGCAGGTGCAAGTCCCGCAAAGTTGAAGCCACTCATCACTGAGGCAAACCAGCCGAACTTTTGAACTTGTCCGATGGTGAAACCCGCTGATGGATTCTGCGTGTTGGTGTAGGCACCGTTCACGGTGGCAAAGGTAATCTTCGGAATACGCTTCACTTTAGGCGTTTGGTTCTGCTGTGCTTCCTTGGTGATGAACTTGAAACGAATTTCAGGATAATCACCATAGCCCAAGTTGTTGAAGGCTTGCCAACGAATGGTACGATTCTTTCCAGCAGGCACAACTCTGTTGATATACCCAGTCACTTTCATGGTGTCCGTGTAGTTTTGTCCGTCATCGATGGAAATGAGAAGACGTACCTCGGAACGAACTTTCAAATCGTAGGTGATAGTCACCATTTTGTCATTCTGCACGGCACGGATGTTGGTCACGTTGTCCTGCTGAGCCACGAGAGCCTGTGCACCTATTATCAACAGGAGGGTCGTTAAGAATCTTCTTGTCTTCATGGCTTTTCGGTTTTTTCGGGTTCAACAACGGCAAAGGCACCACGAATGGTCATTTCCACCGAGACGCGACGGTAGCCTCCACCTTTCTCTTTGTTCTCAACGGCAAACTCTTGAAAGGTGTTTACCGTATGCTTCAAAGTCTCCACTTGGGTCTTCAAGAAGTCCTCGACGCCCTGTGTGCGCAAGAAAGCCAACTGTCCGTTGGTGGTCACGCCTGTCTTCTGCGTTACGGTCATGTTGTAAGGTACGCCGTTCAAAGCAATCGGTTTGTCGATAAAGTCGCCGTACTCACCCTTGTAGGCGATCTTCGAACGAATGGGTGTGCCATCTGTAGCACCAGTAATTCTTACATCCACTTTAGTGCCTTCTCTCAAGTACTCTACAAGGTCGTTCTCCAACTTATCTTTCAAAAAACTGCACATCAGCATGCAAGCATTGGAGTTTTGGATGGTGTACTTCCCAAGAGCATAATCATCGGCGGCATCGGCTACTACAAGGGTCTCGTATGCCACCGAAATAATGAGGTTATCGTCTTGGACATCCGTCTGGACTTCAATCTTCACGTTATCAGAAACACGCTGGCCCTCAGCAAGATTGGCCTTCATAGCTTCCAGTTCCTCTTGCCAATTGCGTTGTCGTTCCTCGTTGTCCTTTTGGATTTGCTCCTTGGTCTGTTCCTTTTTCAGGTAACGGTAATGGAAACGTTCCGAGACCGTCTCGACCTCCTGCCCGAAACACAATACGGACAGGACAATCAAAATCGAAATCAGTAGAATTCTCTTCATATTGGGTTGTTTTGATATGTTTCAATGGTACAAAGATATTGATTTTTTGAATATGTCAAGAGAGAAAACGAAAAAAGCCTCAGCAATACAATGATTGCCGAGGCTTTTTCTTCAGTAATCCGATCTCTCGCTTACAACTTCCTTGCGACCTCCTTCTCAGTGTAACCCTCGATGATGTCGCCGACTTTGATGTCGTTGAAGTTCTCGATGTTCAAGCCACAGTCCATGCCAGCGCTGACTTCCTTGACGTCGTCCTTGTAACGTTTCAAAGAGCCAAGCACACCCGTGTAGATGACGATGCCATCGCGGATGACACGAATCTTAGTGTTGCGGGTAATCTTGCCGTCCAAGACCATACAACCGGCGATGGTGCCAACCTTGCTGATCTTGAAGGTCTCGCGAATCTCGAGGTTGCAGGTGACCACCTCCTCGATTTCGGGAGCCAACATACCTTCGATAGCGGCCTTGATTTCTTCGATGGCGGTGTAGATGATGGAATAGAGACGGATGTCGATCTTCTCATTCTCAGCCATCTTACGCGCTTGCGCGGTAGGACGTACGTTGAAGCCCACGATGACAGCATTGGAAGCCGAAGCAAGCATGACGTCTGACTCGCTGATGGCACCCACCGACTTGTGGATGACATTGACCTGCACCTCTTCAGTAGAGAGCTTCAGCAAGCTGTCGGCCAGAGCCTCCACGGAGCCGTCCACATCGGCCTTGACGATGATGTTCAACTCCTTGAAGTCGCCGATGGCGATACGACGGCCGATTTCGTCCAAGGTGATGTGCGGGCTGGTGCGGCGTGTTTGTTCACGCTGCAGCTGCTCACGACGGTTGGCGATGGCTTTCACCTCGCGCTCGTCGGTCATCACGTTGAAGGCATCACCCGGCATGGGAGCACCGTTCAAACCCAACAACAGCACCGGCGTAGAAGGACCAGCCTCCTTGACAGGACGGTTGTGGTCGTCGAACATGGCTTTCACCTTACCGAAGGTGGTGCCAGCCAACACCATGTCACCAATCTTCAAGGTACCGTTCTGCACCAAGATCTTGGCCACATAACCACGGCCCTTGTCCAACGCGGACTCAATGACTGTGCCCTTAGCCAGACGGTTCGGGTTGGCTTTCAGGTCGAGAAACTCGGCTTCAAGCAACACCTTTTCAAGCAGTGCATCGACATTCAAACCAATCTTAGCGGCGATTTCCTGGTCTTGGTACTTTCCGCCCCAGCTCTCAACGAGGATGTTCATGTTGGCCAACTGCTCACGGATCTTGTCGGGGTTGGCAGTGGGCTTATCGATCTTGTTCAGAGCGAAGACGATAGGCACGCCAGCGGCCTGAGCGTGGTTGATGGCCTCGACGGTCTGCGGCATCACGCTGTCATCGGTAGCGATGACGATGATGGCGACGTCGGTGATCTTGGCACCACGGGCACGCATAGCCGTGAAGGCTTCGTGACCAGGGGTATCCAAGAAGGTGATCTTCTTGCCACTCTCGGTGGTCACCTCGTAGGCACCGATGTGCTGGGTGATACCACCTGCCTCACCGGCCACCACGTTGGTGTTACGGATATAGTCCAAGAGCTTGGTCTTACCGTGGTCGACGTGACCCATGACGGTGACGACAGGAGCGCGCGGGACGAGGTCTTCTTCCCTATCCTTCTCTTCCGTCTCAGCGATGGCTTCCTGCACATCTGCACTGACAAAGTCGACTTGGAAACCGAATTCCTCGGCCACCACAGTCAGGGCTTCGGCATCAAGACGCTGGTTGATGGAGACCGGCATACCGAGGCTCATGCAAGTGCCGATGACTTTCACCACAGGCACGTTCATCATGGTCGCCAACTCGTTGGCGGTGACGAACTCGGTCACCTTCAAGACTTTCTTGTCCTCCTCCTGGCGCATCATCTCCTCCATCATGCTGCCCGCCACTTGCTGACGCTTCTCACGGCGGTGCTTGGAGGTCTTCGACTTGCCCATAGGAGCGAGGCGCGCCAAAGTATCCTTAATCTGCTTCGAGATTTCCTCTTCGCTCAGCTCGGGTTTCTCTTCACGCTTGCCTTTCTTGTCCTTCTTGCTCAGCTTCGGGCTGTCCTTCGGGCCTTTCTTGCCTTGGTCGGCGGGTTTCTGACCCTTACCAGGCTTACCAGCCTCTTGTTTCTTGCCGCCAGCGTTCACATTCGGACCCGTCGGGTTCTCCGATGAGCCTTCAGGCTTGCCGCCCATGATACGTTTGCGTTTCTTTTTCTTCGACTCACCAGGCTTGCCGCCTTTCTTCTCGACAGGCAGTTCCATGGTACCCAAGACGGTAGGACCCGTCAGTTTGGGTGCCTCCAACTTGACGACTCTCGGCTCAACAGGTTTCTCTTCCTCCTTAACAGGCGTCTCCTTGACAGGCTCTTCCTGCTTTTTCTCCACAGGTTTCTGCTGCTCTGGCTTCTTTTCCTCAGGCTGGGCAGGCTTTTCAGCTTTCTTTTCCTTTTTCTTATCTTGATGAGGTTTAGGCTCAAGGTCAATCTTTCCGACGATATTCAGCGAAATGCCCGTAGTGTTTTCCTCCTTCTTCTTAGGCTCCACTTTTTCGGGTTCTTTCTTCTCAGGCTCGGCTACCACTTCTTGTTTCGGAGTCTCTTCCTTGGCTTCCACCTTTTCTGGCTCAGCAGCTACAGGCTTGGCCGCCTTCTTCGTCGGCGATGATATCGTGTTTGTGCGGATGATCACCTCTTCGTGGTCTTCCTCATCGACGTTCTTTTGCGATTGCAATGCCGAATCAACGGAAACACTACCTCCCTTGTAGGAGAGATTTCCCAATCTCTTGGCCTCTTCCTTCACATCCTTCTCGCCCTGATATTCCTTCACGAGCAGCGCATACATGTCTGCCGTGAGCTTCGTGTTGGGAGAGGGATCCACCGTAAAGCCCTTCTTCGCAAGGAACTCAACTATGGTGTCCTTTCCCACATTGAATTCTTTTGCCGCTTTCGACAATCGAATTGAAAAATTAGTTTCTTCGGACATAGTTTCTTCTCTTTGTTTCTCGTTTATTTATTTGCCTTGGCATCATTCGGCATCTTGTTCAAACTCGGCCTTCAGGATGCGGAACACATCCCTGACGGTCTCAATTTCAAGGTCGGCACGATTGGCCACCTCTTCAGGAGTGTACGACAACACGTTCTTTGCGGTGTCGCAACCCATCTTGATGAGTGAGTCGATGACCCACTGGTCGATTTCGTCGGAGAACTCTTGCAGGTCAACATCTTCTTCGGCATTGTCAGCCTCGCTGTTGCGGTAAACGTCGATTTCATAGCCCGTCAACTTACCAGCCAGCTTGATGTTATAACCACCCTTACCGATGGCGAGGCTGATTTGGTCGTTCTCCATGTACACATTGGCCATCGTGTTGTCGCTGCTCAGGACAATGTTTGTGATCTTGGCAGGGCTAAGGGCACGGGTAATGAGCAGAATGGGGTTGGTGGTCCAGGGAATGACGTCGATGTTTTCGTTGCGCAGCTCGCGGACGATGCCGTGGATACGCGTTCCCTTCATACCGACGCAAGCACCGACAGGGTCGATTCGGTCGTCGTAGGACTCAACGGCAATCTTGGCACGTTGACCAGGCTCGCGGACAATCTTCTTGATGGTGATGAGACCATCATAAATCTCGGGAACCTCGGCTTCAAGCAGACGCTGCAAGAAGATTTCGGAAGTACGCGACAAAGTGACCACCGGCGAGCCGTTGACGCTTTCCACGCTCTTCACGATAGCACGGATGGTGTCACCTTTACTATATTTGTCGGTAGGAATCTGTTCCGTCTTGGGCAGAATCAGCTCGATATTCTCGTCGTCGATGACCACGATTTCGCGTTTCCACACGTGAGCCACCTCGGCGGTGATGATTTCACCAACCTTCTCCTTGTACTTCTGGAAGATGTTTTCCTTCTCATACTCAGAAACTTTGGTCTGGAGATTCTGGCGCAAGGCAAGAATGTCGCGGCGACCGAAACTCTCGATACGCAACTCCTCATTCACTTCTTCACCCACCTCGAAGTCGGGCTCAATCTTGATAGCATCCGACAACTTAATCTGGCGCAGTGGGTCGGTCAACTCGTCGTCTTCCACCACCTCACGGTTGTGATAGATTTCGAAGTCACCCTTGTCGACGTTCACGATGATGTCGATGAAGTCGGTGGTGTCGGTGTCGAACTTCTTGTTCAACATGCCACGGAACACATCCTCGATGATGCGCATCATGGCTTCGCGGTCGATGTTCTTGAATTCCTTGAATTCCGAGAAAGTTTCTACTAATTTGTAGTTGTCCATTTTATGTTGTTGATTGTTGATTGTTTAATCGTTTAAATGTTGAAACGGCCCTTCTACCCTTCGAGGGGCCTCAGGGACCGCAGGCTCAGGGACCGTTTAAAATATTATTGCGGGTTTGATTTCCACTTTTTTGCGTTCAAAAAACAGGTTGGTAGGCTCCTCTGCAGGTTTCTTTTTCGAGGACTTTTTGGGTGCAGGAGCAAATTCCACCTTCTCGGCATCAAAGCTCACCAGTTTGCCTTGCATCTTGCCTGTCTCTTTCGTCTTCACTTCCACGTCCTTGCCCACATATTTCTGCAACTGGCGGTCCATCTTCAAGGCACCCGAAAGGCCCCAGGAGAGCACGCTCAACTCGTAGTCTTCCACGTCACGGTCGAGTTTCTCGTTGATATAACGGCTCAACTCGGCACAATGGTCGATATTGACGGCCGTATCGGAATCCACGTAGACCTCAATCACGTTGTTGGGCTTCACCTTCACTTCCACCAGAAAACGGTCGGTGTTGGATAGGGCTTCTTCAGCGAGGGTTGCTACTTGTTCTTTGTTTATCATTTTATTCCTTTTTCAAAGCGGCCCTTCGACCCTTCGACAAGCTCAGGGCTCAGGGACCGCTGGTTTTACAATAAAAAAACCTGTTACTCAAAGTAGCAGGTCTTTTCTTCCACCTTAAGTTGTC
>CAMYXV010000043.1 GCA_947303055.1 uncultured Bacteroidales bacterium
ATCACTATCCCCAACTCCTTATTAATCTGCCTGCGGATGTCATCAAGGTCTTTCTTCTGTTTCAGCAAGATGAGCTGGTCGGCGGCATCGGTAGCGTTTTTTAGTTCCTCTTCAATGGCCTTGCGCCGTTCTTCGATGATGAGGTCCTTGTAACGATAAAGCGAGGACAACACCGTGGATCGCAACACATCTTCTTCCTGCTTGACAAAGATGCCGTATTTCTCCCATTGGTCGAGTTTGTAAGGTGAAGAGAGCAGGTCGGCAGCCAACGAAGCGATGGTCTCATCTTCATGGGAGACAAAATATTGGTCGTCAGGGATATAGCCTGCATCAATGGCTTGGTCGAAAATGTCGAAAATCTTTTTGTTGACAACATTGGTGAAAACAAAGCCGTCCATCTTCAAATCGTCGACAATCAACTGGGCTACAGAGACTTGCTCATACACCTTCTCGCCGTTTTCGTCTTCACGCTCGTCGGCAATCATGTTTTTGCCGTACATCAGCAACAGCTTCACTAACTCACGCTCCTGATAATAGCCTGCGGGGAGTTGTTCTTCAACGGTTTCTTCTTGTTTGGGAGTGGTGGTATCGGGCTCGGGAACCGTGTTATCCTCAATGCCCAAGTTTTTCTTCAGCTTCGCTCTTAGAATCTTATTCAGCTCATTGGTGAGGGTTTGCTCGGGCATGTCCAGGAGGCGGCTACATTCCTTCACGTAGGTGATACGGAAGATGCTGTCGGGGATGACGGAGATGGTCTCCACGATGTCGCGAATGACCTGTCCGCGTTTGATGGGGTCGTTCTCGGCGTCTTTCAGCAGCAACTCCGTCTTGAAGCGGATGAAGTCCTTAGCATTCTCTTTCAAGTAGTTGCTAACATACTCCACCGAAAATTCCTTGCCAAAGGTGTCGGGGTCGTGCTCGGGAGGCAGCACCACCACGCGGACATTCATGCCTTCAGAGAGGATCATGTCGGTGCCACGCAAGGCCGCATGAATGCCTGCTGCATCGCCGTCGTAGAGCATGGTGATGTTCTTCGTGTAGCGTTTCACGAGGCGAATCTGCTCCATCGTCAGCGAAGTGCCGCTGCTGGCCACCACGTTCTCGATGCCGATTTGGTGCATCCGCAGCACGTCAAAGTAGCCTTCCACAAGGATGCATTCGTCTTGACGGGCAATGGCGTTTTTCGCAAAGTAGATGCCGTAGAGCGTCTGTTTCTTGTCGTAAATCTCCGACTCGGGCGAGTTTTGGTATTTCGGGCTTTTCTTGTCGTTGGTGAGGATACGGCCACCAAAGCCAATGACGCGCCCAGTGAGGCTATGGATAGGAAACATCACACGACCGTGATAGCGGTCGTAAAGGCCTTTCGAGCCTTTGATGGACAAGCCTATTTGCTCCAAGAGTTCTTCGGAATAGCCGTTTTTCTTGGCAAATTCGGTAAAGGCATCCCAATGTGCGGAATCGGGATTGTAGCCAAGATGAAATTTCTGGATGATGGGGTCGAAATAACCACGCTCACGGAAATACTCCAATCCGATGGTCTTTCCTTCTTCGGTATTCCACAAGGTATCAACGAAATACTTGTCGGCAAACTCGTTGATGTTGAACATCTTCTCGCGGAGGCTCTGCTGCATGATTTCCTCAGCAGTCTGTTGCTTCTCCTCGATTTTGATGTTGTATTTCTTGGCGAGATAGCGCAAAGCCTCGGGATAGGTGAAATGCTCGTGTTCCATAAGGAACTTGGCCGAGTCGCCCGCCTTGCCGCAGCCGAAGCATTTGAAGATGTTGCGCGCTGGATTGACGCTAAACGACGGCGTCTTCTCATTGTGGAAGGGACAATTGCCCCATAGGTTCGACCCACGCTTTTTCAGCGTGACGAACTCGCCTACAACCTCCTCAATGTGAGCGGCTTGCAGGATTTGTTCCACTGTCTCCCTGGGTATGGCCATCGTGTTAATTTTTGGCAAAACTACGAAATTAATTCATACCTTTGCACAATCGAATCAATTCTGAACGCTATGAAGAAGCTACATTTTTTGCCGATAGTTTTGAGCATCATCGTCATGGGATGTACAGAAAACCCTATGGCCACCGTTGAAAACGACACCGTTGCCGATTATATCCAATACGTTAACCCCATCATCGGGACCAACGGTATGGGGCACACTTTCCCTGGGGCCTGTGCGCCTTTCGGCATCGTGCAACTCAGTCCCGACACTGACACCGTGCCGCACAACATCGACGGCGTTTATCAACCGAGAGTGTATGAGTATTGTGCTGGCTACCAGCACAAAGACAGCACCATCGTAGGCTTCAGCCACACCCATTTCAGCGGCACAGGGCATTCCGATTTGGGTGACATCTTAGTGATGCCTGTCACAGGGGAAATCAAGTTCAATCCTGGAACACAAACCAACCCCGATGCAGGTTACCGCTCACGTTTCAGCCACGACACAGAGATTGCCGTACCAGGCTATTACGAGGTCTTCTTGCAGGATTATGGCGTCAAAGCCCAATTGACGGCAACGGAACACGCTGGCATCCATCGCTATACCTATCCGGAAGGCCAAGACGGCAGCATCATTCTTGACTTGCAGCACGGCATCTACAACTACGACGGCAAGACTCTTTGGGCCAACCTCCGCGTGGAAAACGACACATTGCTGACGGGCTATCGCATCACCAACGGCTGGGCACGGACAAACTACACCTATTTTGCCATCAGCTTCAACCAACCCATCAAGGACTATGGCTACCGTGAGTTAGAAAAACCCAAATATAATGGCGGCTGGGGCAAGTTCGATGTCAAACACAACTTTCCAGAGATGACGGGGCGCAAGATTGTTGCCTATTTCACTTTCAGTGACCCTAAAACGCTAGAAATGAAAGTCGCCCTTTCGGCCACCAGCACCGAGGGAGCTTTGCGCAACCTCCACGCCGAGACCGATGGCAAAGATTTTGGGCAACTTCTCGTTGAGACCCAAACCAAATGGAACAAGGAACTTTCCATCCTGCAAGCCGAAGGTACTGAAGACCAGAAGGCGATGCTATATACTTCGCTCTATCACACGATGATCAACCCCTCCATCTATATGGATGTGGACGGACAATACCGCGGCCTCGACCATAACATCCACCAAGCCGAGGGCTTCACCAACTACACCGTGTTCTCGCTTTGGGATACCTACCGCGCCCTGCATCCGCTCTTCAATGTGTTGCAACCTCAACGCAATGCCGACATGGTGCAGTCGATGCTGAAACACAGCGAGCAAAGCGTCCATGGACTGCTGCCCGTATGGTCGCACATGGGCAACGACAACTGGTGCATGATTGGCTACCATGCCGTTTCGGTACTTTCGGATGCCTATGCCAAGGACGTAGTCCGTCATTGCGAGGAGGCACGACGAAGCAATCCAGATGAAACAGCGATGCTAAAAGCCATGCAACGCAGCTCTACTTGTCCGTATTATGTCAACCTTGATGACTACCAACAGCTCGGCTATGTCCCCTTCGACAAGAACAGCGGCTGCGTCTCCGTGACCTTGGAATATGCTTATGATGATTGGGCCATTTACCAAGCTGCACTAAAGGCTGGCAACCAAGAGATGGCCAACACCTACAAGCAACGCGCCTCCAACTGGCGTAATACCTTCGACACGGAGTTGGGTTTTGCCCGTCCAAAGATGAGCGACGGCACCTGGAAAGCACCTTTCAGCCTCTTCGACACCGAAGGCGAAGGCTTCGTGGAGGGCAACTCCTGGGTGTATTCGTTCTATGTGCCGCAGGATGTGAAAGGACTCATCGAGGCCATGGGCGGCGACGCACAATTCATCCACAACCTCGACACCTTGTTTGTCATGCAACTGCCTCCCGAGTTCTTCGAAAACACAGAAGACGTCACCGAGGAGGGTTTGATGGGCTGCTATAACCACGGCAACGAGCCCGCACATCATATCGCCTACCTCTACAACTGGACCTCACAACCCTACAAGACCCAATACTGGCTGCGCGAGATCATGAACCGCTTCTACAAGAACAACATCGACGGCCTTTGCGGCAACGACGACTGCGGCCAGATGTCGGCCTGGTACATCTTCTCCGCGATGGGCTTCTATCCCGTCTGTCCGGGCAGCGACCAATATGTATTAGGTGCTCCTTATCTGCCTTATCTGAAAGTACGTTTGGGCAATGGCAAGACCTTGGAGATCAAGGCACCAGAAGTCAGCGATGAGAACCGTTATGTGCAAAAGGTGACGCTAAACGGACAGGAAATTACGAAGCTTTACCTTACGCATGAACAATTGATGCAAGGTGGGGAACTCATTTTTGAGATGGGCAATAAGCCCAATGTCAATCGAGGCATACAACCGAAGGACAAACCCTATTCTTTGTCAGATTGACCTCCTGATTTGAAAGCAATAAAAAACTGGTGCCGTAAACAATCACGACACCAGTTTTATTATGCACTTCGTTTTAACGCGAAGCGAAACTTATCAGTCGACGACAACCTTCTGAGTCTTCACAGTGTTGCCATTGCTCAGACGCAGTACGTACACGCCAGCGCTCAGGTTGAGGCTATTGTTGTAGCTGTCGTTGAATTGCTCGTTGCTGAGCACGCGCCCCATCATGTCAATGACTTGCAGGGTGGCTTCACCTTCGTTGTTGATGACCCAGCTGTTGCCATTGAAGAATGCGAAGGTCTCTGAGCTTGTCGAAGAGCCGACATTGGTATTGCCGCTGAACACCAGACGGAAGCGGCTCTCATAGTCGTTCGTGCGGGCCTCGAAGCTGTAGCTCGGAGTAGCCAGCAGGTCGACATCGGTACCTGTCATGTTGTCGATGAGGTGGAGGTATTCCATCTCCACGTTCTCGGCATTGACACTGAGGGTGTAGTTGCCATTCTCGGAAGCCTTGAAGCTGACGGGCATTTCGCCTTCGTTGGCGCTACGCACCACGGCATATTCATTTTCACCTTCGACAATATAAAGCTTGGTGCTGTTCTCATTGAGTTGGAACTTGGGCAGCACACCGCCTTGGCCGAAGCGGACGATGGCGCGGTCAACGACGTTGCCACGATTGCGGCTGACGTTCAAGACGAGTTTCTCATCACCAGAATTAGAGCCCATACCGGCAGTGAACTGAGCATTGATAATGTCTCCTGTTTCTGGGTCTGTTTGGGCGATAACGAACACACCTTCCATAGGGTTGACCGTTCCTTGTGAAACAGGTTCTACTTCGGTGCCTTCAGTATTCATTCTATAGAAGGGCAGATTAAGACCAGCTTCTTCGTTGTAGGGGTTACCAATGAGGTTCCAGCCAGGGAAGTCGCCACCTTCAGTGTAATTCAGCTCGATTGTACCGTTGCCGTCATAAGGCGTGCCAGTGAGTTCGAAGTGGAAGATTTCGCCTTCAGTAGTAGCCTGCTTGGCATAGAGATAACCCTTGCCAGGAACGAGGTTGAAAGCATTAGCTTCATAGTTGCGCCATTCATTATCTTCAGCTTCATCGAAGTAATAGAGGTCGAAGTCATCAGTAGTCATGCCTTCAACTTCTTCAGGATCCACAGTGACAGGCGAAGCGATGAGGTAGTAGCCACCGTTGCTGCCAGCCTCGTAACCAGTGATGTCGAGGGTGTAGGTCTCAGTGGCGGCAGCAACTTTCTTGTAGAAAGCAAAGGACTGGCCAGCAATATTGTTATTGATGGAGGTATAGCATCTCCAGTCTTGTGAATCGTAGATACCGATATAACGAGAAGTAGCGAAATTCTTAAGATAACCACTTTCTTCATCAATGACAAAAACATTGTTGGTATTGGTTCCCACGCGAACGCCATTGTTGGAGTTGGTGCAATACAGCCAAGTCTCAGTTTCACCATTCGGATAGAAGGTATAACCATCTTCAGTAATGCTGATGTTCCACTGGAGGTTGGCAGCAGGTTCGGCCGACAGCGTGTTTTCAACCACAGTAACAGCAACAGCAGCAGGGGCAACTGAAGTACCTTTGTCATTCGACATGGCATAAGTGTCGCCGTTGTCACCCACGATGACGAAGACATCGTCCACAGTGAGGTCTGCGAGGTTGGTCAGCACCCAAGTGCCTGGAGTAACAGGAACATCCTCCACAGCCGTGGCACTGATGGTAACATTCTCGCCAGGCATTTCGAAGCTGTAAGTGAAGTCGTCTGCAATATCGTTGACATGGTTCACGCCGTTCACCATCAAGGTTTCTATTTCATAGCCTTCAAGTGCGACAATGCTCAGCATGATTTGTTCGCCTTCGGTCACTTGAATCGCGCCGTCGCCTTCCATGACCATTTCGTCATTCACGAAGGTGATGAGTTCGAGGTTCTCGAAAGGTTCAACGGTCAGCGTGTATTCACTATGCGGAACTTCAACCTCCTCAATGTCGGCGGCACTGCGGGGCAGAATCTCCTTGGTGTTGTTGTACTGTTGGTAAATACCAGTGATGTTGTAGGTTTTACCATTTTCAAGGGCCTCAAAAGCGTAAAGTGCATTGTACACTTGAATAGTGGTGGTGCCATCGCTGAGATAATACTTGCTGTTGTCAACACTGCAAGTCAGATTGTCGTAATGCAGCAAAGCACCTGTATTGACACCAGCGAGGTCTGCCATGGCGACATTGGCTACAGTGACTGTGCCTCCAGTGGTGATGGTAAGGTCGTTGGCTTCCACATTGATAAGCTCTGCAAAACCATTATACTTTTTCAAGGTGCAAGAAATGGCAGTGCCAGAAAGGATGTCACCAGCAGCATAAGTATCGCTCATATCAGAGCTATAATAAATCACGAATCCGTTGCCGTTGTTATCAGTGACAAACACATTTTTTCCGTTGGTTGAAACGCCTGAAACCACCCAGTTGTTGAAGGTAACATATACGGGAGTCTCGGTACTCGTCGCAGCAGCAAATAAGTCGGGAATGGTAGTGTATGATACGGGAGCTGCGGCTTGGGTAATGGTCACGTTTGCGCTAACGGTTTGGTCAGTGTTGTAAGTATAGGTAAGGGTGACCGTAGCTGTGCGTGCGCTTGTGTTTTCATTGGCTGAGCAGGTGAATGCAATCGGGCTGGTAGTGCCTTGGCCGAGGGTGAGCCAATTGCCATCTGTGACGGCAGCGGTAAGCGTACCGGCAGGTGAAGGCTCGTTGTTGATGGTGTACGTGATGGAGCCGGAAGTGGCATTGAAGGCAATGTCCACATTGCCGGCTGAAATAGTAGGATCGGGAGTACCACTAGTCTCTACAGTCACGACAATCGATGAAAGACGGGCTTGACCACTGGCGCTGAAAGATACTTCATTAGAATTACCAGTCCAAGTTCCCACGTTATTATTAACAGTATAGTTACCGTTGTTGTCGTTTACAGAGAGTCTGTTGACGGGATAAGACGTTGATTGGCCATTGAAGACAATATTTGTAATAGTTCCAGATGTAACAGAAATAGTTGTTGTGGAACCTGAATAGATACGATATTGAGCGGTCGCAAAAGCAGCATCGGTGCTATGGATAGTCACACCGTTCTTTTCCATTTCGTCTGGAGAATTGTTATTTTCAGTTGAACCCAAATCTGTACCCGCTAAGAACGTCACATCCGAACCTGTGGTTGGAGTGCTGTCTGTAATATCAACTGTAAAGGTAACCGAACCAGCAGCGTAAGTGTCATCAGCAGCTTGGCTAACGATGATGGTTTGGGGACCATTGGTCACGGCAACTGGAGTCACGGTTATGGTATTGTTGGCATTAACCGTAGCAGTGATATAATTGCTTTGGCTCACTGTTACTGCACCAGTGCTTGAAGTGGTGTAGCTGATGGTTTGAGGATCATCGTTGTCATAAAGGTCGAATTCAAGCTCCACGGGAGCATCTACGAGAGCAAGGTCGCTTTCATCCAAGTCAGAGCCGCTAGTAGTATAGGTGACTGTAATAGCTTGTAGACGCCAATGACCGCTACCAGAAGGACGAGTCATCACTATTGATGTTGCAGATCCTGACCACAATGCATTAACACCATTCGTGCCAGTACCTGAACCACCTGTGCATGACCACACATCATCTGAAGCAGGAGCATAAGAATCCCCAGCAAAAGTTGTTTCAATTGTGGTAACAGTATTACCATTAGCTGTGATTGTAATAGTTCCACCACCATAAGTGCGGATACCGGAGCCTGTAGTGTAGTATTTGCCATCGTTTTGGCCTCCTGCAAAAGTTACACTAATGTTAGTGCCAAAAGGATCAAGGTATTGCACTCCATTCTCAAGACCTAAGTCAGCAAATGTAATGGTTTCACTGTCTGCCCAAGCTCTTCCAGGCAAGACAATTAATGCGAGCAGCGCGAAAGCTGCAGTCAGGATTGTAAATCTCCTTTTCATTTTTGTTGTTTTGTTGTTTTTTGATGATTTGTATTATGTTATTTGATTGTTTTTCAGCTTTTTAGTTAGACCTAATGGGGTCGTTCAAAGCGGGTGCAAAATTAGAGAAAAAAATTATTACGCCCGACAAAGCATGAAAAATAATTTTCAAGGACCTCATTTTGGTACTTTTTTCGGGAAAAAACGTACTTTTGCAGCCATGAACATTGCTGCACTAGTTTCGGGGGGCGTCGACAGCTCCGTGGTGGTGCCGCTGCTGAAAGAGCAGGGCTACGACCCGCATATCTTTTATATTAAAATAGGTATGGAAGGCAAGGAAGACCTGTCGAGCTGCCCGTCGGAGGAAGATATCGAAATCACGACCTATATCGCCAAGAAATACGGCTGCAAGTTCGACATCGTGGATTTGCAGCATGAGTATTTCGAGACCGTCGGTCGCTACACCATGGAAATGGTGCGCAAAGGCCTCACCCCCAACCCTGACGTGATGTGCAACCGCTGGATCAAACTCGGTGCCTTTGAGGAGAAGGAAGGCCATAACTTCGACAAAATCGCCACAGGACATTACGCCCGCTCTTGGGAAGACGAGAACGGCATCTTCTGGCTCGGCACGGCAGCCGACACCTTTAAGGACCAGACCTATTTCTTAGGTCGCATCACCTATGCCCAACTGAGCAAGGTCATTTTCCCCATTGGCGACATCCCTAAACCTGAAGTACGTCGTTTGGCCGCCCAATATAAGCTACCGAGCGCGGAACGCCATGACAGCCAAGGGATTTGTTTTTTGGGTAAGATCAATTACAACGACTATATCCGCGAATACCTTGGTGAGATGCCTGGCGACATCGTGGAACTGGAAACTGGCAAAAAATTAGGCCGTCACAGGGGCTTCTGGTTCCATACCATCGGACAGCGCAAAGGTTTGGGTCTTGGCGGTGGACCGTGGTTTGTGGTGAAGAAAGACATCCCAAACAACATTGTCTATGTGTCGCAGGGCTACGACCCCGTGGCGCAATACACTAACATCGTTCCTTTGGGAGACCTGCAACCCATGAATCCCGCCTTGCAGTTTGTTGACGGACAGCGTGTGAGGTTTAAGATTCGGCATCAACCGGAATTCACTTACGGTACAATTCACCTCACGGAGCGTGGTGCGGATATTGAATCAGAAGTGGCCATCTCAGGCGTGGCACCCGGACAATTTGGTGTGGTGTATCATGAGACGGAGCCTTATGTCATTGGCAGTGGAGTGATTTGCGAGACTGAGGCATCGGAGGATTAATGCGCCTCTAACCAGTTGGCTCCCGTGTTCATTTCCACAACTACCGGCACCGAGAGCGGCAAAGCATTCACCATTTTGTCGTTGACAATAGCTTTCAGCGTGTCGAGTTCGTCGAGATGCGCATCGAAGACCAATTCGTCGTGCACTTGAAGAATCATCTTCGATTGCATCTTCAGGCGTTCCAACTCTTGGTGGATGCCAATCATGGCAATCTTGATCATGTCGGCGGAGCTACCCTGGATAGGTGCGTTGATGGCATTACGCTCGGCGAAGCCGCGCACCACACTGTTAGCGCTGTTGATGTCGCGCAGGTAACGACGGCGGCCTAAGATGGTCTCGGCATAGCCGCGTTCACGCGCCAAGGCGATGCTGCGGTTCATGTATTCTTTAATGCCTGCGTACTCCTCGAAGTATTTCTTGATGATATCGGCGGCCTCGCTGCGCGAGAGCTCCATGCGCTCGGCTAGACCGAAGGCCGACATGCCGTAGATGATGCCGAAGTTGACCGCCTTGGCTCGGCTACGCTGTTCCTTGGTGACTTGGTCCATCGGTACGTGGAACACCTTGGCAGCCGTGGCAGCATGGATGTCGTGGCCGAGGTTGAAGTCGTTCACCATGGCAGGATCTTGACTCAAATGGGCAATGATGCGCAACTCGATTTGAGAATAGTCGGCGGCAAGGAGGGTGTATGCCTCGCTACGTGGCACAAAGGCGCGACGAATCTCGCGACCTTTCTCAGTACGCACAGGAATGTTCTGCAAATTTGGGTTGTTGGAACTCAAGCGCCCCGTAGCCGTCACGGCTTGGTTGTAAGAGGTATGAATCAGCCCGTCCTTCGGGTTGACCAAGGCCGGCAGGGCATCCAGATAGGTCGACTTCAGCTTGGTGAACGAACGGTAATCCAAAATCATCTGGATGATGGGGTGCTTGTGGGATAGCTTTTGCAGTACATCCTCGCCTGTGGCATATTGCCCCGTCTTGGTTTTCTTGGCCTTTTCATCAATGCGCAGGCGCTCGAAGAGGATTTCGCCTAGCTGTTTCGGCGAAGCAATATTGAAGGGCGTGCCAGCAGCTTGGTAGATTTGTTCCTCGATTTTCTGTATCTCCATGCCAAAGGCCTCGCTGATTTGTTGCAGGTTCTCCGTGTCGATTTTCACGCCGTTGGCCTCCATACGACTGAGCACGGGTACCAGTGGCATCTCAATCTCGTAGAATAGTTTTTCCACGCCGTTATCCTTCAGCAGGGGCAGCAGTTTCTCGTAGAGTTGCAAGGTGATGTCGGCATCCTCGGCGGCATATTCCTTCACCAGTTCCACAGGCACCTCGCGCATGGTCTTCTGCTGACGGCCTTTACCGATTAGGTCCTCGATGGGGATGGTAAGGTAGTTGAGGTAGACCTCGGCGAGGTAGTCCATGTTATGGCGTTGTTCAGGTTCGAGGAGGTAATGCGCCAACATTGTATCGAACATTTTACCCTTTACGCTGACGCCGTATTGCGCCAGCATGGAGATGTCGTACTTTAGGTTTTGCCCGATTTTCAGGATGCTTTCGTTCTCGAACAAAGGTCGAAGTAGTTCCAGTTTCGTTTGGCAAGCCTCACGTTCAGCGGGCATGGGCAGATACCAAGCCTCGTGTGCCTTAATAGCAAAAGAAACACCAACCAATTCAGCGGAATACACGTCAATATTGGTCGTCTCGGTGTCGAAGACAAATTGTTGCTGTTGGGAAAGCAATTCCACCAAGGCCTTGATGTCGGCTTCGGTTTCCACCAGTTTATAATCATGTGGCACGGTCTTGGCCGAGTCCTTGTCGGAGAACTCCAACAGGCCGCTGTTGTCGCCTTGGTGGAAGAGGTCGAACTCGCCCGTTGGGGTGGGGGTGGAAAATAGGTCGGGCGTATGGGGTTGACTCCCCCCTGAAGCCCCTGTGGGTTGGCCCGTCCCCCTCTGAGAGGGGGGCAGGGGGGAGTCAACCAAATGTTTCCCCTTATATTCCTCCAAAAACCTTTTTGCAAAAGTCTTGAACTCCAGCTCCTCAAACAAAGCCATCAGCGCAGGCACATCGGGTTCCTTGGCTTTCAGTTCTTCCTCGTTAAACTCAACGGGTACCTCCAAGTTGATGGTGGCCAGGGCTTTCGACATCAGTCCTTGCTCAGCGAAGTTGATGACATTCTCCTTCTGCTTGCCTTTCAGCTCGTCAGCGTGGGCGATAAGGTTTTCCACGCTGCCATATTGTCCCACCAAAGTTGCCGCCGTCTTCTCGCCGATGCCTGGGATGCCCGGGATGTTGTCGGAGGCATCGCCCCAGAGACCTAAAATGTCAATAAGTTGCTTGGGCTCCTTGATGCCGTAGCGTTCGCATACCTCTTTTGGTCCCCACACCTGTGCAGGCTCACCGAATTTGGCGGGTTTATAAAGCAAGATTTTGTCCGTCACGAGTTGCCCAAAGTCCTTGTCAGGGGTCATCATATAGGTGGTGAAGCCTTGTTGTTCGGCTTTTTTCGACAGGGTGCCGATGACATCGTCGGCCTCGTAGCCTTCCACGCCGTAGACGGGGATGTTGAAGCCTTCGATGAGCCTTATTATATAAGGTATAGAGTCGCGTAGGTCGTCGGGCATCTTCTCGCGGTTGGCCTTGTATTCGCTGTATTCGGCCTGCCGCTGGGCGGTGCCGGCCACGTCGAAGGCCACGCCGATATGGGTGGGTTTTTCTTTCTGCAGTATCTCGTAGAGCGAGTTGAGGAAGCCCATGACGGCCGAGGTGTTGACCCCTTTAGAGTTCATCCTCGGGTTCTTGCTCATGGCGAAGAAAGCCCTGTAAATCAGCGCGTAGGCATCCAAAAGGAAGAGTTTTTTCTCTGTGGTTTCCATAGGGTAGTTTTTATGGTGTAAAAATACGAAGTTTCGGAATACCATAGATGGGATTTTTTTCTAATTTTGCAGGTATGAAACACTTTGACCGGGTAGGGGATTACAAATCCCAGGATTCACACCCAACGGTTTGCAAATCCGCTGGAACGGGGGTGAGGAATAATTGTCTATCTTTGCAACAAACATAATAAGATGAGAAAGTATGGGAACCTTCTTTGTAGTATCGGCGATAGTAGCTCTAATCATCATTGGTGGCAAACTGGGGAAAGAATACTTCAAATGGCTTACTAAGGACATGAAGAGGAAACGATGACATACCCGTTTTTGCCGACGGCTCTCCATAAAAACCGTCCGAAATCCGAAAAAAAACGCCGTTATAAAAAAAAGTTGTACCTTTGCAGGCGAAAACGAGTTATTATTGGTCATGAGAAAGACCGACGTTCTTTTTTAAACGATTGATTATCAATATATTGATAAAAAATTTGCTTTTGGAAGGGAAATAAGTCTTATCTTTGCGGCCTATTTGTCAACTTAAAATTGAAAACTATGCAAGAAATTTTGAATGAAATCGTTCCGATCATTGCTGAGAAACTCGGCGTGGATCCTTCGGAAGTCACTATGGAAGCCAGCTTCACCAACGACCTGGGTGCCGATTCACTGGACACCGTCGAACTGATGATGGAATTTGAAAAGAGCTTCAACCTCTCCATCCC
>CAMYXV010000044.1 GCA_947303055.1 uncultured Bacteroidales bacterium
GCTGACCGCCCTTGGCGCTGCTTACCTTGTTGGTAAGAAACGTAACGAGGAATAAGGACACACCTTATATTATTTGAAAATAGCCAGCAGCGAAAGCTGCTGGCTATTTTTGTTATTATGATGGGATGAGTTCAATAAAAACATCAGTTTGTTTCGGAGTAACGCCTACCTGGTAAGGCCGCAATCAACTTTTTAGTATATTCATTTTGCGGATGCTCAAACAAGGCGTCAGCATCATTCATCTCCACGGGTTTGCCATTATACATCACCACCACGCGGTCGCTCATGAAACGTACCACACTCAGGTCGTGCGAAATGAAGATATAGGTGAGATGCCGCTCTTCCTTCAATCGGTTCAGCAGGTTCAAGACCTGTGCTTGCACCGACACGTCCAAGGCCGACACCGATTCGTCGCAAATGACCAACCTTGGGTTGACCGCCAAGGCACGGGCGATGCAGATGCGCTGCCGTTGTCCACCTGAAAATTCATGAGGATAACGGTCATAATGTTCAGCTTGCAAGCCTACCTGCTCCAGCATGTCACAAACGGCATTTCGAAGCCTTCCGCTATCCGTTTCAATGCCATGCACCCGCATGGGCTCTGCAATGGCTTCACCGATGGTTAGACGAGGATTAAGAGAAGAATAGGGATCCTGAAACACAATCTGCGCCTGTTTGCGGAAGTCGCGCAAGGCTTGTCCCTTCAATGCCGTCACCTCGATACTGTCAAACCATATCTTGCCGCTCGTAGGCTCGGCAAGACGCAGAATGCTGCGTCCCAAAGTGGTTTTGCCACAACCCGACTCACCCACAAGCCCCAGCGTCTCACCCTCATATACTTCCAACGAGACATCGTCCACCGCTTTCACATGGCCATACACACGGCTGAACACACCTTTTCGCAAAGGATACCAAGTCTTCAAACCTTCCACCTTTAATAAAGGTTGTTGGCTGTATAGCTGCTTTAGGTGCTCTTGTCGTTCTTCAGAAGTGATTTGTAGGTCACGCAATATTTGTTCCTTGCCGCCTTGCCATTGCCCGTCCAAAAACTCCTTGACGATAGGCAAACGCTTCAGACGAACGTCCATGGGTGGTCGGCAAGCCAACAGCCCTTGTGTATAAGGATGTTTTGGATGCTGGAGGATTTGTTGCACCGTGCCGCGCTCCAATATCTCACCGTCATGCATCACAGCCACATCATCGGCGATTTCAGCTACCACACCAAGGTCGTGAGTGATGAAAACCATGCCCATGCCCGTTTCGCTTTGTAGCTTGCGCAATAGTTTTAAGATTTCTAACTGCACGGTTACGTCCAAGGCGGTGGTCGGTTCATCAGCGATGAGCAGTTGAGGATTACAGGCAATAGCCATGGCAATCATCACACGTTGTTTCTGTCCTCCCGAGAGTTCGTGAGGATAGCTGTCGTAGATGGCTTCAGGACGGGGCAACATCACCTGTTTGAAAAGGCTAATGACGCGCTGCTTGGCCTCGGTTTTGCTTACAGTTTCGTGCTGCAAAATCATCTCCGACACTTGATAACCGCATTTGTAAACGGGATTGAGCGAGGTCATAGGCTCCTGAAAAATCATGGCGATGCGCTTGCCACGCACCTCGGACATTTGCTTTTCGGTGAAATCTTTGATTTCTTCGCCTTCTATTTGTATGCTGTCAGTTTCAATTCTGCTCTGCTTTTCGTTGAGCAGGCGCATCACAGACAACGAGCTCACCGACTTACCAGACCCCGACTCGCCCACAAGCCCCAAAGTGCGCCCGGCAAACACGTCAAGGTCAATGCCATGCACGGCTTCTACCCACTTTCCCTCATGAGAGAACGAGACTTTGAGATTCCGAATAGCTAATAGGGGCGTGGACATGGCAACTAATTTGATGCAAAGGTATCAAAAAAATACCTACTTTTGTGGAAAATTATCGCGATATGAAAAAGTCATTGTTTCTTTTCCTTGCCCTGCTGCCGATGATGGCCTGGGCGCAATTCGACAAGTATTTCACAGAAGCTTCTCTCCGTGTCGACTATTGCCTGACGGGCAACAACAACACGACCACCTTCTCTCTCAAGGAGCTCATCCGCGAACCCTATTGGAGTGGTTCGAAGACCAATCTTGTCGACACGCTGGAGTTTGGCAACTACATCGTGAAGGTTTTTGAAGCTGGAACCGATAAGCTGTTGTTTTCCAAAGGCTACCAGAACCTTTATGGTGAGTGGCAAACCACACCCGAAGCCAGACAGCTCACCAAGACCTTCGACGAATCCGTCATCGTTCCTTTTCCAAAAGTGAAAATTGACATCGCTTTATACTACAAAACTTGGGAGGGCCAACTCACGGAAGGGATGCGCCTCACTATCAATCCTGATGACTATTTCATCCGCGACTACGACAACCTCAACCTGTCTGTCTACGAGGCTTGGATTGGTAATAAAGACATCACCAAAGCCGTTGATATAGTCATTTTACCCGAAGGCTATACACATGCCGAGATGGGCAAGTTCATCAAGGACTGCGACTTCTTCGTGAAGAGCATGTTCAGTTATGCGCCCTACGACCGCTATCGCGAAAGCTTCAACATCCGTGGCGTGATGGCGCCCTCGGCAGAGAGCGGCTGCACCATGCCTGGCGACCACATCTATAAAAACACGGTCATGCACTTCAGTTTCTGGACCTTCGATTCCGAACGTTATTGCATGAGCACCGATAACCGTGACATTCGCAATCTGGCTGGACAAGTGCCATACGACCAGATTTATATCTTAGTCAACACCGAAAAATACGGGGGGGGCGGCATCTACAATTTCTATTGTTCCAGTGCAAGTAGCAACGGCTTCTCCAGCGATGTCATCATTCATGAGTTCGGGCATGGTTTTGCAGGTTTGGCTGATGAGTATTACAACGACGAGACCGGCTACGATCATATGTACAACTTGGTTTTGGAGCCTTGGGAGCCTAACATCACCACATTGGTCGACTTCAGCAACAAGTGGGGCGACATGTTGAATAAGAAGACCCCTGTGCCTACGCCTCGGGAACCGAAATACGAGCAGACCATAGGCGTGTTTGAAGGCGGTGGCTATGAACCGAAAGGCATGTACAGCCCCCACATGGACTGCCTGATGAAAACCTTCAAGGGCCATGATTTCTGTCCTGTCTGCCAACGCGCTATCGAACGGATGATTCTTTATTACTCAAAATAATAAATGAAGAGCAGGCACATAGGCCTGCCTCTACTCTAAACTCTAAACACTAAACTCTAAACTTTGAATTATTTAGACATTATAATAGCAATCATCCTCTTCCTCTTTGGATTCAAGGGCTTTCGCAAAGGCCTCATCATCGAGGTGGTTACTTTGTTGGCTTTTGGTGTGGGTATCTATGGTGCGATGCACTTCTCCGATTTCACAGCAACACATTTGCAGGATTTTATGGAAATCAACCCTAAACACCTCAATACTGTCGCTTTTGTGTTGACATTCATTTTGTTGGTCGTTTTGGTCAATCTCATTGGGCGATGGATAACCAATCTGGTAAAGGCTATGAATTTGAGCTTCTTTAACAAACTGGGTGGATTTGTTTTTGGTTTTGCCAAGGGCGTTCTGTTATGTAGTGTTTTGGTTATGGTGCTCAATAATCTTCAGCTCATTGGCCTAGTGAAATCCGAAGTACGGGATCAATCGAAATTGTATCCGTATATCGAGATGACGGTTCCGTTCGTCTATCGCGGTTTTGATTTGGTGAAGGATTATGCCAAAGAGATGATTCCGGAAGAATCAGAAGAGAAAGAAAAAACGGAGCCCTCGAGCCCCGTTGTAGAGACGCGATTTATCGCGTCTCCCAATGCGTATCTGGATCTTAAATCACACCCCGTTCCAGCAAGGTCATAATCGTCTCAATCTCATCGTCCTCAGGGTTGTTGTGCGGGTCGTATTCCGTCTTCAGGTTATAGCCCCACAGGCGTGCGAAGCCTTGGTAGAAGAAGGCACGCACTTTGCCGCGTAGTTCTTGCACGACCTTATAGGTGGTGCTGCCTGTTTCGCGGTCGATGAGGCGGACAAGGATGAGCCCTTGCGTGATGGTGAGGTCTTTCAATTCATCGGTATATTGGTCGGTGATTTCCTTTTCGGCTTGTTTCATCAGGCGATTACGTTCCGACTTGTCAGGGATATTGGCTAAGATGGAGTCGTATTCTTGCATCTTGGCACCAGCGAGTTTGGCGTATGGGTACACTTTCTTCACATTGTTAGCCAAACGGCGACCTTGACGGGTGTCTATGATTTGCAAATAACGTTGCATCAGGTCAATATCCACTTCAGGCAGGTATACCATGAGCGTAGTGTCGCCATTTTCGTCGATACAGCCATAAACCACACTGCCTTTGACCGGGTCAGGGGGATTGCTGAAATCAATCACTGCCGATTTTGGCTGGGCTGCCTCTTGCTTCTTGACGAGGATGATCTTCTTTTTTGCTGCGTCACCCTTGGCAATCATTTGGGCGAAACCAGTGAGGCTCATCAAGGCTATCAGTGCGGCTAAGACTATTCTTTTCATGGCGATGTGATGTTTTTAATGGTTTAACGCCGATGTGAATGCAACTATTGTGCCAAAAAAAAGCATCGAACCGAAATTCGATGCTTTTTTTGATGAAATGCTTTTTGTCTCAGTCACCTACATGAAGTTTCTGTAATCCCGATTTTTCCAGTTTTGCCTCAGCATAGGCGCGGTCGATAACCAGTTCTGTCGCATTGATGTCGGAGGGTAACTCAAACATGGCATCGTTGAGGATGGCTTCCATGATGGAACGCAGTCCACGGGCGCCCACCTTGAACTCAATGGCTTTCTCCACCACGAAATCGAGCACTTCGTCCTTGATGACCAACTTGATATGGTCCATGGCGAAGAGTTTCTGGAATTGTTTCACCAAGGCGTTCTTGGGTTCAGTGAGGATGCGTTTCAGTGCATCGGCATCCAAAGGATTGAGGTGGGTGATGATGGGCAGACGACCAACGATTTCAGGAATCAGGCCGTATTTCTTCAAGTCGGCGGGGGAGAGGTACTGCAGCATGTTGTTCTTGTCCAAGACTTCGTTACCGCCTGCACCATAGCCGATGACATTGGTGCGTTTACGTGCCGCAATAAGTCGTTCAATACCATCAAAGGCACCGCCGGCAATGAAGAGGATGTCTTTTGTGTTGACGGCAATCATCTTTTGCTCGGGATGCTTGCGTCCACCTTGAGGCGGTACATTGACGACTGAGCCTTCAAGTAGCTTCAGCATAGCTTGTTGTACACCTTCACCTGACACGTCGCGGGTGATACTGGGGTTGTCGCTCTTGCGTGCAATCTTGTCGATTTCGTCAATGAATACGATGCCGCGTTCGGTGGCAGCCACGTCGTAATCGGCGGCTTGCAACAGCTTGACGAGGATGTTTTCCACGTCTTCACCCACATAACCGGCTTCAGTAAGCACGGTGGCATCGGCGATGGCGAAAGGTACGTTGAGCATCTTGGCAATAGTGCGAGCCAAGAGGGTTTTGCCCGTGCCGGTCTCGCCCACAAGGATGATATTCGATTTCTCAATCTCAACCTCGTCGGCTTCCACCTTCTGGCTGATGCGCTTGTAGTGGTTATAGACGGCCACGGCCAAAGTGCGTTTGGCTTCGTCTTGCCCAATGACATACTGGTCAAGGAAAGCCTTGATTTCAGCAGGCTTTTTCAAGACAAGACCTTTGGAGTTGAAGCTTCTGCCTCCCTCTCCAAACTGCTCCTTGACGATGAGGTGAGCCTGCTCGGCGCAGTTGTCGCAAATCTCGGCTTCAATGCCTTGAATGAGCAACCGGACCTCGCTAGCCTTCCTGCCGCAGAAAGCGCAAACGCCTGACTTCTTCGCCATGAATTATGCCTGTTTGTTCTTGATAAGCACTTCGTCGATCATGCCGTATTCCTTGGCTTCGGCAGCGGTCATCCAGTAGTCACGGTCACTGTCGGCCCACACTTTGTCATAAGTCTGACCAGAGTGCTTGGCAATGATTTCGTACAACTCTTTCTTCAGTTTCTGGATTTCACGAGCTGTAATTTCAATCTCGGTGGCCTGACCTTCCACGCCGCCCATGGGCTGGTGGATCATGATGCGCGAGTGGGGCAGGGCCGAACGCTTGCCCTTGGTGCCGGCGCACATCAGCACGGCGGCCATCGAAGCGGCCATGCCGGTGCAGATGGTGGCCACGTCGGGGCTGATGAACTGCATGGTGTCGTAGATGCCCAAACCGGCATACACGCTGCCGCCAGGTGAGTTGAGGTAGATCTGGATGTCGCGCTTCGAGTCGGTCGACTCAAGGAAGAGCAACTGGGCTTGGATGATATTGGCTACATAGTCGTCGATGGCGGTGCCAAGGAAGATGATGCGGTCCATCATCAAGCGGCTGAACACGTCCATCTGGGCCACGTTGAGCTGACGCTCCTCGATGACAGTGGGGCTAATGTAACCGCTGTTGTTGATCTTGGAGATGTATTGCTCAAGGCCGAGGGTGTTCAACCCAACATGCTTGGTCGCGTATTTGAAAAACTCGTTGTTCATTTCTTATTTTGCTTTTCTTTCCTCTTCAAGCTTTTTCATGAAATCGGAGGCAGTGGTTTCAGTATAGTTGATGTTCATTTTGCCCTTCAAGAACTGGGTCATCTTGATGTCGGCCAGTTGGTTTCTGAGGCCGTTCACCTGTTGCTCGTCCTTGAGGTAGTTGGCGGCAATCTTGTCCAAATTGGCTTTCATGTCGTCTTCAAGCGTAGCGTAGTCGATGCCGGGGAAGATTTGTTTCAGCACGAAGTCCTTCACTTCTTCATCCTTGATGATGAGTTCGGGGTTGGCCTTCACGATGCTGTCCTCAATGAGTTGCCAGCGCAGACCCTTAACATAGTCTTTTTCGTAGTTCTTCTCCACGTCTTCTGGGGTAATCTTGCCTTGGCTGTTGTCCACAATCCAGCGCTTCATATAAGCATCGGGAAGGTCGAACTTTACGGCGGCCACCAACTCGTCGATCATCTTGTTGAAGAGGATGGGGTCGGTTTCTGCCTCGTGTTGTTTCTCCATCTCGGCTTTCACGGCTTTCTTGAAAGCCTCGAGGTCCTTGATTTCGTCTTTGGGGAAGATTTTCTTGAAAAACTCTTCGTTAAGCTCGGGCTTTTCGTCGCGGATAGCGTCATCGATGATGATGTTATAGTCGCTGGCGGCAGGAGCGTCATTGCCCAATACTTTGGTGACGGCTTCTTCGCTACCGAAAGCCTTGGCCAAGTTGATGATAAACTCGGAGCCCACCTCCTTGCCAATCAGTTGCTTACGGCTTTCCTCGTCCTTGATTTGATCCATGTGGATATAGACGCCATCCTTCTCGAAGCCCTCTTCCACCTCCTTGCCGTCCTTGGCTTCGCGCACTTTCATTTCAAGGCGGTCGTTTTCGCCCACGGTCTCGGGATGGCTCGTGTTGGGATTGCGTTGTTGAATGTCTTCAACGACTTTGTCCACTTCCTCATCGGTCGGGACGATATGGTAGAAGTCGACCATCGTGTTGGTGAAGTCGACATTGATTTCGGGACGAAGGGCGGCTTCAAAATAGAAGTCGAGGTTGTCTTCCTTTTCGAGGTCAGCGGGCTGCTGCAACTCGGTGTCACTGAGCGGGTATCCGAGGAGGTCGAGCTTGTTGTCGACGATATGTTTGTTGAGGCTTTCCGAAACCACCGTGTTCAAGGCTTCCATTTTCGCGCTGGCGCCGTACATCTTCTGAATCATGCCCATGGGCACCATGCCGGGACGGAAACCAGGGACATTGGCGCGATGGCGCATCTGTTTCAAAGTCTTATCAACGGTTTCCTGATAGTCAGCCTTCTCAACGCTGATTTTGATGGAGATAAGGTTTTCTCCTTTTGCTGTTTGTGTGATGTTCATTTCTAAATTATTGATTGTCTTTAACTTGTGCGGATGAAGGGACTCGAACCCTTACTTCGTGAGAAACTAGATCCTAAGTCTAGCGCGTCTACCAATTCCGCCACACCCGCGATTTTGGAGCGGCAAAGATACAACTTTTCTCGGAAATACACCTTAATTAAAACTTCAATTGCTCGTTTTCTGCCGCTTTGCGTCATTGCGAGAAGGAACGACGAAGCAATCCAGAGAAGAAAACATATTGTCTGGACTGCTTCGTTCCTCGCAGTGACGGGAAGCGATCAGTTCTTAACATCAAGAGCTTCTCTTAATGCGTTGCCAATGAGCATGAATGCGAGTACAAGCAGCATGATGGCAATACCAGGCAGGATGGCCAAATAGGCTGCATCCAAAATGATGAAAGCGTAGTTTTCCTTGATCATGCTACCCCATGAGGGCATGGGCGGTTGAACACCGATGCCCAAGAAACTCAGGCCTGCTTCCAACAGGATGGCTGAGGCAAAATTGGCTGCCGAAACCACGATGATTGGGTTGAGGATATTGGGCAAAATATGCTTGAAAATGATGCGTAAGTTCTTGAAGCCCAAAGCACGGCCTGCTTCGACAAAAGTGGTCTCACGGATGGAGAGAATCTGTCCGCGAACGATACGCGCCACCTCCACCCACATGGTCAGGCCCACGGCGATGAAGACTTGAGCGATACCTTTACCTAATGCAAAAGTGATGGCAATGACCAACAGCAGGGTGGGGATGGACCACACCACATTGATAAACCACACCACAGCATCATCAACCTTGCCGCGGAAGAAACCGCCCAAGCTACCCATCACAATGCCAATCATCAGGCTGAGCAGTACAGCAATGAAACCTACCGTCAAGCTGATGCGGCTCCCCAGCACCAAACGGCTGAGAAAGTCACGACCAAATTGGTCGGTGCCCAGCAAGAACTTGCGGTGCTTCACGCAATGGCTTCTGACATAGGAGTCAGCCTCCACCTCGGATGTAAAAGTTAAGGTCCCTGAGCCTGTCGAAGGGCTGACTGAAATTAGTTCCGTATTGTCAACAACCTCTGTTCTTACCGTCGAGCTTTCTTCCGCTTGATAGAGATACACCGTGGTGGTTTCCTTGTCCACGCGAATGCTGTCAAAAGGCAAATAAATGCAATCGTCAGGCCGTCCGTTGAACAAAAATTGGAAGAACGGTGTTTTGGCAGGCGGTGTTTCCTTGGGAACCATCAGCATGTCAACTTCAAAGCCGGGTTTCTTGGTGCTTATTTCGAGGATTTGCCGATTGGCGTTGGGCGTCTTGTCGGGGATGATGAGATAGGCAAACAGAGCCAGCAAAGCCCAAAGGATGACGAAGCCACAGGAAACCATTCCCAGCTTGTTGCTGCGGAAACGTTTCCATGCCAATGCTTTGGGTGATTGTTCTTGTCTCGGTTTGCCTTCCATGTTGCTCCTTTCGATTCAGCCGTCAAAAATACGCAAATCCCCCTTGATTTTGAGCCGAAAAAAGAAAAATCTAAAATTTTGCTCAAAAATCATCTCCATTAACGAAAAATGTTGTATTTTTGCACCCGCAAATCAGATGGTGGATTTAGCTCAGCTGGTTAGAGTACCGGATTGTGGTTCCGTGGGTCGTGGGTTCGAATCCCACATTCCACCCTGAGAAGAAGAGGTTCGCGAGAGCCTCTTTTTTTTGTTTTGGGCTACCATGGTTTTTGTTTTGAGCCCTTTTCAGATGAGAGGAAAACTGGCTGATTCTTATGGAAAGCTAAGTTGGTATTTACCTGCCTCAAATAATAAATGTATGTTGAATGCGTTCATCTAAGGATTTTTCCTATTTTTGCAACCTATTTAATAAGGAATGAGAAACAACACCATCATAAGCAAAGCCTTGTTGCTCCTTTTAGCCCTTGTGTGTTCGACTTTTGCGAAGGCACAAGACCCCTGCGAAATCACTTGCAGTGCCGAAATGCCCATTTGCAGCGAATCGGCGGTGACGCTCAGCGTACCCAACAATTACCTCTATACTTATCTGTGGTCACCAGGTGGTAAGACCACCAACAGCATTACCGTGCGTCCGTTTGAGACCACAACCTATCAGGTAATCATCCGCGACCAAGACTCGACGATTGTATGCAACCCTGAGATTACGGTGGAGGTGATGCCGCGTTTTGAAATCAGTTTCAGACAAGTGAAGCTGACATGCAGCAACCATGAGGAAGAGAATGGTCGCAACGCACAAGTGTTGGCCGCGGTCGACAGTCTTTCTGCAGTTTACGAGCCGCCTTTCGATTACCAATGGGAAATCAGCCCCTTGCATATCGCTCCAGGCGACCCCACTTGGGCGATTGGTTTGGAGGCCTACAGATACTATTACATCAAAGTGACCGATGGACGTGGTTGCGTGCAGCGCGACAGCATCAGCCCCAAGGCCTATCCTAATCCTGTGGTCGAAATCTCAACCGACCCAAGCGATACGGTCTATCTGCAAAACCCGCATGTGACTTATTCTTACGAAAACCTCTCTGCCGATTCGTTGGATATCAGCAATTTCTATTGGATTCTCAACCAGCAGTATAACATCACTTCGACTGAACCTGAACCACGTTTCACCTATGTGGAGACGGGCGAGTTCAGTACGGAACTGAAAGTATATAATCCTCAGGGTTGCGACACCACTTATTACCATACGATTAAAGTGGAGCCTGTGAAGCTGAAGATTCCGAATGTGTTTACACCCAATGGTGATGGTACCAATGACTATTTTATCATCACTTTGGACGGGAGTAGTGATATGCCTTCGGGTGGTGACTCCCCTAATAGCAGAGATGACGATGGTGGTTCAAGCATGGAATATGAAAATTATGAACCTCTGAACCGCTATTATGAATCCACCGAGTTGACTATCTTCAACCGTTGGGGTCGTGTCGTTTACCATTCCAAGGATTATCAGAACGACTGGGACGGCGGTGGCTTGTCTGACGGCACCTATTTCTATGTGTTGAAATGTCATGGCTTGAAGAATGATGCCACCTATCAAGGCTCAGTCATGATCATCAAATCCCAAAGACAATGAGAAATTTACTAAATATCAAATATTTATTGCTTGCCTTTGCCTTGACATTGTGTCTGACGGCTTGTAAGGAGAAAAGCGAAGGCAAGCTTTCCACGGACTTGGTGACCAGCCCCAAATCGGCTACCCAAACCTCCAACAAGCAGGCAGCCATTCAATTTGACAAGGAGGAACACGATTTCGGCACTTTACTGCAAGGTGAGGTGGTGAGTTATTCCTTCCATTTTACCAATACAGGCAATATGCCGTTGATTATCAGTGAGGTTGGGTCGAGTTGCGGTTGCACGGTGGGCGATTATCCTCGCGAGCCTATCGCTCCTGGCAAGACGGGTGACATTAAGGTGACTTATAACAGTGCAGGACACCACGGCTTCCAAAGCCGTTTCTTGACCGTCATGTCGAACACCAATCCTGCCAAAACTACCTTGCGCATCAAAGGCATAGTGCAAACTCCTGATCAATATTAGGCAAGGTCCCTGAGCCCTGAGCTCGTCGAAGGGTCTAAGGGCCGATTTAAAAAGCAAATAATTACTAATACAAATAATTATGAACAACTTACTTATTTTACTCCAAGCCGCAGAACAAGCTGCCGGACAAGAGCCTACTGGTGTGCAGAAGTATGGTAGCTTTTTGTTTATCATTCTCCTCATCGTCGTTTTCTGGCTGTTCTTCATTCGTCCGCAGTCTAAGAAAGCCAAGGAAGAACAGAAATTCCGCGATGGCCTGCAAAAGGGCGACAAGGTGGTCACCATCGGTGGCTTCCACGGCAAGGTGGTCGAAGTGAAGGACACTACCGTTGTCATTTCTCTCGCTCCGAATACTGAGGTCGAGGTCGAGAAGACCGCTCTTGTGCAGAACGGCAACCGTGTCGGACAGGCATAACAATGGACAAACTGGATGACATCAAAGAGAAGGTGGAACGCACCAACAAGCATTCCTTCTTCACATTTCTCGTGTTTTTGGCCATTTCCACGGCAGCGTGGTTTCTGGTCAAATTGTCGGAGACTTATGTCACCCAAACCTCGTATCGACTGCTTTTGGTTGAAGCACCTGCCGACAAGTGGGTGTCGTCGGAGGGTCAGTCGGTGAAGATGTCGTTGAACACCGATGGCTTCCATACTCTTCGATACAAGATGATTCGGGAGCCCAATCGTGTTGTTACGATTCCTTTGGATGAGGTGCCATTCCGTCTTGAAAATGGTAACACCTATTCCTTCAGCAGCCAGTATGTGGCAGAGAGATTGGCCGAAAGTCTTGGTATCTCAGCGACCGACATTACCATGAACGATGCCAAAGTGTATTTCACGATGGATGCGCTGAAGTCGAAGGTGGTACCTGTCGTATTACAAGCTGATATTAAGACTGTGCGGCAATACGACCTCTATGGCATACCTGTGCTCGACCCCTCATCTGTAACGATTTTTGGGCCACAAGAGGTCATAGATTCGATAAAAGTGGTCAAGACAGAGCTGCTTTCCAAGGCCAATGTGAGTCAGAACTTCAGCGAGACCATGCCTCTCGATTTGCTTGGAGGTCAGATTAAATCCAATGTAAAGGAGGTAAAGGTCGACGTTCAGGTGGAGAAATACACCGAAATGGATATTGAGGTGCCCATCAAGGTGAGTGGCAATGTTCGGGTGCGTTTCTTCCCTGAAACGATGTCGGTGAAATGCCTTGTGGCGGTCAGGGATTATGCGTCTATCACGCCCGAGCATTTCAGTGTGGCTGTTGATAAACAGCAGATGGAAGCCATGCAACCCTTGCTGGATGTTCGTCTCGCTTCATGGCCACCTACTGTCCAAATCTTGCGTACCCATCCCGACAAGGTGGAATACCTCATCGTGCAATGAAAAAAGTCGCCATCACCGGCAATATTGGTAGCGGCAAGTCATGGGTCTGCGAGCTGTTCAAGCAACGCTTAGGTATTCCTGTATACAACAGCGACAATGCCGCCAAGCAATTGTATTTCCAACCCGATGTGCGCGAAAAACTAGTCAATCGCTTTGGTGATACGTTTTATCTTTCTGATATAGAGTTAAATAGAAAGTATATCGCTGACTTGATTTTCAGTGATGAGAAAGCCCAACGTGATTTAGAAGGCATCCTTTATCCCGCTTTGTTCGTCGACTTTGAGCAATGGACG
>CAMYXV010000045.1 GCA_947303055.1 uncultured Bacteroidales bacterium
AAACAATGACCGTCACCGAAATCCTAAATAAAGTCGGCCCTTCGACCCTTCGACAAGCTCAGGACTCAGGGACCTTCACACATGAGGAAATCAAACTCCTCCTCGCCGCTGAAGGCGACGACAAGAAACTGCTGTTCGACAAGGCCTTGCAGGTGAAGCTGGAGCACTTAGATAATTATGTCCACTTGCGCGGGTTGATCGAATACAGCAACATCTGCACAAAGTATTGCCTCTATTGCGGTGTGCGCTGCAAGAACCTGAAGGTGGAACGTTACACGCTCAGCGACGAGGAAGTCATCGAATGCGCCAAACTGGCACATGAGTTGGGCTATGGCTCAGTGGCACTGCAAAGCGGCGAGAGGAGCGACAAGGCTTTCGTGGATAAGATTACCTATTTGGTCAAGGAAATCAAGAAGATAGACAACGGAAGTCTGGGCATCACCTTGTCTTTGGGCGAACAGACCGAAGAGACCTACCGCCGTTGGTTTGAGGCAGGCGCGCACCGTTACCTGCTCCGCATCGAGGCCTCGAACGAAGACCTTTATTATAAGATTCACCCACGCGACGAGAAACACGACTTCCAGCAGCGCCTCGCCTGCATCGATAGCCTCCTGAAAGTCGGCTACCAGACAGGTACTGGAGTGATGGTGGGCTTGCCGTTCCAAACACTTGACGACCTAGCCGATGACCTGCTTTTCTTCAAGCAAAAAGATGTGGCCATGGTCGGCATGGGGCCTTTCATCCCCCACCCCGACACACCGCTTTGGCCATACAGAGACCAGATTCCTTCTGCCGAAAAACGCATGGAACTGACATTGAAGATGATTGCCATCCTTCGTTTGATGATGCCTGAAATCAACATGGTGGCAGCCACAGCCAACCAGACCGTTGACCCACAAGGACGAGAGAAGGCCATCCTTGCCGGAGCCAATGTCATCATGCCCAACCTCACGCCGAACGAATTCCGTGAAAACTACCTCATCTACCCCGACAAAGCCTGCGTCAAAGACAAACCAGACGAGTGCCAAAGCTGCCTAGACATGCGCTTGGCCGCCATCGGACATAAGGTTTTGTACAATGCTTGGGGCGATTCATTGGCATTTACCAAAAAACATCGTTAGCTTTTTTTTATCACAAAACCCACAAAACCACACAGCTTTTTGTGCAGCGGCTCCACAACCGTGTCGCCGCAGGGAAGCAGCCGGTTGGCGTGCTTCCCACAAACAAGCAATGGTTTTGATGGTTTTGCAAGTTTTGTGATAAGATTTGTCATATTTTTCCTTAGTTTTCAGAAAAAAGCACTATTTTTGCCTTTTAAAACTAATTTCATTCAATTATGAAAAAAAGCTTATTTACGCTACTGCTCGTCATGCTGACAGTTGTGACTTTTGGTCAGCAGTGGGTAGCCCTCAAGAGCAACACCCCGAGTACTATTCAGACGAATTTGGTTGCCTCTTCCGAGAGCCAAATCACCGTCAACCTGCAAGTCCCCGGCTTCTATGCTTTCGAGGTGACCACACCCCGTGGCGAAGCCAACATCATCTCGGTTCCTAGAACGGTCAGCACCGCTACAGCCGGCGAGCCCGACCTTCCCATGATTGCCATCCCGGCCATCATCGGCGACCGTCAGCATTACAGCATTCGTTTGGTTGACGCGCAATACACTGATTTCCCGATGGAGGTCGCTCCATCAAAAGGCGACTTCCCGCGTACCATCAACCCTGACGATGTGCCTTACACCTATGGTGAGGCCTATTCGGCAGATGCCTTCTTCCCTGCCCAGAATGTGGGTCTTTACGAGCCTTACATTCTGCGTGATTTCCGTGGGCAGAACATGGTCGTGTATCCTTTTGCCTACAACCCTGTAACGCACACACTACGTGTGTATTACAACATGACAGTTGAAATGTATGCCGACGGTCAGCAAGGCGAAAACACCCTCAGCCGCCGCTCGAACACGGTGAAGATGGACGCTGAATTTGGTGCCCTCTACGACAACCACTTCATCAACTACCATGAGAGTTTGAACCGATACACGCCCGTTGACGAGACTGGCGAGCTGCTCATCATCTGCCATGACGCTTTCATGAACGCCATGCAGCCTTTTGTCAACTGGAAGAAACAGATTGGCAGACCAACCACGATGGTTGGAACGAGTACCGCCGGTGCCACCGACAGTGCCATTAAAGCCTATATCCAAAGCCAATTCGACGCCAGCCCCAACCTCAGCCATGTATTGCTAGTCGGCGATGCAGCCCAAATCCCAGGCCATTCCTATTCAAGCTGCGGTAGTTATAATGGAAAATCCGACAACTGGTATGGCCAAGTAGCTGGAAACGACTATTATAATGACATCATCATTGGCCGTTTCTCCGCCGAAAACGAAACCCATGTCACCACACAAGTCAACAAAGTGATTCATTACGAGAGAGACATCAACGCTTCCGACACATGGCTCGTCAATGGTTGTGGTGTAGCGGCCACGGCGGGTGGTGGTGGACATTTTGGTGAAGACGATTGGGAGCACATGAACAATATCCGTACTGACTTGATGAACTATCACTACACTACTGTTTATCAGGAATACTTCAATACTATAGGCTATTCCTCCACCACCCAGCAAATCAGCGACAGGATTAATAGTGGCGTGAGTATCGTCAATTACTGCAACCACGGCAATCAAACAGCCTGGCAATCCCATAGTCCATGGTATTCAAATAGTTATGTAAACGCTCTAACCAACGATAATATGTTGCCCATCATTTGGTCGGTAGCCTGTCTCAACGGTCAATACGATTACAGCCAACCCTGCTTTGCCGAAACATGGCTACGGGCCACCAACAACAGCACAGGAGCACCCACCGGTGCCATTGGCGGCATGTTCTCCTACATCTCCCAGCCTTGGGTTCCCCCAATGTACGGTCAAGACGAGATGGTGGATGTCTTGACTGAAAGCCATAGCGACAACATCAAGCGCACTTTGGGCGGTTGCTCTTTCGATGGCAACATGAAGGTTTTGGACCAATACGGACAAGGCGGAGGACAAGGTCTTGGTACCTATATGGCTTGGATTCTCTACGGCGATCCGACTTTGACCTTACGTAACGCCATCCCCACCCACACGGGTGTGACCCATGCCCCCTCAATGGGCAGCAGTGCCACCAACTTCGTCGTGAACGCCTCCAACGGCAACGGTGCCTTGGCCACCCTGACGCTCAACAACGAAATCTTAGGCTCGGCTACTATTAACAATGGTATGGCCAACATCACCTTTACAGCACCTGGCACGACTGGCACTGCCACGTTGACCGTGTTCGGCTACAACAAAATCACTTATGAGGGAACCATCAATATCACTTCAGGTGGTGCCACACAATACAACGTAAATGTGTCGGCCAACCCGACTAATGGTGGTACCGTCACGGGCGGAGGCACTTACAGCCAAGGCCGGTTGTGCACAGTTAATGCTACTGCCAACAGCGGTTATACCTTCACCAACTGGACGGAGAACGGCAATGTGGTCTCTTCGCAAACCTGCTACACCTTTACCGTGAACAACAACCGTAACTTGGTAGCCAACTTCCAAATGCAACCGCAAAATTACACCATCACCGTATCGGCTAGTCCGAGAGATGGAGGCACCGTAACTGGTGGCGGCTCTTATCAGCAAGGCCAATCATGCACCGTGAACGCCACGCCGAACACCGGCTACACCTTCACGAACTGGACCGAAAACGGCAATGTGGTCTCCACCAATGCTAGTTACACCTTCACGGTGACTGGGGACCACACTTTGGTGGCTAACTTCCAAGTACAGAGCTATACCATCACCGTCGAAAGCGCCAATCCCGATTGGGGTAATGTCAGCGGCGGCGGCACTTTCAACTATGGCGAAACCATAGAAATTGCGGCCACTCCAAACATCGGCCATGTATTTTTGACCTGGGATGATGGAAACCTTGACAACCCTCGCAGCATCGTTGTTACTGAAAACCACACCTACATTGCCTCTTTTGCTGTGCAGCAATGTTACATCACTGCTGAAGTGACCCCAGAAGAGGCCGGAACGGCTTTTGGCGGAGGCCTTTGGTACTACGGCGACACAATCTCCGTGACCATCAACCGCAACGAAGACTGGGGGTTCCTGAACTGGACTGAAAACGATGAAGTGGTTTCGGAAGAAATGACCTACACCTTCATTGCCACAGGAGACCGCAACCTTGTTGCTCACTTCCAATATACTGAAAGCATTGGCGAGAACAGTATTTCCGCCAACATCTACCCCAACCCGACCCAGGGCAAAGTCATGGTTGAAAGCGAAGACTTGAGCCATGTCCGCATCGTGAACGCCTATGGACAGACTGTCTACAATGCCAAGTTAGAAGGCAATCTAGTCTGCATTGACCTGTCGCAAATGGTCAAAGGCATTTACATGATGCACATTGAAGCCAACGATGGTCAGGCTGTGAGGAAGATTGTGGTGGAATAAACTCATCTGGCCGCCATCGGGCATAAGATCTTATATAACGCTTGGGGCGATTCTGTCGCTTTTACGAAGAAAAACAACAAAAATTGACCAATATTCGGTAAAAAGCATTATTTTTGCCCTTTAAAACTAATTCATTTTCAATCTATGAAAAAAAGCTTATTTACGCTACTGCTCGTCATGCTGACCGTGGTGACTTTCGGCCAGCAATGGGTAGCCATCAAGAGCAACACCCCGAGCACCATTCAGACGAATTTGGTTGCCTCTTCCGAGAGCCAAATCACCGTCAACCTGCAAGTTCCTGGCTTCTACACCCAAACGGTGACCACACCGCGTGGCGAAGCCAACATCATTTCGGTTCCCAAGACGGTAAGCACTGCCACCGCTGGCGAGCCTAATTTGCCCATGATTGCCATTCCGGCTATCGTTGGCGACCGTCAACACTACAGCATCCGCATTGTTGACACACAATACTCAGATTTCCCAATTGAAGTCGCACCTTCAAAAGGCGATTTCCCACGTACCATCAACCCTGCCGATGTGCCTTACACTTACGGTGAAGCCTATTCGACAGACGCTTTCTATCCCGCCCAGAATGTTGGCCTTTATGAGCCTTACATCATGCGCGACTTCCGTGGACAGAACATGGTGGTGTATCCTTTCGCCTACAATCCCGTTAGTAAGACCCTTCGCGTGTACTACAACATGACTGTTGAGATGTACAACGACGGATTGTCAAACGAAAACGTCTTTGACCGCCGTTCCACGGTGGTGAAGATGGATCCAGAAATTGAGGCCATGTACGGCAACCACTTCATCAACTTCAGCGAAGGTTTGAGCAAATATACACCCGTAGTTGAGACCGGCGACATGCTCATCATTTGCCACGACGCATTCATGACAGCCATGCAGCCTTTTGTTAACTGGAAAAAGCAAATCGGCAGACATACCACAATGGTCGGCACCAGCACAACAGGTACCACCGACGCTGCCATCAAGTCGTATATTGAAAGCCAGTACAACAGCAACAACAACCTCACCCATGTCCTTTTGGTCGGCGACGTGGCTCAAATCCCCGGACACAACTATTCCTCGGGTAGCTATGGCGGCAAGTCCGACAACTGGTACGGTCAAGTAGCGGGCAACGACTACTATAACGACATCATCATCGGTCGTTTCTCCGCCGAGAACGAGACCCATGTCACCACCCAAGTGAACAAGGTTATCCATTACGAGAGAGACATCAACGCCAACGATACGTGGTTGAGCACTGGTACGGGTGTGGCCACCGTAGCAGGCAGCGGTGGTCACTTCGGTGAGGACGACTGGCAACATATCGACAACATTCGCAATGATTTGCTTGCTTACAACTACACCGAAGTCTTCAGAGACTATCCCAGCGGCGGTGGCGCAAACTCCAACTCTGCCACCCTGACCCAACACATCAACAACGGCGTGAGCATCATCAATTACTGCAACCACGGTTCTGAAACCAGCTGGGGGGTGTTCAACTACAGCAATTCCAATGTGAACGCTTTGGTGAATGATAATAAGTTGCCCATCGTCTGGTCAGTGGCTTGCCTGAATGGAAAATATGACCACTATCAGCCATGTTTCGCCGAGACCTGGCTCCGTGCCACGAACAACAGCAACGGTACACCTACAGGTGCCATCGGCGGTATGTTCTCCTACATCTCCCAACCTTGGGTTCCCCCAATGTATGGCCAAGACGAGATGGTGGATGTGCTGACAGAGCAACACAGTACCAACATCAAGCGCACGCTTGGCGGCTGCTCGTTTGACGGCAACATGAAGATTTTGGACCAATATGGTCAAGGAGCAGGACAAGGTCATGGCACCTATATGTCGTGGATTCTCTACGGCGATCCGTCTCTGACACTGCGCAATGCTATCCCTGCCAACATGAATGTGACCCACGCCCCTTCTATGAGCAGCACCGCGACATCTTTCGTTGTGAATGCTACCAACGGCAATGGTGCCTTGGCCACCCTGACCCGCAACAACGAAATTATGGGCTCTGCCACTATTGTGAACGGCACTTGTAACATCACTTTTACTGCTCCCGGAACCTCTGGCATTGCCACGCTGACCGTGTTCGGCTACAACAAAATTACCTATATTGCCGAGATCGACATCATGCAGGGAGGCACACAACAATACACCATTAATGTGTCAGCCAACCCGACCAATGGTGGCACCGTCACTGGCGGTGGCACCTACATCTTAGGCCAGTCATGCACAGTTACGGCTACAGCCAACAACGGTTATACCTTCACCAACTGGACAGAGAACGGCATGGTGGTCTCCTCACAAGCCAGCTACACCTTTACCGTGAACAACAACCGCAACCTGGTGGCCAACTTCCAAATGCAACCGCAGAATTACACCATCACCGTTTCGGCTAGTCCAAGAGATGGTGGCACCGTAACTGGTGGCGGCTCTTATCAGCAAGGCCAATCATGCTCCGTGAACGCCACGCCGAACACTGGCTACACCTTCACGAACTGGACCGAAAACGGTAATGTGGTTTCCACCAACGCCAACTACACCTTCACGGTAACAGGCAACCGCACTTTGGTGGCCAACTTCACATTGCAACAATACACTATTACTGCACTTGTTGATCCTTCGCAATGGGCTGGAGGTGTTGAAGGTGGTGGTGTCTACACGTATGGCCAAAGTTGCACTTTGACAGCCACACCTACTGTTCCCTACATCTTTGTCAATTGGACGAAAAACGGCGTTCAAGTCAGCACTAATGCCACATACACCTTCACGGTTACAGAATCTGCCACCTATGTTGCACACTTTGTTGTGGAATCTTTCACGATTACAGCATTTGCCAACCCAACGGAAGGTGGTGTTGTTACAGGTAGCGGCACATACGAGACATTAGATGAGTGTACTGTAACCGCAACAGCCAACGAAGGTTATGATTTCATCAACTGGACCGAAAACGGCAATGCAGTTTCGAATGAAGCTGCTTACACTTTCACCGTGACAGGCGACCGCACTTTGGTGGCTAACTTTGAGTTGCAGACCTTTGAGATCACGGCCTCTGCTGACCCAATTGAAGCTGCAAGCATTAGCGGAGGAGGCACGTACAACTATGGCGACCAAGTCACTTTGACCATCGTCCGCAACGAAGACTGGGCCTTCCAAAACTGGACCGAAAACGGCGAGGTGATTTCGGAAGAAATGACCTACACTTTCATTGCCACCGAAAACCGTGATCTGGTGGCCAACTTCCTGTTTACCGAAGGTATCGGCGAAAACAGCGTTGCTGCCAAAGTCTATCCCAACCCAACACAAGGCGAAGTCATGGTTGAAAGCGAAGGCTTGAGCCATATCCGCATCGTGAACGCCTACGGACAGACTGTCTACAATGCCAAGGTTGAAGGCAATCAAATCCGCATCGACCTTTCACAAATGGTCAAAGGCATCTACATGATGCACATTGAAGCCAACGGCGGTCAGGCTGTAAGGAAGATTGTGGTGGAATAAGCCCGTTTTTCTTGGCTAGACCTAAAATTCCTAAAGTGAGGTGACATTTTCTTGCCACCTCACTTTTTTTTGCTAATTTTGGGGTCAAATTCTGATGGACTATGAAAATCAAATTCATCGGTGCGGCCCAAGAAGTGACGGGCAGCAAGCACCTCATCACCACCGACCATGGCAAGAAAATCCTGTTGGACTGCGGTATGTTCCAAGGTAAGGGCCTCGAAACTGATGCGGCGAACCGCGACATCATGGTCGACCCCAAGGAAATCGACTATATCATCCTCACCCACGCCCACATCGACCACAGTGGCCTCATTCCCTATTTCCATAAATTGGGGTTCAAAGGAGAAGTGGTCTGCACCCCAGCCACCAAAGACCTGTGCAGCATCATGCTCCCCGACACGGGCTTCATCCAAGAGAACGATATGGAGTGGTTCAACAAGAAACGCCGCAAGCAAGGTCTGCCAGCCATGCAACCCATTTATACTGAGAAAGATGCACGTGCTTGTATGGACCTCTTTGTCACTGTGAGCTACAACCGTTATCTCTATTTGGATAACAATATCAAGGTGAAATTCAACAACACAGGGCATCTGTTGGGTAGTGGTTGCGCCATCCTCGAAATCGATGAGGGAGGCAAGATGACCCGCATTGCCTACACAGGTGACATCGGGCGCGAACACAACTACCTGCTGCGCTCGCCCGAGCCTTTCCCGCATTGCGACTACCTCATCACCGAGGCCACCTATGGTAACCGCCTCCACAGCGACCGTGCCAATGCCGAGCAGCTGCTCTTGGAAGTCATTTACCACACCTGCGTCGAGAAACGCGGCAAACTCATCATCCCGTCGTTTGCCGTCAGCCGCACGCAAGAGATTGTATATCTGCTGAATAACTTCTACAACCAAGGTAAGTTACCCGAGAAAATTCCGGTATATGTGGATAGTCCTTTGGCCGTCAACGCCACCGAGATTTTCCGTATGTATGCCGAACTCTTCAACGACGACGTGAAGGACATGATTGAATACAATCCCGACCCCTTCGGCTTCAACAGCTTGACCTTCGTGCGCGACATCAACCAGTCGAAGGCACTGAATGCCACCAAACAACCTTGCATCATCATCTCAGCTTCGGGCATGATGGAGGCTGGCCGTGTGAAGCACCACATCGCCAACAGCATCGAGAACCCCAACAATAGCATCCTCGCCATCGGCTACTGCGCCCCGACCACGTTGGGTGCCAAGCTCCTGGCCGACCCCAAACCACAAACGGTCTCCATTTTTGGCATGGAGCATGCTGTCAACGCCGACATCTATGAAATTGATGCTTTCAGTGGCCATGGCGACTACAAGGAAATGATCAACTATCTGAGTTGCCAAGACCCCAGCAAGGTGAAGAAGACCTTCATCGTGCATGGCGACCCAGAGGCCCAACAATTCTATAAACGGCAACTACGTAAAGAAGGTTGGGACAACATCTTCATCCCCGAGCACGGTGAAGAGTTTGAACTGAAATAATTTTTCTATTTTTGCAAAAATTTTCAAAAATGGCACAAAAACCCAGCATTCCCAAAGGCACCCGCGACTTCCTGCCCGAAGTCATGGTGCGCCGCAATTATATCTTCGACACCATTAAGACCGTTTTCAAACGCTTTGGTTTCCAGCCGATTGAAACCCCTTCAATGGAAAACCTCAGCACCCTTTTGGGCAAATACGGTGAAGAGGGCGACAAACTCCTCTTCCGTGTGCTCAACTCGGGCGACTTCATGAGTGGCGTAGAACAAAACGGCGAGCCGCTTGAATCGCTGAAACTCGCCAGTAAAATCACGGAGAAAGGTTTGCGTTATGACTTGACCGTTCCTTTTGCGAGGTTCGTCACCATGTACCGCGACCAAATCGCCTTCCCTTTCAAGCGCTACCAAATCCAACCCGTTTGGCGTGCCGACCGTCCGCAGAAAGGCCGTTACCGCGAGTTCTGCCAATGCGACGTCGACATCATCGGGAGCGATTCCTTGCTCAATGAAGCCGAACTGGTGCAAATCGTTGACGAAGTCTTCAACGCTTTGAAAATCAGAGTTACACTGAAGATCAATAATAGGAAAGTCTTGGCTGGCATCGCTGAATACATCGGCAAGTCGGATGCCTTGGTCGACATCACCGTGGCCATCGATAAGTTGGACAAGATTGGCATTGATGCTGTCAATGCGGAACTTGCCGAGAAGGGATTGGAACCAGCTGCCATCGAGAAACTACAGCCCATCCTCTTCATGAAAGGCAACACCCGCGAGAAGTTGGCCCAGTTGAAGCCGTTGTTGGATAACGAAGTCGGCCAAAAAGGCATCGCCGAACTGGAGACCTTGTTTGACTATATCGACAATATGGAGCTCGGCATCGACACCGAACTTGACCTCACCCTCGCCCGTGGCTTGAACTACTATACAGGTGCCATCTTCGAGGTGAAAGCCAAAGACTTCGCCATCGGTAGTATCTCAGGCGGTGGTCGTTACGACAACCTCACAGGCATCTTCGGTCTACCCAATGTCTCTGGTGTGGGTATCAGCTTTGGTGCCGACAGAATTTACGATGTCTTGGAAGGCCTCAACCTCTTCCCTGAGACCATGTCAGAGAGCACTAAGGTCATCTTCCTTAACTTCGGCAAGAACGAAGAGAAATACTGTCTGAAATACCTCAACCAAGTGCGCAAGCACGGCATCAATGCTGAAATCTATCCCGATGCCGCCAAAATCCAAAAACAGATGAAATACGCCGACCAACGTCACATCCCGATTGTTGTTATAGCAGGCGAGAGCGAGGTGGCCGAGCAGAAGTTCACTGTGAAATGGATGAAGGAAGGCACTCAGGAAACCGTTGATGCAAACAAATTGGTTGAAACGATATTATAGAGCAAAGCCCCGTAGGGGCGACAGGCCATTAAGCAGGCGACGTGAGTCCCTGCGTTAACAGGAACACAATAAACACATAACAATATGAAAATTCACAAAATCTCATCGAAGGAACTGACATTCAAACAGGTAAACGAAATACTCACCAAAGGCTACAAGCTCGAGCTCAGCGCCGACGCCATCAAGCGCATCCAAAAGTGCCGCGACTATCTCGACAAGAAGATGGAGAACCCAGAGAAGCCCATCTACGGTGTCACCACCGGCTTCGGCTCCCTCTGCGACCACAGCATCTCGAAGGAAGACCTCAGCACCTTGCAGAAGAACCTCGTCATGTCACATGCCTGCGGCACAGGCGAAATGGTGCCCGAAGAAATCATCCGCCTCATGCTCTTGCTGAAAGTGCAGAGCCTCAGCTACGGCAATAGCGGCGTACAAGTCGTGACGGTACAACGCCTCATTGACTTCTTCAACAATGACGTGCTGCCCGTGGTCTACAACCAAGGCTCACTCGGCGCCTCTGGCGACTTGGCGCCTTTGGCCAACCTCATGCTGCCTCTGCTCGGTTTGGGCGAGGTACACTATGAAGGCAAGATTGTTCCTGCCGAGAAGGTTCTCAAGAAGTTCGGTTGGAAGCCTATCACGCTGCAATCGAAAGAAGGTCTGGCCCTGCTCAACGGCACCCAGTTCATGAGCAGTTATGGCACCTATGTGCTGCTGAAAGCCTTCCGTCTCAGCTATCTGGCCGACCTTATCGGCACCGTTTCCTTGGAAGCCTTCGACGGCCGCATCGAACCTTTCTTTGACCAAGTGCATCAAATCCGTCACCACAACGGACAGATTGTCACCGCCAAGCGCGTGCGTGAGTTCACCAAAGGTAGCGAGCTGATTGTCAGGGAGAAGAAACACGTGCAAGACCCCTACTCCTTCCGTTGCATGCCGCAGGTGCATGGTGCCTCGAAGGACGCCATCGACTATGTGGCCTCAGTGTTCAGCGAGGAAATCAACGCCGTCACCGACAACCCGACCATCTTCCCCGATGAAGACCTGGTCATCAGCGCCGGTAACTTCCATGGTCAGCCTTTGGCCATCACTTTGGACTTCTTGGCCATCGCCATGGCTGAGTTGGGCAACATCAGCGAGCGCCGTATCTATCAATTGATTGGTGGAAAACGTGGTCTGCCGTCGTTCCTCGTTGCCGAGCCTGGTCTCAACAGCGGATTCATGATTCCACAATATGCCGCTGCATCCATCGTTAGCCAAAGCAAGCAACTCTGCACTCCCGCTTCGGTCGATAGCATCGAGTCGTCGCAAGGTCAGGAAGACCATGTCAGCATGGGCGCCAATGCCGCTACTAAGGCTTTGCGCGTGGCCGAAAACCTGGAGCGTGTGCTGGCCATCGAGCTATTCAATGCCACACAAGCCTTGGAGTTCCGTCGTCCGCTGAAGTCGTCGCCCATCATCGAGAAGTTCGTCGCCACCTACCGCAAGGAAGTGGAATTCGTGCGCATCGACAAGGTGATGTACACCGAAATCGCCAAATCGGTTGATTTTGTGAAAAATTATCCTTTGGCATTTGATGATTTGAAAAACGAATGATTGAATTGTAGGGCTGTCGTATCACGGCAGCCGCATTGCCTCAAAAGCGGCTGCCACAACGTGACAGCCCTACAAACACAAAATAGAATGGAAACCACCGAACAAAAGCGCCCCACAAGCATGACCATCCTTTTGGTCCTGTCGTTCATCAACGCCTGTTGGAACATCCTCAGGTCCTTCGTCATGTATTTCACTACCCCAATCATGTCTAAGATGCTCGACGACGGACAGTTTGAAGAGATGATGAAGCCTTTTTCCTCTTTTGGAGAGGACTTCACCAATGCCATGACCGATAGCATGAACCTACTCACTCAGATTAACCCTAACTACTATCTGATTCTGTTGGCGCTGTTCATTGCCTCCCTGATTGGAGTCATCAAGATGTTCAAAAACGACAAGCGCGGTTTCCATATCTATGCCATTGCACAAATCTGCATGTTGATTGCCCATTCTGTGTTCGTATATCCCTTGAAAAAGCCCT
>CAMYXV010000046.1 GCA_947303055.1 uncultured Bacteroidales bacterium
AAGACCAGTTCGGCGCCAAGGTCACCGTCATCTCGATGGGACCTCCGCAAGCCGACGTCATCATGCGCGAAGCCTTCGCCATGGGTGCCGACCGCGCCATCCTTCTCTCTGACCGTAAGTTCGCAGGCTCCGACACGCTGGCTACCTCGTATGCCATCGCTGGTCTCTGCCGCTCGTTGGACTATGATTTGATCATCGCCGGCCGTCAGGCCATCGATGGCGACACCGCACAAGTGGGTCCTGAAATGGCCGAGCACCTCGGTCTGCCTCAGGTCACTTACGTCTGCGACGCCAAACTGTTGCCCAACGGCAACCTGCAAGTCCACAAAGAGAATGAGGACAGCGTCCAGGTTCTCGAAGTGGAAGGCAAGTGCCTGCTCACCGTGCTGGCTTCGGCTTTCGAGGCCCGTTACATGACCGTCAGCGGCATCGTCGAGGCCTACAACCGCGAGGTTGAGGTCTGGGGAGCCGATAAGATCGACTACGACGAAACGAAACTGGGTCTCTCTGGCTCACCCACCAAGGTGTTCCAGTCGTTCCCGAAGGCCATGAAGGCCCCGGGCGAGGTCCACGAAGTGAGCGAAGAAGAAGCCGTCGAGCTGATTGTCAATAAACTGAAAGAAAAACACATCATCTAAAAGTTACAGCCATGGAATTGAAAGATTATAAGAACGTATTCGTTTTCGCAGAACAGCGTGAAGGTAACATCCAATCCGTTGCTTTCGAACTTTTAGGAAAGGCCCGCGACCTTGCCGATGCTCTCGGTGAGAAAGTCGTTGCCATGCTGCTGGGTTACAATGTGAAAGACCAAGCCCAGAAGTTGATCGAATTCGGTGCCGATGAGGTCATCGTTGCCGATGTGCCCGAGTTGAAGGACTACCTGTCGGAGCAATACTCGCAGGTCGTTGACCAGATTGTCAAGGAACGCCATCCCAACATCGTGCTCTATGGTGCCACCACCATTGGTCGTGACATGGCTCCGCGTATCGCTTCGCGTCTGAAGACCGGTCTGACGGCAGACTGCACCAAGCTCGAAGTCGTCAGCGACGAGAAGAGCAACGGCGAGCCCCAGTTCCGCATGACGCGTCCCGCTTTCGGCGGCAACCTGATGGCCACCATCATTTGCCCGAACACGCGTCCGCAGATGTCAACCGTGCGTCCTGGCGTGATGCAGAAACGTCAGCGCCAAGAAGGCCGCCAAGGCGTGGTCACTGCTTTCGCCCCGAAGTTTGACACCAGCAAGTTCAAGGTGAAACTTGTTGAGACCATCAAGGAAGACAAAGCCATGGTCGACATCGCCGATGCCAAGATCTTGGTCTCTGGCGGTCGTGGCGTCCACAACAAGGAAGGCTTCGACAAGTTGCAGGCTTTGGCCGATGTGCTTGGCGGACAGGTTTCGTCGAGCCGTGCCATGGTCGACAACGGCGTGATGCCGCATGAAAGACAAGTAGGTCAGACAGGTAAGACCGTCCGCCCGAATCTCTATATGGCTTGCGGTATCAGCGGTGCCATCCAGCACTTGGCCGGTATGGAAGAGTCCGACTTCATCATCGCCATCAACAAGGACAAGTTCGCACCCATCTTCAGCGTCGCCGACCTCGGCATCGTTGGAGACCTGCACAAGATTGTCCCTATGCTGACGGAGAGACTGAAGAAGGAAATCGAGAAGTAATTCTCATGAATGTATTTGCCGTTCTATGTAGAGACGTGCTTTGGCACGTCTCTACGAGAGCGGCAATATTAATAATTGTCACTATATTATTGAATAATCAACATGCCATTCTATTCCCGCACATTTAATAATCATCGTAATAAACGACAAAATTCAGTTATTCAAGATGCTCCAACGACTGAATTTGGTCAATTAATGCAGTTTATACAACAACATAACTCGCTTTTGTCTGAAGACAAATACATCGCTAGAAGTGATTATTTAAAATTGTTAGAGGAATATTCAAACGTAAACACCTTTTTCCTAAATCAAAAGACAGCTACAACATTAAACATTTATTGCGAAAAGTTTGGAGTTCCGATAAAAAGCATTGAGGAGTTTTTAGCCAAATATGAGGATCTGTCAAACTTAAAAGAAGGATCAGAAAGCATTCAGCGACACAACCAAGCATACCTTAAACGGCATCTAGAATCAGACAAATACTATTTGGATTCTATTTTGAATAAAGTTGATCCAGTCATATCCCTCGATGAGGAACAACGAAAGGTGGTTCTAACCGATGAGGACTATATGCTTGTGGTTGCTGGAGCTGGAGCAGGAAAAACAACTACGGTGTCAGCTAAGGTCAAGTATTTAGTTGACAAGAAATGTGTTAAGCCGGAACAAATACTAGTAATCTCTTTTACAAATAAAGCGGTTGGTGAGCTTCGAGACAAGATTAATAAAGCATTGAAAATATCATGTCCTATAACCACTTTTCACAAGATTGGCTACACCATACTTTGCAAGCAAGACGTTGACAAGATGAATGTCGTAGACAGCGACTTCATGTTTCAAGTAATAAATGATTATCTGAAAAAAGATGTCCTCCGAGAGCCTAATATGGTGAACAATCTCATTCTATTCTTCGGTAGTTATTTTGATGCGCCATATGAGGGAAGTGATATTAATGCGTTTTTCAATTATATTTCTAAGGCGGATTTTACCACGATGCGGTGTAATATGCAGGATTATGTGGAAGTAATTACAAACAAGCGTACTGGCAAATCCATTACCATCAATAATGAATCTCTCAGATCCTCACAAGAGGTAATGATAGCAAACTTTTTGTATCTAAATAAGATTGACTATGATTATGAGAAGCCATATCCCTATGGCTTCCGAAAATCACACAAACCATACACACCTGATTTTACTATTAAACAAGGTGATAAAATTATTTATATTGAACATTTTGGCATTACAGAAAACGGTACGCACAATCGCTATACTCCAGCCGAACTAGAACGATACAAAAAAGAAGTAAATGACAAAGTTCAACTGCACCGAGACCATAATACTGAACTGATATATACGTTCTCTAAATACAAAGATGGACGTCATTTTATAGAACATCTAAAAGAACAATTAGTCGCAAAAGGTATTGTTTTGCAACCTCGCTCATCACAAGAGGTGTATGAAAGAATAATCTCCACCGAGGAGAACAAATACATTGGTAAACTAGTGCGCCTTTTGGCAGCATTTATTCAAAACTTCAAAACAAAAGGTTTTACAGAAGATGAGTTCCGTAATATGAAACATCTTACTGATAATGTGCGAACCAAACTATTTCTCGACATAGCACACCAGTGTTATTTGGAGTATTCAAAGAAACTGAAAGAAAGGGGGGCGGTAGACTTTGAGGATATGATAAACGATTCTGCTAAAATTCTCAGAAAGCAACAAGAGATAGGCAAGAAACTAGGCTTTAAGTATATTATTATTGACGAATACCAAGATATTTCTCGGCAACGCTTTGATCTTGCCCAATCACTTTCAGATGTGTTTGATGCCAAAATAATGGCAGTAGGTGATGATTGGCAGTCAATTTATGCATACGCAGGCTCCGAAATTACATTGTTTACACACTTTACTGATACAATGGGTTATGGTGAAGAATTGAAGATTACAAGAACTTATCGTAATTCCCAGGAACTTATTGATATCGCAGGAGGATTCATCCAGAAGAATAGCATGCAGATTAAGAAATCCCTCATTAGCCCAAAGCATATTCAAAAACCAGTTATTATTGAAGCATACTCTGAAGAAAACAATGATAAATCAGAGGTTAAAGGAGGAAAGTTCTTTATGCAAGCTCAAGCGGTAGAGCGTGTAATAAGTCAAATATTGGATGCAAATCTCAAAGAGAAAAAAGAAACAAATTCATCAATATTGCTTATAGGCCGGTATGGTTTTGATGCCTTTAATCTAGCTCGAAGCGGATTGTTCGAATATGACGAACGGACCAGAACTGTCCGATCAAAAGCATTCCCGGAAGTGAAACTCTATTATCTGACTGCTCACAGAGCTAAAGGTCTCGGATACGATAATGTTATCATCATCAATGCCATTAATGCTGTATACGGATTCCCTTCAAAGATAGAAGATGATCCGGTCATGAAACTGGTGGTTAACCAGGATCGGAGTATAGAATATGCAGAAGAGCGTCGCCTTTTCTATGTTGCATTGACTCGCACTAAAAACCGGGTATATATTGTGGCGCCTCAGCAACGTCCTTCCCGTTTTGTCATCGAACTAATACGGGATTACAGCAATATCTGTGTCAATGGAGAACTAGACATGGATGGAAGTGAATCTCCAGATATCTCAATGCTTAAACGATGTCCAATTTGTGGTTATCCACTTCAATATAAACACAAAAAAGACTTCGGACTCCGACTTTGGATGTGCACTAATGAACCTGAAATCTGTGATTTTACAACAAATGACCTCTCTGGTGGAATCATGCCGATTCTCAAATGTGACAAGTGTAAGGATGGGTATTTAATTATCAAACCAGGAAAGGACGAACCGTTTCTTGGTTGTACAAATTACAAGAAAGACAAAACTGGATGTGACGGTTTTATGACTAAGCAATATTATTTAAAGCATTATTATTCATTATAGATATTCATTATCTTTGCCAATCATAACAAACAAATACTAACGACAATGAAAAAACTATTCAGCATCATCACTTTCATCGCTATTGCGGCGGTGTCAATTGCACAGACTCCTGACGAAATCGTCTCCCGTATGGAAGCGGAATTGGCCAAACACGACAAAAGTGAAGGCTTTGCCATGACTATCGATTTCAAAATGATCATCTTGGGCTCGGTGAGCTCGCGCATTTATACCTTGGGCGACAAAACGCGTATGGAAGGCACGATTAAAGATAACGAAATCATCACGTGGAATGACGGAGTCACGGAATGGAATTACGATAAATCAGAAAATGAAATCGAAATCACTAATACAAAACCCAAAACCCAATCCGAATCCGAATCCGATGAAAACATGAAGATGTTTAGCGATGTCACGAAAGGCTACGATGTCAAGATCGACAAGGAAACCCCGACCGAATGGCATTTCCGCTGCAAGAGATCTAAATCCAACCCCGACAAGGACGCTCCCAAGAAAATGGACTTGGTCGTCGAAAAAGACACCTACTGGCCTGTCAGCCTGACCGCGAGCATGAAAGGAGTGACCATGACCATGCGCGAAATCTCCTATGGCATAACCGAGGAGCAAGTGACATTCGATGCAAAGGATTATCCTGGCGTGAAGATTGTTGACAAACGATAAATTCTGATCTCTAAAATATAGAATGTAATGGAGGTACAGCTTACAGCAAACCGATTCAAAATACTCAGCGGCAGCGTCTTGAAACTTATCGCCTGCATTTCCATGCTGTCGGATCACTTGGCTAAGTTCTGGTTTTGCCGCTTTCCTTGGGCCAATGAAGTATGGTTTACCGTTGCAGGAAGAACAATGTCTTTGTCGCATATGATGCAGATGTTCGGAAGGTTTGCTTTTCCCATTTTTGTATTTTTGCTAGTAGAAGGTTTTGAGAAAACCAGTAATAGAAAGAAATACGGTATCAGCCTTTTTGTCCTTGCACTTCTTTCCGAAATCCCGTTCAACTTGATGGTTGGCCACACCATTCTTTTGCCTAAACAGAATGTGATGTTCACTTTGCTGTTGGGTTATCTTGCCATGTGTAGCCTTGAACGTTTTAGGAACAAACCTATGATAAGTTTATTTTTGCTTGTGGCCATGTTCCTTGTTTCCAGATACATGCATGGCGATTACCAAACTATTGGTTTTGTCTTTATCCTGTTGATATATGGACTAAGGAAAGAGCGTATCATTCGGACTGTGGCTTGTCCCGTTCTTCTTCCCATGAAACTCATGGTCTTCCTCTCGCTGTTGTTAACCTGCATGTACAATGGCAAGCGCGGATTCATCAAGACGCCTTTCTTAAAGTATTGTTTCTATGCTTTTTATCCAGTTCACATGCTCATCATTTATTTTCTTGCGAGATGATGCCCCCTGATTCGGATTTCTTTTCTACTTTTGCCATCAGAAGAATTTAAAACTTAATCAAATGAAAAGACTGTTTACAACAATTCTTGCCCTATTGCTGTCGTCGGTGATGATGGCTGGCAATTTTGTCATGGTTTCCTATTCAGGTCGCGCTGAACTGGAAAAGCACTTCTCTGACTCCAATCTGACAGTGCATTACTACAACAATTACGAGGTGTTTGCCACGGCGGAACACTTTGATGCTAAAACGATGGTCATGATTGATAATCAAGCCTTTGAAGATAACGAGGTCTACACCTTAATATATTGTCCCAAAACGGAGCAAGAGGCCTATATCGGAGAAGGTGAGGCTTTGTTGCGGACCGACAACTATATCATCGTGAAAGGCGCTGGAATGCCTTACAAGAATGATGGTGCTGTGGCTATCTTCAACAAGAAGGCAATTCTGCCCAATCTGACCCGCGATTTCCCACAGGTGACTGAGGTTAATCCCATCATCCGCGAGATGCTCGACCAAGTCAACATGGATTCATTGGAAGCCATCGTGCAGCACTTACAGGACTATGGCAACCGTATTTGGGACTCTGACAATGCCTTTGCCGCCTCCGATTGGATTGCCAGTCGTATGCAGGCGTTGGGCCTCGAAGTGGAGCAACAGCCTTTTTATGCCAGCACTTGGTTTGGCAGTGGTGAGGCAGCTCCAAATGTCATTGGCATTCAGCGCGGTACGCTTTATCCCGACACATACGTAGTGTGCGGCAGCCACTTTGATTCGTTTTCTTACGAGGCCATGTTTGGTGGCGGGACGGCTCCGGGTGCCGACGACAATGCTACAGGTGTGGCCAGCGTTCTTGAGAGCGCAAGAATCATGACCCAGTACGAATTCGAATACAGCGTTGTCTATTGCGCTTACGGTTGTGAGGAGATGGGCCTATATGGCAGTGAGGCCTACGCTTCGCGCTGCCAACAGGAAGGGATGGACATCATCGGCTATTTCAACAACGACATGAACGGCTACCTTTATGGCGACCAGATTCATATCGACTGTATCTATCCCAATTCGGTGGAGCCCATCGGTACCTATTATATGAATGTCGGCGAAGTGTATTATCCCGAACTGCCCATCCGTCATGTCAACTTCAACGAAGGAGACAGCGACCACACTTCCTTTAATAATCATGGCTATATGGGCATCTATCCCTTTGAAGACTACCAGAACTATAGTCCTTACATCCACACGCCTAATGACTTAATCGGCACCAGCGTCAACAGTTTCGAGATGTCGCAGCAGTATTGCCAGATGAACATCGCTTGTCTTGCAGAGATTGCCAATCCAGTGGGTGAGACGCCGCAGGTGTATTGCAATCCTGTACAGAACCTGCATATTCAAGAACCGGTTATAAGAGAGATGACCACCATCAATTTGGTTTGGGAAGCTCCAGAACCTGGCTCAACGGGCGAACTTGAGCATTTTGACCTATATCGTGACGCAGTTTTGCTAGTCACCTTGGAAAATGATATTTACCAATATCGGGATACCATCACTGTGGGCAATCGCGCCGAGTATTACATTGTGGCTGTCTATTCTGACGGTTGCGAATCGGCATCGGAGACCGTTATAGGTGAAGGCATTCCCGATGCAATCGGGGAAAAGGAAAACCAAATGGTTTCGGTGTATCCCAATCCTGCTGAACATCAGCTCAATATTATCGCTCTAGGTCTTCAACGTGTTACTGTTTACAACGTAATGGGCCAATTGGTCAAGACAGTGGAGATGAACCTAGAAAACACATGTGTGCTTTCGGTTGAGGACTATCCTGCGGGCATCTATACGATTCAGATGGTCACCGTAAATGGTGTGCATAATAGAAATGTAGTAGTAAAATAATCTTATCTTATGAGAAAGCTAGTTAAGACCATCTTGCTATTAGCCATTGTAGCCGGAATCATGTACTATACTTGTCCCGAAGTGGAAAAGCATGTGGATAAGCTTACTCAGGAGATTGTGGCTTCAGCCAATGACAATCAGAAAGATGACGGCGAATCCAACATCATTGAAGACCTTGGCAATGCCATTGCAGGTACAATCAGCGAGAAGGTCGTGCATTTGTACGTGAAAAATCAACTCAAGGTGGAGAACTACACCCTGTTGAATGTTGGAAGAATGAAATACGATGGAGAGAATCGCGTGGTCACCATTGGTGCCTTCAACCATGTGTTTTGTTTGGTGAAAGCTTACGATTTGTTGGATGAAATAAAATAGCCATGTCTCCGATTAATGTCTACGAACAGTACTTTTCGGCTGAGCTCGAATTCAATGGTGTGCCGCGACGTGCAGCTTTGGTGATGCTGATTGCAACTTCTGAAGAAGGTCAAATCAAATATGAAGCGGCAGTCACTTTCTTCCCTCATCGCGACGAGGAAGACTATGCTGTTTCCTACGATGCTTATTTCAGTAAAGTGCTTTTTGAAGCCAAGGGACGACGCTCGAAGAAAAGAGAGGAAGCACTATTTCAAGAGTTTCAGCAGCATATCGACGACCTTGCCCAAGAAACAGGCGGAATCGTTTATTGGGATAAACCTTTACGCGATGCAAGGAGAGGATAAATTTTTTCAATGAAGTTGAAATATTCGCCTTGTTCAACTATATGGTATTGAACAAAACAAAAAAACATGAGAGAGATCAAATGCCCTAAATGCGGAAGTGTGTTTACCGTCGACGAGGCCGACTATGCTTCTATCGTCAGCCAAGTGAAGAATGCCGAGTTCAACGAGGAAGTGAACCGAAGGCTCCAGGAATTACATCAGCAACATATTGCAGAACAACAATCTGCGGAAGCCAAGATGGAGAAAGACTATCTGGCAGAATTGAACAAGAAAGAACTGGAAATCAGCCAATTGAAAGCAAGCCTGCAAAGCATTGAACAGCAAAAACGCTCTGAGTTGGATCTGGCTTTGGCTGCCAAGGACAAAACCATTGATGATCTGCGGAATCAAATCGCGCAAAGTGCCCAGCAACAGCAGATTGCAGTGATGGAGGTGCGACAAAAGGCTAAGGATTATGTCAGCCAAAAAGAGCAGGAAATCACCAAACTGCAAGCGGAGGTGAAAACCCAACAGCTAGAGGCTGACTCAAAGATGGCTGTGTTGCGTGAGAAATATGAAGGGGAGCTGAAGAGTGCCCAAGAGTTGGTGAATTACTATAAGGATTTGAAGGCTCGCTTGTCGACCAAAATGATAGGTGAAAGTCTCGAAGTGCATTGCTCTACCCAGTTCAACCAAATGATGCGCCCGATGATGCCCAACGCCTACTTCGAAAAGGACAACGATGCCTCGGGCGGCTCGAAGGGCGACTTCATCTTCCGCGACTTTGCGCCCGACGGCACGGAATACGTTTCCATTATGTTCGAGATGAAGAACGAGGCCGACGAAACCGCTACCAAGCACAAAAACGAAGACTTCTTCAAGAAACTGGATGCCGACCGCCGAGCCAAAAACTGCGAGTTTGCAGTGTTGGTTTCGCTCTTGGAGCCTGACAATGAGTTGTATAATGGTGGCATTGTGGATGTTTCATACAAATACGACAAGATGTATGTCATACGTCCGCAGTTCTTCCTGCCTATCATCTCACTGTTGGTGCAGACCTCGAAGAAGAGCCTTGAATATAAGCAACAGCTTGCCATTGCAAGGAACCAGTCCATCGACGTGACCAACTTCGAGAACCAACTGCTTGACTTCCGCGACAAATTCGGCAGAAACTACCGCCTTGCCAGCGAGAAGTTCCAGACCGCCATTGATGAGATCGACAAATCCATCGCGCACTTGCAGAAAATCAAGGATGCGCTCATCGGCAGCGAGAACAACCTGCGCCTAGCCAACGACAAGGCAGAGGCACTGACGATTCAAAAGCTGACGCGAGGCAATCCTACCATGACAGAATTGTTCGATAAGGCAAGGGAAGCGAATCGAGCGGTGGATGAAACAGAATGAAGAAACGGCCTGAATCTCGGTTCAGGCCGTTTTGCTTAATCGAAATACCCAAATCCGGCAATAGCCTTCAGCATCTGGTCCACATAGTCCCACGAAGTGCTCGACCAGCGGAATCCGAGACGATACAACACTTGTGTCGTGTATTGGTTGTCAGAAGGAATCATCACAGCTTTTTGTCCATGTGCCATGTCTTGGTAGGCAATGAGACTGGAAAGGCGCTTGGCCTTTTCGGGGTCTTGCTTGGCGACTTCCATAGCCTCGTTGAAGGCTTCAGCCTCCACCTGACGTGGACCCCGCGCGACTTTAGAAAGTTCCTCCAAAACATCACCGAAGTGTACATAGTGGTTGTTGTAAGGATGGAACAAACAGCAGGCTTGCGGCGTCTCCGAAAGCGTCACGATGGCCTTCGCGACCTCGTTGATGGGCGAAAATTCCATCGGGACGTCAGTCAAATCGTATGGGTAGCAACCCAGCATTTGATAAACACGGATGCGTCCCATCGCGCTGTTGGTCTGGAAGTTGATCTGGAACTCGCCATCGGTAGAACGTGGGGCGAGGTTGCCCACGCGCATCACTTTGGCATTCAGCTTGTGTAATGCTACAGCATCGAGCACAACGCGTTCGGATATGAACTTCGAGTGGACATATTGGTTGCCAAGGTTCTGACCGAAATAGAGTTTTTGCTCGGTGTAAACCGTATCCTCAGGCGGCATTCCATTGATGGACATGCCTCCGGTGCTGTAAGTTGACACATGAATCAGCCTTGCATTGTTGAGCAGACAGAAGCGCACACAATGTGCAGCACCACCCACGTTGACATCCTCAATTTCGGTGCCTTTGGAGAAGTGCTTCACCACGGCGGCACAGTTGAACACCGTGTCTACCTTGCCATCTACCTTGATGTCTTGGGTCACATCACCATTGATGACACGTAAACGATTGCCGAACAACTCCTTATAATTGTTGCTGAAGTAGTAATACAGCATCCCTTTCAGGCGGCGTTCTGCCTTTTCATCATTCTCTGCCCTCACCATGCACCAGATGATAGGTACATCCTCGCGGTCGATGAGTTCTTTGAGGACATGTATGCCCAAGAAGCCCGTAGCTCCAGTAAGCAACACATTTCCAATAGTTTGACGTTCGCCATTACGGAAAGCATCGAGGGTGTTGCCTTCAAGAATATGGTTGATGGGGCCGTAATTGTACTTGCGGGCCTCTTCATCCTCATCAACGATGCCACCCGTGAGGAAGTTGGCCAACATTCGCGGTGTCGGGTTGGCGAACACGTCACCGTAGGCGATATGATGACCAGCCTTGTCGGCCTCGATGATGACACGCGTCACCATGAGCGAAGTGCCTCCCAACTCGAAGAAGTTGTCAGTGGCGCCAATCTTGTCTATGGACAGAATGTCGCAATAAATCTTGCAGAAGAGTTTCTCGACTTCGTTGGTCGGCTCCACAAACTCGCGGTCAGCAGCTTGGATGACAGGAGCGGGCAAAGCCTTTCGATTCACTTTCTGGTTCTGGTTCAGCGGAATGCTTTCGATCTGCATCGTGGCCGCCGGAATCATATAGGGTGGCTTCTGCTGGCCGATGAAGGCATTCAACTGTTTGATGTCCACCTTTTCATCGCTCACAATGTAGGCAGCAATGTACTTTCCTCCGTTCTCATAGTCGAAAGCTTGCACGGTCACATCCTTGATGTCTGGGAACTGGCGAATGACGGCTTCAACTTCTTTCATCTCGATGCGGAAACCACGTATCTTCACCTGTCCGTCCTTACGACCGACAAACTGGATATTGCCATCGGGGAGGTAACGTACAATGTCGCCGGTGCGATACACACGACTGTGCTTCGGGTCATCGCTAAAAGGATTCTTTATGTAGGTCTCAGCAGTCTTTTCGGGGCGGTTCAGGTAGCCACGGCTCACTTGCGGTCCCGTGACCCACAACTCGCCCATGGCACCGATGGGCAATCTATTGAATTGCTTGTCAACAATATAGAGTTTCAAATTATCCAAAGGCTTACCGATGGGGATGTCCAATTCGTAATCCTTCACCCAGTAATTCGTGGTGAAAATAGTGCATTCCGTCGGGCCATAGCCGTTGTACATCTTGTAGTTGGTCGGCGGGTTGAGTGCCGAAAGTTTCTCACCACCAACAGCGAAACAACGCAAAGAATGGTTTTCGACATTGGTTGCAAACTGATAACCGACCTGTGTCGTTATAAATGAATGAGTTATACCGTTTGAATTGAAGTAATCATTCAAATCTGGCAAGTTCAAGCGGATGTCCTCTCCGATAATGTGGACGCAAGCACCGCATGTAAGGGCAGGGTAAAGGTCCATCATGCAAGCATCGAAGCCATAACTGGCGTAAGCGGCTACCTTGTCGTTGGCAGTCAGGCCATAATACCTCTGGTACCAATGGCAGAAAGCCACAAGGTTGCCATGCTCTAGTTGGCAGCCCTTGGGCGTGCCCGTCGAACCCGAAGTGTAAAGCATGATGAAGAGGCTTGAAGGCGTGATGTCGACTTTTACAGGCTCAGCCACAGCCAGCGTGTCGATGTCTTTCGTCAGCAGCACTTCACCTTGGTATTCATCAACGATAGGACGCAATTCTTCATCAGCAATCAGCATCTTGGCGTTGGCATCCTTCATCATGAAGTTCAGACGCTCGGCTGGATAACTCGGATCTAATGGTTGATAGGCGCAACCAGCCTTCAGCACGCCTAACGATGCAATGGCCATCCACTCGC